>CAYSXA010000058.1:0-14948 GCA_964435005.1 uncultured Anaerolineaceae bacterium | reverse complement strand
GCGTTCCAGGGTAGCGTGCAGGGGGTGGTGTGGCACGATCTCTGCGCTGTGGCCGACGGGGAGGGCGGCGAGCCGGCGCAGCCTTCTGAAGGCTGCGTGTCGCTGCCGGGTGGAGGATACACGGCCAACGGCGTTCGGGAGGAGGGGGAGCCCGGTTTGGAGGGTGTGCGGGTGGTGCTCAGCAGCGGTGCCTGTCCGGGATCGCCGGTGGCGGAGACCCTGACGAACGCACAAGGCGTTTATCGCTTCGACGGCCTGTCTGCCGGGGATTACTGCGTGAGCGTTGACCCGCTGGATGACGTGAACGAGCCCTTGCTTATCCCCGGCGGGTGGACAACGCCGCCCGATGGTATGCAGGCCGTCCGGCTGGGCGTCGCGCAGCCGTCTGCCACGGTGGATTTCGGCTGGGACTATCAGTTCCTGCCTGCGCCGCAGACCTGCACCGATCGCGCCGAGTTCGTGGAGGAGACCGTCCCCGACGGCGCAATCTTCCAGGCAGGGGATTCCTTCACCAAGACCTGGACGCTGCGCAACGTGGGGACGTGCGTCTGGACAACGGACTATGCGTTGATTTTCGAGGAAGGCGAGCAGATGGGAGGCGACAGTCCGCAGCCGTTGAGCCAGGAAGTGCGTCCCGGCGAAGAGGTCACTCTGAGCGTGATGCTGACTGCGCCAGATACACCCGGCTCTTACCGCGGTGACTGGATGTTGCGCAACGCCAGTGGCCAGGCGTTTGGCCTGGGCGAACAGGCTGACGTGGCCTTTTGGGTGGAGATTCATGTGGTGGCGACCAGCGGCGGCCTCAATCTGGGCGAGCCGACGGGTGTGGATACCTTCGAGAACGCCGCGCGCTGGTTCATGGTGGACACCGCGTCCACGCACTTCGAGCCGGTCGAAGGCGGCCTGCGCATGACCTCTCTGGTCACGGGAGGGGATGACATCTGGGGGTTGTCTTCCTACGGCCCATTGAGCGACCTGTACCTGGAAGCTGTGTTTCGCATAGGCGATAGCTGCGCTGGCCTGGATCGTTATGGCGTGATCGTCCGTGCGCCGGATCCCAGCGGCGGCTATGTGTTCGGCTTCTCATGCGATGGCCGTTTCCGCCTGTATAGCTGGGATGGTGAGACGTATCAGTCGTTGCAACCGTGGACGAACAACGATGCCATTCGCGTCGGTGCGGGACAGACCAACCGCATGGGGATCTGGCTGCGTGGAAATCAGATCAAACTGTATGCCAACGATCAACTGCTGGCCGAGGTGACCGATGATCGTTTCGCTCAGGGATACTTTGGCCTGTTCATCAGCGCGGCGGAAACAGCCGGTTTCCAGGTGACGGTGGAGAAGGTCTCGTACTGGGAGCTGGCGCCTTAGCAGAGCATTCCAGCGGTGTACTTTGTAAAGTGCGTCGCGCCGTTCATTGTCGGGTATAATCGCCACATGTCGAAGCCGCGCCGACCGGAAGACCTGACCATTGAGGAACTGCGCCGCCTGCTGGTGGAGAAGAGCCGCAAAGTGCGCCAGCAGCGTCTGGAGCGGTATCGCAAGACGGGGCGGCTGGTCATCCTGGCGCCCGATCTGGAAGCGCCCGTACTGGAGGATTTGCAGACGCAGCCAGTGACGGGCGAAGCCGCGGATCGCCGTCCGCCGCGCCGCCGCTGGCTGGATCGCTTTCTGCTTCTGGTGGAAGTGCTCGCGGTGGTCGGGTTGTTCTTTGTGCTGTTCAATGGCCTGAACCTGATCCGGGAGCTGAATCAAGAGTTCGCTTCGGCGCTGGTGCAGCCCACCTTCACCCCCACGCCGTTGATCACCGCGGTTGTGTTGCCGTCTGGCCACACGCCGCCGACGGATCCTGGCGGTGCGCGGCCAAACGATGCGGAGATTCCGGAACACCTGCGCCCGCTGGTGCAGTCCATGGCCGTGCTCCCCACGCCGACCCCGGCGGCTTCCCAGCCCATTCGGCTGCAAATCCCCGCGCTCGACCTGGATGCGCCGGTGGTCGTGGGTGATGGCTGGGAGCAGTTGAAGAAGGGCGTAGGCTGGCACGTGGGTTCTGGACTGCCAGGGGAATTGGGCAACGTGGTGCTTTCGGCGCATAACGACATTTACGGCGAGCTGTTCCGTTACCTGGATCAGTTGCGCCCCGGTGATCAGGTGATCGTGTACACCAACCAGCGGGCGTTCACCTACGTGGTGACGGACACCCAGATTGTGGCGCCTACCCAGGTGGAGGTGATGGCGGCCACCGATGAACCGGTGGTCACGTTGATCTCGTGCTACCCGTACCTGGTGGACAATCAGCGCATCGTGGTGCGGGCACGATTGCAATCCAATCAATGAGGATGGCGGGCGACTTCGCCCGCGGTCGAACTTACAATCAGGAGGACGTATGGCGAAGAAACGCAACCGCACGCAACGGACGACCCGCCGCGCAGGTGCGCGTCCACGCCCACGCGCAGCCCTGCGTGAGGAGTTCAACCCGGATTATTCTTACGTGATCCAGGACTTGCGTCGCATCGCGCTGCTGGCCGGATCGTTTGTGGTGATCCTGGTCGCGCTCTCGTTTGTGCTGAAGTAGAACGTCGGACGGCGATCGCTTGTAGGGACACGGGACGCCGTGTCCCTACCTCTCTTGCGGAAGGGGTGAAGAATGGAGGCCACGCGTCCGCGCTGGACGGAACGCACCAAGCTGGTTGCCAGTTTACTGTTGCTGGCGTTGGGGGTTTATCTGCTGGCGCGCTTTAGTGCGGTGATCCCCGCTTTTGTGCTCGCGCTGGTGGTGTCTTACGTGCTCTCGCCGCTGGTCAGCCGTGTGGAGCGCCTGTTTCGGCTGCCGCGCGGCCTGGCGACGTTCCTGGTGTACGTGCTGGTGATTGCCCTGCTGGTGATGCTGATGGTGCTGCTGGTCAACCCGCTGGCGCGTCAGGTGGCGGTGCTGAATGTGGACATCCAGCAGATTTTCGCCCAGGTGGAGCGCCTGGTGGGCCGTCAGTACACGGTCGGGAGCATGGTAATTGACGGGATGGCGCTGGTGCGCCAGGTGGAAGGTGCGCTGCAAGGGCTGGTTGAGCCACTGGTGGGGCAAACGGTCACCGTGCTGGTGGACATGATTACCTCGCTGGCGTGGCTGGTGTTCATCGTGGTGATCTCGTTTTACCTGGTGAAAGACGCTGCTGCGGTCAGCGAGTGGCTGGTGAGCATCATCCCGCCGATGTACCGCCAGGATTTCATCCGCCTGCGGGATCAAATCAACAGCATCTGGGCAGCGTTCTTTCGCGGTCAGTTGCTGCTCGCGCTGGTCGTCGCGCTGTTAATCGCCACGGTGGGGTTCATCATCGGCCTGCCGTTCGCGCTGGTGATGGGACTGCTGGCGGGGCTGTTGGAGTTTCTGCCGAGCATTGGACACGGCATCTGGCTGACAATTGCCTCGATTCTGGCCTTCTTCCTGGGTTCTACCTGGTTGCCGTTGCCGAACTGGGCCTTCCTGTTGCTGGTCATCGGCCTGCACGTACTGTTCCAGCAGTTCGACCTGAATTATCTGATTCCACGCATCATCGGGCGTAGTGTGCATTTGCCACCGCTGGTGGTGATCCTGGGGATCGTGGCGGGCGCGTCGCTGGCGGGCGTGCTGGGCGTCGCGCTGGCTGCGCCGACGATCGCCTCGGCGCGGGTGCTGCTGCGCTACGTGTACGCCAACCTGTTCGACCTGGAGCCGTTCCCCGAAGAGGCGGCGCCGCCGCTGCCGCCGCCCAACCCGCGCTGGTGGCAACGGAGAGGGTCGCGTCAGGAGGTGGAGGTCGATGACGCATCCTGAACTGCAGACCACCGAGTCACCCAAGTGGCCGAACTCGGTCAAGGTCGTCGTTGGACTGACGTATGTCGCCGTGATCGGCGGGCTGCTGATCCGTTTTCGCAGTCTGATCGGCCCGCTGTTGCTCGCCGTGATGCTGGCCTACCTGTTTTACCCCCTGGTGCGGGCGATCTCCACGTCGCTGCACCTGCCCTGGCGATTGACTGTTGGGCTGGTGTACCTGATCGTGGTGGCGGGACTGATCGCCTTGCTCATCTGGGGCGGTGCAACGCTGTTCAGCCAGTTACAGAGCCTGATCGCTTTCCTGGATCGCGTGTTGCGCGGCCTGCCGGTCTGGGCGGCGGACTACGCCACGCGGGTGATTGTCGTCGGCCCCTTCGAGATCGATCTCTCGCAGCTTGACCTGCCTGCACTCAGCAACCAGTTGCTGACTTCGGCACAAACGCTGCTGGGGCGCCTTGGTGGATTGGTCGGCCTGGTCGCGGGGAGCCTGCTCAGTCTGCTGGGCTGGACGGCCTTCGTGCTGTTGATTTCCTACTTCATCCTGGCCGAGAGTGGCGGCTTCCGCAACCGCATGGTGCACATCGAAATCCCCGGTTACAATGCGGACATCCACCGCCTGGGGCGGGAGTTGAACCGCATCTGGAACGCCTTTCTGCGTGGACAGATGCTGCTGGTGTTGCTCACGATGGTTCCTTACGGGATTGTGATGACCGTGCTCGGCGTGCATTTCGCGCTACCGTTGACGTTGATGGCCGGGCTGTCGAAGTTTGTGCCCTACATCGGCCCCGGCGTGACCTACACCACCACCGCCCTGGTGGCCTTCTTCCAGGGCAGCAACCTGTGGGGGCTGCCGCCGCATTGGTACGCCCTGCTTGCGCTGGCAGGCGGCGTGCTTGCCGATCAGACTTTTGACAACCTGGTTGCGCCGCGGGTGTTGGGACGGGTGCTCGGCGTGCATCCAGCGGGTATCCTCGTGGCGGCGATCGTGGCGGCGAACCTGTTTGGGGTGATTGGCTTGCTCGTCGCCGCGCCGGTGCTCGCCACGCTGAAGTTGTTCAGCACCTACACGTTCCGCAAGATGTTTGACCAAGACCCCTGGCCGGTGCTGGAAGCGGGAACCGTGCAGCGTGAACCGTGGTGGACGCGCAGCCGTCGGCGCTGGCGGAAGTTCAGGGCGCGGAAGCGCAAATGAACACGTTCGAGGTCACGTTAGAGAAACTGGTATATGGCGGCGAGGCCTTAGGCCGCCTGCCCGATGGGCGGGCGGTTTTCGTGCCTTATGCGCTGCCGGGTGAGCGCGTGCGCATCAAGCTGGTGGAGGAGAAGCGGGGGTACGCCCGCGCGGCGCTGGAGGAGGTGCTCGAACCTGCTGCGGATCGCCTCTCGCCGCGTTGCCCGCATTTTGCCGTCTGTGGTGGGTGTCATTACCAGCACATGACCTATCCGGCGCAGGTGATCGCCAAACAGGCGATCGTGCGCGATCAGTTGCAGCGCATCGCTCGCTTGCCCGATCCCAACGTGCGCCCGACGGTCGCCGCGCCGCAGGCGTGGCATTACCGTAATCACGTGCAGTTCCACCTCACGGCGGGCGGTGTGCTGGGCTTTCAGGCACCGCGCTCGCACCAGGTGGTCGCGGTGCAGGAATGCCACCTGCCGGAAGCGGAGATTAATGCCGTCTGGCCGCTGCTGGACATCGCTCCTGTGCCTGGGCTGGAGCGCGTGGCCCTGCGCCAGGGCACGGATGGTGAAGTGTTGCTCATGCTGGAGAGCACCGATCCGCACCCTGCAGAGTTCGCGGTGGACTTTCCCCTCTCGGCGGTGCATCTGGGGCCGGAGGGGCCGGTGCTGCTCGCCGGGGAGGATTTCGTGGTCATTGAGGTGCTGGGGCGGCCTTTCCGCGTCTCTGCGGGCGCGTTCTTCCAGGTGAACACGGCGATGGCTGCGCGGCTGGTGGAGCACTTGCTGGAGCATCTGCCGCTGGAGCCGCAGCATACCGTGCTCGATTTGTATTGTGGGGTGGGGTTGTTCAGCGCCTTTCTGGCGGAGCGCGTGGCGCAGGTGATCGGTGTTGAAGCCGCGCCGATCGCCTGGGACGATTTCGAAGTCAACCTGGATGAATTCGACAACGTGGCGCTTTACCAGGGTGCGGTGGAGGCTGTGCTGCCGCACCTCGATGTGCGACCGGATGTGGTGGTCATTGACCCGCCACGCGCGGGCATGACGCGCGAAGTGCGCCAGGCGTTGATTGCCATGTGCCCGCCGCACATCGCGTACGTCTCCTGCGATCCGTCCACCCTGGCGCGGGATGCACGTTATCTGCTGGAAGCGGGCTACCGCCTGCGACAGATCACTCCCTTTGACCTGTTCCCGCAGACGTATCATGTGGAAACGGTGAGCTTGTGGACACTCCCGTGAGGTGATTGGATGTCTAATGCGCTGGCGCTGATTCGTCGACTGAAAACGTACATCCTCCAGGAATCTGAAGAACAACGGATTAAATTAGAAGAACAATGGTCGCGCGCGTTGGAGACGCGCCTTGCAAGTGGCTGGGCTATCGCCGGCTTGCGCGTGGAGCAGGTGCAAGGGGATGACATCCGGATGCGTTGCACCGAGAACAATTCCCGTTTTCGGGAAGGGGATCTGCTGGTGCTCCATCGCGGTGATCCGACAGCGCTGGATGCACTGCATGTCGAATTGCAGTTTGACGGCGATACGGAAGTAGAACTCAGCCTGATCAGGGGGAATTCAGCGGCGCTTTTGCACGAACGAGAGGGCTGGATTGCCGATCAGGACTGGTTCGATAGCAGTCCTTTTTTCCTGGAAGCGCTGGATGATGTCCTGGACAGTGAACGTGGACGACGGGAGTTGCTGCCCTTGCTGCAGGGAGAGCGATTGCCGGTCCTGAACCATCAGCGCTACGAACAGGCGCTGCGACGGCTGGACTCCACCCCCCTGAACGAGAGCCAACGAGAGGCTGTGGCGGAGGCCTATGCCAGCGATCCGCTTTACCTGATTCAGGGGCCGCCAGGGACAGGAAAAACGTTGGTGCTGGCATACCTGGCCCGGTTGCTGGTGCAGGATGGGATGCGGGTGATGGTCACTGCGCTGACGCACCGGGCGATCAACAACGCATTGAACAAGATAGCCGAAGTGGACGCCACGTTGCCTGCGTTCAAGATTGGTGCAGAGCGTACCGCCGAGGATGTAAAAGTCCCTTGTTATCAAGGATTTCATGCCCTGCCGCCCGGCCAGATCGAACACGGCTACGTGATTGGCGCCACACCCTTCAGTTTGCGTACTCGGCGTTTGCAGGGGGTGGAATTCGACGTCATCATCTTTGATGAGGCTTCGCAGATCACACTCCCGTTGGCGTTGATGGCTATGCTGGCTGGAGAGAGATATGTATTTATCGGCGATGAACATCAACTCCCACCAGTGACATTGCTTTCCCACCCGGAGGATGTGCCTGAATCGGTGTATGCTTTCTTTGCAGGCCGGGGTAATGCAACCATGCTTGATGTGACCTACCGTCTGAATGATGTCCTGGTGGAGTGGCCGAACCAACATTTCTATGAGGGGCAATTGCGCCCCAGCGATGAAGCTGCCGGGCGTCGGTTGCGCCTTCGCTCTACTGGTACGCGCTGGGATGAGGTGCTTGACCCGAACCTCCCATTGGTCTTTCTGGATTTAGGGACCCGCAACAGCACGGTGCGCAACCTGCGCGAAGCGGATGTGGCCGTCGGTTTGATCTATGCCTTGATCCGGCGGGGTGTTTCTCCAGAAGAGATTGGTGTGGTGGTGCCTTTTCGTGCTCAGAGCCGGCGTATCCGCTCCCTGATCCGTCAGGGTGATGGGGGCGTTGAGTTGCTGCGCTCGCTGGTGGTAGATACGGTGGAACGGATGCAGGGACAGGAACGCGAAGTGGTGCTGGTGTCTTTTACGGCTTCGCACCCGGCGTTTCTGAACCGTGTTGCGTCGTTTTTGTTGCAGCCTCCACGGTTAAACGTCGCGGTCACCCGCCCGCGCACCAAGTTGATCCTGCTCGGCAGTGCAAACCTGCTCAATCCGGCTCACTACCCTGCGATGGCGGTCAGGTATGTGCATTTGCTTCAGAGCCTGGCGAATCGTTGTCGGCACTTTTCACTGGCGGATGGTTATCTCCCCTGAATGATGGCGCGCATTCTCCCCGAACATCCACCCCAGACCCTGCCGGCAGAAGTGTCGCGAGCGTTTAAGGCGCTCAAGTTGCTGCCGGACGATTATCTGGTCTGGCATCATTTAGCTCCCTGGCAGCAAGATGTGCCGGATTTTCTGGTCAGAGATGCGGGCGGACGCGTGTTGTTGATTAAGGTCAGCCCGGCACGCATTGATGCCAATCCATCGGCTCAAATGCTGCTTTTGGGGGAGGCTCCACCGCCGCGTGGCCTCAGGGAAGCTGAGATCTTGGAATCATTCGTGCGTGCTCTGGAATCCCCTGCCCGGCAGCGAATCTGTCGGGTGGTGTTGTTTCCGCACATCCCTCATCGTCGCTTGGAGGATGTGTTGCCAGAGCCGTTGCGGGCTGTGCGTTTTGTAGGGCGTGAGTGGATGCAGCGAGGTGCGGATTGGAACTCCTTGTTTGCCTCCGAGCCGTTACCTGAGGACGCCTGGCGAGAATTACGACAGCGGTTCACCCCCGAAGCCGTTGTGCCCGCAGATTTGACTGTACGTAGCCGCTCCGTACCCTTGTCATCTTCTCCGACGGCAGATTTTCTGCTGGATTATGATCAGGAGCGGGCGTTGAAGATGGACCTCTGGTTGCCAGAGGAAGTACGCCCCCTGGCGCGAGATTTGCACCTGACGATCGTCAACGGTGTGGCGGGCAGTGGCAAGACACTGATTTTACTCTTTCGTCTGCGGCTGTTGTTGCAGCATTTTCCCACGAAACGCTTTCTGGTACTGACGCACAACCGGCCATTGGTTCGTGATATCGAAAATCGTTTTTGTCGCTTGATGAAACGAGATACCTCGCCTCCGAATGTGGAGTGGAGCACTTTCATGCAGTGGTGTCGGCAACACTGGCCTGAAGAAGAGGAGCCGGAGGTGATTTCCATTGCCGCACGGAGGGCGTTGATTCGTGAAGTCTGGCAGGAGTTTTATCCTGATTCCCTGGCATATGAACGCCTGCTCACCGAGATCGACTGGCTGAAAGATCAATTGCCGATGACGCGCTCTCAGTATCTTGAGGTGGATCGACGGGGGCGTGGCTTTGGTTTGACCAGGGTGCAGCGGGAGCGGATGTGGCAGGCAATAGTCGAGTATCAACATCGCTTGCGGGCGCAGGGTAAGGTGGATTGGGGTGATCTACCGCGAAGGGTGTGGAAAGCCATGCAAGAAGGGAGCAAAGATTTCCCGCAGTATGACTTCATCCTGGTGGATGAAGCGCAGTTCTTTGCACCTTTGTGGTTCGCCATCATTAAGCGCATCATGGCACCACGAGCACATTTATTTGTAGCCGCGGATCCGAGACAAGGCTTTTTGCGCCGCGGCTTGGCCTGGAAGTCGTTGGGGTTGGAAGCCAGGGGCCGTTCTTTCCATCTACGGCGGAGTTATCGCTCAACCCAAAAGATTATCGAATTTGCGGATTTGTTTTACCGGATGCGTCTGGGGGATGATCGTGATAGCGATGTGCTGATCCCTGATATTGCTGATGTGCCGGTAGGGGTGTTTCCGATGTTGATTCCGGTGCAGGCTGCCCAGGACGAAATCCATGTGGCGGTAAAAGAAATAGCGCAGTGGGTGAAATCGGGAGTGCCGCGCCAGCATATCCTGGTGTTGCATGCTCGTTGGGAGGGAGCAGAGGCTATTCGGGAGTCGCTCAATCGGCTGCTGGGAAAGGATGTGGCATTGGATTCCCGTGTCACTTATCCTGGCAATTACATTCGAGTGACCACATTGGATGCTGGAGGTGGTCTGGAGGCACCGATTGTGGTGTTGGTTGGGATGCACGAGTTGATCGAGATCGAACAAAGTATGCGCCTTTCGGATGAGGAGCGGGAGGAATTGATCCGTAGTCACACACGGAAGTTGTATATGGCGTTCACTCGTGCCGGGCAGCGTGTAGTCATCACCTGGCCAGGGATTAGGCAGGTAGATATTCAGAAGTGGTTGAAACAGATTGCAAAGAGGTGATCATGACAGAAATTGCTTTAATGATTGAGGGACAGAACGGCCTGAACTGGGTGCGCTGGACGCGACTGGCACAGGCGGCGGAGTCGTTGGGTTTCGTTGGGTTGTTTCGCTCGGATCACTTCACCAACGCCCGCCCGCCGGAAAAAGATTCGTTGGAGTTATGGGTCTCGCTCACCTGGCTGGCGAGCCATACGCAGCGGTTGCAGTTCGGCCCGCTGGTCACCCCGCTGTCGTTTCGTCATCCGGTGTTCACGGCACGCATGGCGAAAGACGTGGACGACCTCTCGAACGGGCGGCTGGTGCTCGGCGTGGGTGCAGGCTGGCAAGAGCGGGAACATGCCATGTTTGGCTTCGACTTGCTCTCTACCCGGGAGCGCTTCGCGCGTCTGGAGGAGGGGCTGGAGGTGATCACCCGTCTGTTGCGGGATGAGGAGCGGGTGACCTTCCATGGGCGGTATTTTCATCTGGAAGATGCGGTGTTGCTGCCGCGGCCTGGGCGCTCTGGCGGCCCGCCGCTGTTGATCGGCGGGAATGGGCTACGCCGCACATTGCCACTGGTGGCGCGTTACGCAAACGAGTGGAACGCCATGTTCCTGCCGCCGGAACGATTCGCTGCCCTGAACGCCCGCCTGAATGAACTGTTGCACGCTGCCGGGCGCGATCCAGCCTCGGTTCGACGCTCGATGATGACCGGCCTGGTCTTTGGCCGTGATGCGACAGAACTGGCGCGTAAACTGGAAGGCCGTCCCCCGGTGGAGGAGTTGCGGGCGCGCGGCGTCATCGTGGGCACGCCGACGGAGGTGCGCGATCAACTCGCTGCCCTGGACGATGCGGGCGTCCAGCGGGTCATGCTGCAATGGCTCGATCTGGATGACCTGGACGGCCTGGCCGCGCTGGCGGATGCTGTATTGTAAGCACTGGGGGAGTTTTACAACGATTTTACATCACGGTAAAAGGGGGAAAACACCGCTCGACTACAATCGAAGCGTCAGTCAATCAACCCGCTGTATGGAGGTGTACGATGAAGCGCCATTGGATGGCCAAAGGCCTGATGGTACTGACGCTGGTGAGCATGATTTTCGCTGTCGTGGGAGCGTCCACGGTGTGGGCGGCTGCACCCACACAGGAAGGCAAGCCGAACCCGGAACGCCTGGAAGAAATCTTCGCCAGGGAGCAGGAAGCTCTGAACCGCCTGGGCGAACATTTTGACAGGGCGCAGGATGCAGTAGCCCGGACGCAGGACGCGATCGCCCGGCTGCAAGAGAAGGGGGTGGATACTGCCCCGCTGGAAGCGGCGCTGGCGGCTTTCCAGGATGGCGTGGTGGCGGCGCAGGCGTCGTATGACCAGGCGGCGTCTATCCTGGCGACGCACGCTGGTTTCGATGCGGACGGGAAGGTGACCGATGTGGAAGCGGCCAGGGAGACGGTCAAAGAGGCTGGTGCTGCCCTCAAGGACGCCAGGAAGGCGCTTTCGTCTGCAGCGAAGGATTTCAGGCAAGCGGTGCGGGATTTCCGGGAGACTTTGCGCGAGGAGCGTGAAAAGGAAATCGCCCAGAAGTTGAGCGAGAAGTATGCCCGGATGCTGGAATCCGCTGACAAGATGGATGCAGCCTTCACTCGCGCGCAGGAAGGGATTGCCAAAGCGGAAGATGCCATCGCCCGCCTGCAGGAGCGCGGAATCGACACCGCGCCGCTGGAGGCTGCGTTAGCGGACTTCCAGGCTGGCCTGGCGGAAGCCCAGGGTTCCTATGACCAGGCGATGGCGGTGCTCAATGCGCACGCCGGTTTTGATGACAGTGGCCAAGTGACCGACGTCTACCAGGCACGTCAGACGTTGAAAGACGCTGGTCAGGCGTTGAGGGATGCACAACACACCCTGCGCCAGGCAGCGCGCGATTTTCGCCAAGCGGTGCAGGACTTTCGTCAGAGGCTTCGTGATCAGCAATCCGATGCTCAGTAGGAGGGCTGAATGAACAGACGCTGGCCGGCTCTCTTACTCCTGCTCTCACTGCTGCTGAGCGCCTGCCGGCTCTCCGGCGATCGCCGCAGTTGGCCTGCAGGACAGAAAGAAGCCGCGCGGGGAAGCTCCACCCCGGCTGACGCTGGAACCGTCCTGGAGGAACTGGCCAACGACCTGAATCAGCTCAGCCAGCAGGTAGAAGCCCTGGACGTCCCGACGGACGAGGACTTGATCGGTACGGGGCTGGAAGCGGCGGCGCAAGATTTGACTTCTCTGCTCACAGCCACTCCCACAGATTTGCCATGAACAACAAAGAGCGCCCCACTGAATAAGATGGGGCGCTTTGGACGCTTGAGGCGACGACCGGACTCGAACCGGTGATCAGGGTTTTGTAGACTATTACAATTTTAGGTAATATCCCTTTTGGGATCGCTGTTGTCAGGCTTGATAACAGGCATATTATTCACAGGGCTAAACTGATGATGGAATTCATGTATTTCTTGCTCATACCAGAGAGCATGATAGAGCAAGGTCACATACGGATTGGAGTGTCCCAGTAATTTTGGGAGTCTTCCTCTTGAGTATTGAGCCGGGGTAAGGTGCACTCAAGGTGAAATTCGTCACTTGAGGGAGAGGGATGGCGCAATTTACTCACCCAGGCGACTTTTGTCCCAATCCAGATTGTGTAGATTATGGTCAGGTGCAAGGCGATCAGCAGCGGAACTTGCAGAAATTTGGCAAGACCCGAAAAGGGGTGCAGCGCTACCGTTGCAAGACGTGTGGCAGGACCTTTACCGCCACCTTCGGCACCATCTTCTATGGCAAACGCACGCCGGAGCACGAAATTCTGGAAACCTTAGCCTTACTGGCGGAGGGCAACCGGTTCAGTACCCTGGCACGAGTTAAGGGGCACAAAGAGGATACCATCCTGCGTTGGTTGTGCGAAGCGGCTCGACATGCCGCGCAGGTGGAAGAAGTGCTGATGGCGGAGTTTCAGGTGCAGTGCGCGCAGTTGGACGCCCTTTGGACCTATGTAGGCCACAAGGGAGAGAAAAAACGCCCTGAAATCGCCGACAGGGGCACGTTCTGGCGAGCGACGAGGAACGACATGGATAGTCGCCTGCGCGCAGCACGGGGCATCGCGAAGCATGAAACGCAAGCCAGCGAAGGGGTATTTCGTATTCTGAAACGGCGCGGGCATCCTGACAGCCCACCACCAACGATATCGGATGGCTGGGACGGCGGCCTTGCGGACGCTATGGTAACAGTGTACGGCTGCGTGACGGAGTACCAGGGACGCGGGCCGCCCACCAAGCCGGAAGAAACCGGAAGCCGATTGGATGTACCTCCAAATGGTCAAGATACGGGATGAGCGTGGCCGCTTGAAGGGCCGCAAACTGCGGGTGATCTTTGGCACAAAGGCGGAAGTGGTGGCGCTCCTGGGCACCAGCACAGCTTACATTGAGCGTAGTCACCTCACCAGCCGCTTGTTCAACGGACGCCAGGTGCACAAGACGCTGGCTTTTTCCAAAGACCTGCAAGCCTATCGGACCTCAGCTGTATGGGAAGACAGTGACTACAGTCTGGTGCGTCCACATAAGAGTTTGCGTCAACCTGTGGCAGAGCATTCGTTTCGGAAGTGGACCCCGCGTACTCCGGCTATGGCGGCAGGGCTGACCGACCATATTTGGACCCTCAAAAAACTACTGACTACTTTACCCTTACCAGATAGTGTCAACACCTAAAAGGGAGACCACCTGTTTTTTCGGATAGACTCTCAAGGAGGAAAACAATGAGATTCTCCCAATTTTTCTCTTGGCTGAGCAGGTTGTTCTCGGTATTACTGGGTATTGGGCTGCTCTCGTCGGGCGTGGCACTGGCCCAACGCGCCGCGTCGCCCAAAGGTGCGACCGGGGCGCTGGGGACGACGTTTACCTACCAGGGTCGGCTGAGCGATGGGGGCAACCCGGCTAACGGCGTGTACGACTTCCAGTTCAAACTGTACGACGCAGCCACCGGCGGCACGCAGGTGGGCAGCACGGTGACGAAGACGAATGTCAGCGTGACGGACGGGCTGTTCAGCGTGCAGCTGGACTTCGGCGCGGTGTTCGACGGCACGGCGTTGTGGCTGGAGGTCGCCGTGCGCCCGTCAGGGAGCGGGAGCTACACCACGCTCAGCCCGCGCCAGGCGCTGACGGCGGCGCCGTATGCGCTGGCTCTGCCTGGCCTGCGGACGGAGCCCAACGGCACCAGCCCCAATGTCATCGGTGGCTACAGCAGTAACAGCGTGTCCGCCGGTGTGGTGGGCGCAACCATCGGTGGCGGCGGGGCGAGTGGCGCCGTCAATGCCGCTATGGCCGACTACGCCACCATCGGCGGAGGCTACCACAACACCGCCAGCGGCGCCCAGGCCACCGTCGGCGGGGGCCGGAGCAACATCGCCAGCGGAGCTGGCGCCTTTGTGGGCGGCGGGGGCTGGAATGGGACTACCGCATCCGGCAACCGGGCCCGGGCCATCGCTTCTACCATCGCTGGCGGATACGGCAACGTGATTTCCCCAACCGCTGACTACGCCGCCATCGGTGGGGGGGAGAGCAATCTGATCACAGCGACCTATGGCACCATTGCCGGCGGATACAACATCACCGTCACCGCTTGGTACGCTGCTGTGGGCGGGGGCCAGGATAACCTTGCCGCCGCCACTCACAGCACCATCGGTGGCGGATACAACAACGTGGTCACCGGTACCTACGCCACCGTGGGCGGTGGGCGGAGCAACACGGCGAGCGGCGATGGTGCCATCGTGGGCGGGGGCTGGGATAACACCGCCAACGGCTACGCGACCACTGTGGGCGGGGGCTATCACAACATCGCCAGCGGCACCAACGCCACCGTGGGCGGGGGCTGGGATAACACGTCCAGCGGCTATGTCGCCACCGTGGGTGGGGGCAAAGGAAACGAAGCCAGCGGCTGGTACGCCACCGTGGGCGGGGGCGTGGACAACAC
>CAYSXA010000057.1:0-15158 GCA_964435005.1 uncultured Anaerolineaceae bacterium | reverse complement strand
CCGACCCCGCGGCGGGACACTCGCGCCGCGCAGGGGGGAGGGTGAGAGGTGGATAGGAGACGGGCGCGGAGGGGGACACGGGTGAGGCGGTGACCGGGGGGGGACGGCGCCAGGCGCACGCGCTTGCGCCCCACGCCGAAGTGCGCGGCGATGGCGCGTCGCTCCACGCGCGCCGGGCCGCAGGCCACAGCGAGCACCGGCTGGCCGTTCACCAGGAAGAGCAGCGATTTCACGATGCGCTCTGGCGGCACGCCGACCGCCTGCGCGGCGGTCTCCACGGTGGGGGTGGGTTGCGGCAAGATGAGCACCTTGCCAGCGATGTGGTGCTTCTGGAGGAAGCGTTCCAGGTCAGCAGGGGTGTTCATGCCATCCTCGGTTGGTGGCGTGCGGCGACGTGTCGCCGGTTTCGGAAAGCGGCATCTTGATGCCGCACGCCAGAAAAGCGGGGTCTCATTTTTGAAAGGTGTGCGGGGAATCGCATCTCTCCTCCGGGGGCCAACGGGTACCCCCTCCCTGAAGTTTGACCTTTTCAGTCGGAGCCTGATCCTATCGCGTCCATCGGGCGCGAAGCCATCCCCGCCATGGATGGGATGGAGATCGCTTCGGGGCTACGCCCCTCGCGATGACACCTGGGTGTGAGCCCGCGCAAGTCCTGACACGAGGAAGCGAGGCCCGGCTTGCTCCGGAGCCTCTCCTCTCCCCCCTGCCGGGGAGGGGAGGAATGAAAGGGGGGCGGGAAGGGGATGACGTAGCACGCAGTTGGTAGATGAGCCGAAAGGTCAACCATTGTTCTGCGGGAATCCGGTGAATCTGCGGTCCGACCCCGAAAGGCCAAGGTCCAGGGAGGGGTGTGGGAGAGATTCTGGTTAGGGAGCGTCCCCTGTTCATTCACGCTCATCTGTGGCAGCGTGCGCGCCGGCGAAGCCGCGCGCCTGCCAGGTGAAGTACAGTGCCACCGAGCCAGCAATGGCCGCGTTCAGCGACTCGATCTGGCCGCGCATGGGCAGGCGCGCCAGTTGGTCGCAGGATTCGCGCACCAGGCGGCGCATACCGCGGCCTTCGTTGCCCACCACCAGCGCCAGCGGGCCGCGCAGGTCGATGGCAGGCAGGTCGGTGGCTTCCAGGCCGCCCTCCAGGCCGATCACCCACACGTCGCGCTCCTGCAGGGCGCGGATGGCCTGCGCCAGGTTGGTCTGCGCGATGAGCAGATGCTCGCTGGCGCCCGACGAGGCCGCCACCACTGCCGGGGTGACGGTCGCCGTGCGTCGATGGGGTAACAGCACGCCGTGCACGCCGACGATTTCCGCCGTGCGTAACAGTGCGCCCAGGTTTTGCGGGTCTTGCAGCGTGTCCAGGATGAGGAGCAGAGGCGGTTCCCGGCGGCGCAGGGCGAGCGCGAGCATCTCGTCCAGCGCGGCGTAGGGATAGCCGCTCACTTCGAGCGCCACGCCCTGATGGTTCACGCCCAGGCGATCGAGCCGTGCGCGGGGCACGCGCTCCACGGGCACGTGCTGTCGTTCACAGCGCTTCAGAATCCGTCGCAGTGCCCCTTTGATCTGCACGCCTTCCGCCAGCCACAGGCGGAAGGCGCGTCGTCGTCCGGCGCGCAACACCTCATCAACGGGGTTGCGCCCGTAAACCCATTCACGCATTTCAGGCCCAGTGCCAGGTGCTTCCTTCGCGGCTGTCTTCGACCGCCACGCCAAGTTCGGCCAGCCGGTCGCGGATGCGGTCGGAGAGTTCCCACATCTTCTGACGGCGCAGTTCGCTGCGCACTTCCACCAGCAGGTCGATGAAGGCATCCGCTGGCGTGCCGCTCACCGCGCGTTCCAGCCGCAGACCCAGTACGCCGGTCAGTTCGCGCAGCGTGTCCTGCGCAGCGGCGAGTTGCTCGTCGGTCGCGCCCGCGTCGCGCGTCTGGTTGATCACACGCACTAGGTCGAATAGATACCCCAGCGCGCGCGGGGTGTTGAAGTCGTCGTCCATGGCGTCGAGGAAACCCTGGCGGGTGGCTTCCACCTGCGCAGCCAGTTTGTCCAGCGCCGCCGGGTCGGCGCCCTGTGCGCCCGGCAACGCGGGCTTGAGCGCGGAACGCAGCCGCTCCAGGCCGCGCTCGGCGGCTTCCACCGCTTCGTCGCTGTAGGTCAGCGGGTTGCGGTACACCGAATTCAGCACCAGCATGCGCAGCACGTCGGCCTCGTGCTCCGCCAGGAACTCCTCGATGGTAATCAGGTTGCCGAGCGATTTGCTCATCTTCTCGCCCGACAGTTGCAGCAGGCCGTTGTGTACCCAGTAGCGGGCGAAGGGCTTGTCCGTCAGACTCTCGCTCTGGGCGATTTCGTTCTCGTGGTGGGGGAAGATCAGGTCAGCGCCGCCGCCGTGGATGTCGATCTGCTCGCCCAGGTGGTGCAGGTTCATCGCCGAGCACTCGATGTGCCAGCCGGGGCGTCCCGGCCCCCAGGGGCTATCCCAGGACGGCTCGCCGGGCTTGGCCGCCTTCCATACGGCGAAGTCCATCGGATGCTCCTTGCGCTCGTCCACCTCAATGCGCGCGCCAGCCTGCATGTCGTCCAGGTTGCGCCCGGAAAGTTTGCCGTAGTCCTCGTCGCGCGTGACGCGGAAGTACACGTCGCCGTCCACCTGGTAGGCGTAACCACGCTCGATCAGACCCTGCACCATCTGGATGATGTAGTCGATCTCGCGCGTGGCGCGCGGTTTGATGGTCGCTGGCAACACGTTCAGTTCTTCCAGATGACGGTCGAACTCGCGGATGTACCGCTCGGCCAGTTCCTGCGGCGGCACACCCTCGGCGTTCGCACGCTGGATGATTTTGTCGTCCACGTCGGTGTAGTTCATCACATGGGTGACGTTGTAGCCGCGATACTCCAGGTAGCGGCGGATAATGTCGAACACCAGCACCGACATGGCATGCCCGATGTGCGCCTTGCTGTACACCGTGGGGCCGCACACGTACATGGAAACCTGTCCCGGTCGAAGCGGCTTAAAGGGTTCTTTCTTGCGGGTGAGCGTGTTGTAGATGCGCAGGCTCATGGGGCTCTCCTGTTACGATTTCACGGGGCGGGCGAAGATCATCCGCCCGGCATGGGTCTGTAAGGCTTTGGTCACTTCGACGGTGACTGTCTGGTTGATCAGGGGTCGGCCACCTTCCACCACGACCATGGTGCCGTCTTCCAGGTAGCCGACGCCCTGGTCGGTTTCTTTCCCTTCCTGGATGATACGCAGCTCCAGCGTCTCGCCGGGCAACACCACGGTTTTGACCGCGTTGGCCAGTTCGTTGATGTTGAGTACCGGCACGCCCTGCACTTCGGCAACCTTGTTCAGGTTGTAGTCGTTGGTGAGCAGCGGGCCGTGAAGTTTGCGCGCCAGCAGGATCAATTTCTCGTCCACGTCGCGGATGTGCTCCACGTCAATGTCGCTGATGCGGACGGAGATCGTGGGATCGCGTTGCAATTCATTCACGATGTCCAGCCCGCGCCGTCCGCGCTGACGGCGGAGCGGGTCGGGTGAGTCGGCGATGTATTGTAACTCGTTGAGCACGAAACGCGGGATGAGCAGCGTGCCGGTCAGAAAGCCGGTGCGGGCGACGTCCAGGATGCGCCCGTCGATCAGCACGCTGGTGTCCACCAGGATGGTGCGCGACTCCGAGGCGAATGGCGCTTCGGGAGAGTGTCCGCCCATGATGCTGCGCAGCAGCGTGGTGATGTCGTGCTGGCGCATCACGAACACGGAGACGCCCAGGTAGCCCAGCAGCAACACACCCAGGAAGGGCAATACACGGCCAAAAGGTGAAGGCAACAGGGAAAGCGGGAAGGAAAGCAGCGCTGCCACGATCAGGCCGCAGATCAGGCCGAGCAGTGCAGCGAACAACGCCTGGGGCGGCATCTGGCGCAGACGGGCGCGCAGGGCGCGCACCGGGCGGGTGGTGAAGTACGGCGTCAGAATCAGCCCGGCCAGCGCGCCGACCAACCCGAAGGTCACGGAGAACAGGTCGGGCTGCGACCGGAGGATAACGCTCAATTCCAGCCCCCAGTAGCCCATGGCGATGGCCAGCACCACCATACCAATCAAACGAAAGAAGAACTCCACACTCATGACATGCTCCTGTGAGCGCAGCATGCGGCACCCGGAGCCGTCCCCCTGTGCCCGAAGAAGCAAATAAAGGCGATGAAAAGATAATTGCTGCCGACAGCGGCACACGGTCGGGTGACGGCTACGCTGATTGTTGGCGCTTTCATCATAGCACGCCTTGAAGAGGGCGTCAACAGGCGTGCGAGCGTGGCAGGCCAACTCTCTGGCTGCGGAATGTGTCAAGTTTGCTTGACACACGGATGATTCGCGGGTATACTCTGCGCGAGTAAAGCGTGCTTTACATTTTGTCTGCTGAACTTGACATAGAGGAGGTACAGGGATGCCCGATCCCGTTGTCGAGGTACACGGTCTCAGGAAGGTTTATCCTGGCGGCGTGTGTGCGGTGGATGACCTTTCCTTCCAGGTGATGGACGGCGAAATCTTCGGCCTGTTAGGGCCAAACGGCGCAGGGAAAACGACCACGCTCAGCATCCTGGAAGGGTTGCTTCCCCCGGATGCGGGGCGGGTACGTGTGCTGGGGATGGAATTGCCGGCGCAAGCGCCAGAGATCAGGCGGCGCATTGGCGTGCAGTTGCAGCGCACCAGCCTGATTCCAGACCTGACGGTACGGGAACAGATTGACCTGTTCGCCCACCTGTACAACATGCCCGCCCCCCGGGCCATCGCAGAGGCGTTGCTTGAGCGTCTGGGGTTGCGCGAAAAAGCCCGCGCCCTGCCCGCTGCGTTGAGCGGTGGAGAGCAACAGCGGCTGGCGTTGGCGCTGGCGTTGGTTAACGACCCTCGAATCGTGTTCCTGGATGAGCCGACGGCTGGCCTGGATCCGCAGGCGCGGCGGGCGCTTTGGCGGTTGATCCGCGAGCTGCAGGCGCAGGGGCGCACAGTGGTGATCACTACGCATTACATGGAAGAAGCAGAGCGTTTGTGCGATCGCGTGGCGATCATCGACCATGGGCGGCTGCTGGCGCTGGGCGCGCCCGATGCACTCGTCGCGCAACTGCCGTCTACCCATTCGCTGAGACCGTCGTTGGAAGACCTGTTCATTCATCTTACTGGAGAGGAGATCCGCGGATGATGAAAAACCTCTCGCGTGCATCCTGGCATGCCGCCGGAGCGTTCGGAAAGCAGATTCTGCGCGCCAACCTGCGCGACTGGCGCACCACTTCGGTGGTGCTGTTCACCCCGTTGTTGATGCTGCTGGTATTCCGTTTTGTGGACACCGATCCGACGGGTGGAGTGCCTGACCTTTTCGTGACGTTCTTTCCCGGCGTGCTCACCATGGGTATCCTGTTTGTCGGATCACCGCTGGCGACGCGCATCGTCTCCTGGCGCGAACGAGGTATTTTTCGTCGCTTGGCTTGTACACCACAGCCGCTGGGGCTGCTGCTGCTCGCTATGGCGGCTGTGAGTGCGGTGCTGGGCGTCGTCCAGGCGTTGCTCATTCTGACGCTGGGGTGGGGCTTTGGCGTGCCGCTGACCTGGGCGAACGTGGCCTGGAGCCTGCCCTTCATCGCCCTGGGTGCGGCGTGTTTCACTGCCTACGGGGTGATGCTGGCTGGTTTCTCGCGCAAGACGGAAACGGTCAACGTACTTTACGTGTTTTCCCTGTTGCCGATGACGTTTGCCGCACCCCTGTTCTCACCAGCGGGGGCGTTGCCACCCCTGGTTGCCGCGGTGGGGGAGTGGCTGCCACCTTCGCTGGTTGCGACGTTGTTGCAAGCGACGTTGTTGGAGGGCCGCCTGCCCGATCAGGCGCTGCTGGTGATCGGCGGGCTCTTGACCTGTATCGCTTTCTTCAGTATGGTGAGTATGTGGCGTTTTCGCCGTCCGTGAAAGGAGGACATATGCCCGACCCTCAACGGCGCTTTCTGCGCGATTTTTCCCTGGCGATGGTCGCCTACGTGGGCGCGGTGCTTGTAGGGAAGTGGCTGTTGCGGCTGGCAGGGGACGCCTGGTGGCGGTTCCCTGCCGCTGTGTTGCCGGTTGTCCCGATGGCGCTGGAGGTGTACGTCTTTTTGCGGTATTTGAATGCCATTGACGAACTGCAGCAAAAGATTCAGTTGAACGCCATAGGGTTTGCCGCCAGCCTGACGGGGCTGATCACGCTCACAATTGGGTTCCTGGAGAACGCCGGCCTGCCGCGTCTCTCGTGGACGTTCGTGTTCCCGCTGATGGTCGCGCTCTGGAGCGTGGGCATGATCCTTTTCACCCGGAGATACTCATGAAGAATCGATTGCCGGTGTTGCGCGCAGAACGTGGGTGGTCGCAGGCGGAGCTGGCGCAACGCCTGGGGGTTTCGCGCCAGACGGTGAACGCGATCGAGCGGGGGAAGTACGACCCCAGTCTGCCGCTGGCGTTTAAAATCGCTGAGGTGTTCGATTTGCCGATCGAAGAAATCTTTATCCCTGACTGGCGGCTGGGCGACGGGGGATAAAGCAGTCCGCTGTTTACTGGGGTGAGGTTGGGGCTTAAAATTTCGGTGCGCTTTCCCCTGGCGTGCTATAATGCCCACAGCCTCCCTATCGCGTCGCTCCGCATCTCATCACCTCATCACCTTATCTCCTTATCACCTTACCGCCATGTCCTTTGTCCACCTGCACGTTCACTCCGAATACTCCTTGCTGGACGGATTCAGCAACATCCGCAAGCTGGTGCAGCGCGCCAAAGCGATGGGGATGCCCGCGCTGGCGCTGACTGACCACGGCACCATGTTCGGGGCGATCGAGTTCTACAACGCGGCCACCGAGGCGGGCATCAAGCCGATCATCGGCGTGGAGGCCTATCTGGCCGCCCGCCGTATGACCGACCGCGACTCCAAGCTGGACAAGGAGTCCACCCATTTGTTACTGCTGGCGGAGAACGAAACCGGCTACAAAAACCTGCTCAAAATCGCCACCGCGGCTCAACTGGAGGGGTTTTACTACTATCCGCGCATTGACCATGAGTTCCTGGCAGCGCACAGCGAGGGGTTGATTTGCACGTCGGGCTGCATGTCCGCCGAGATTCCGCGCGCGCTCAAAGAGGGGAATGTAGAGGAGGCGCGTCGCAAACTGGACTGGTACTACGAGGTCTTCGGCCCCGACCGCTTCTACATCGAGATGCAGCACCACAACATCGACGAATTGCTGGAGATCAACCGCCAGTTGCTGCAACTGGGGAAGCGGTATCAGGCGCGCTTCGTCGCCACGAATGACGTGCACTACATCGAGCGGGAAGACGCCCGCCTGCAAGACATCCTGCTCGCCATCCAGACCGGTTCGCTGCTCACCGAGCCCAAACGGATGCGGATGACCGACGACACCTATTACCTGCGTTCCCCGGAGGAGATGGCGCGGTTGTTCGCTGAGGTGCCTGGCGCGCTGACCAACACGCTGGAGATCGCTGAACGCTGCCACCTTGACCTGGGCTTCAAAGGCTATCACCTGCCGGAGTTCCCCGTCCCCGAAGGGCACACGGCAGAGACCTATCTGCGGCAATTGTGCGAGGAAGGGCTGCGGCGCAAGTACGGTGCGCGCGCCTCGGCGCCCGAAGTGCGCGAGCGGCTGGAATACGAACTCCGGATCATCCACGAGATGGGCTTCGATGCCTACTTCCTGATCGTGTGGGATTTGTGCCGCTACGCGCGCGAAGAGGGCATCTGGTACAACGCACGCGGCTCAGCGGCGGGTTCCATCGTGGCCTACACGCTGGACATCACGCTGGTCGATCCGCTGGAACATGGGCTGATTTTCGAGCGCTTCCTGAACCCAGGGCGCGTGTCCATGCCGGATATTGACCTGGACTTTCGTGACGACCTGCGCCCCAAAATGATGGAATATTGCGCCCGCAAGTATGGCGCGGACAAGGTGGCGCAGATCATCACCTTCGGCACGCTGGGCGCGCGCGCGGCCATCCGCGATGTGGGGCGCGTGATGGACATCCCGCTCTCCGAGGTGGACAGGGTTGCCAAGTTAATCCCCAACATCCCTGGCAAGCCGGTGTCCATTGAGCAGGCGCTGGAGGAAGTGCCCGAACTGCATGAACTGTACGAAAAGGTCGATTACCTGCGCGAGTTGATTGACACCGCAAAGAAGATGGAAGGCGTGGTGCGCAACGTGGGCACGCACGCCGCCGGTGTGGTGGTGGCCGACAAGCCGATCATCGAGTACCTGCCGCTGCATCGCCCGACCGGACACTCGGACGACAGCCCGATCAAGACGGTCACCCAGTTCGAGATGAACATCCTGGACGCCCTGGGTATGCTCAAAGTGGACTTCCTGGGGCTGGCCACGCTTACCGTGATGGCACGCGCCTGTGAAATGATCAAGGCGCGGTACGGGGTTGACCTTAATCTGCACAACATCCCGGTGGACGACCCGGAGACGTATGAACTGCTCGGTCACGGTGCCACGGCGGGTGTGTTCCAGGTGGAAGGCGCGGGGATGCGCCGGTACCTGATTCAGATGAAGCCCCAAAACCTGAACCACGTGATCGCCATGATCGCGCTCTACCGACCGGGGCCGCTGGAGTTCATCCCCTCGTACATCCGCCGGATGCATGGCGAAGAGCAGCCCACCTACCGCCATCCCAAACTCGAACCGATTTTCCGCGAGACCTACGGCATCCCGGTTTATCAGGAACAAATCATGTTCGCGGCGATGGAACTGGCGGGCTACACGGCGTCCGAAGCGGACAGTCTGCGCAAAGCAATCGCCAAGAAGAAGGCCAAACAACTGGCGAAGCACCGCGAAAAGTTCGTCAACGGCGCAGTGGAGCGCGGTATCGCCCGCGAAACCGCCGAAGCGATCTTCTCCGACTGGGAGGAGTTCGCGCGTTATGGCTTCAACAAAAGTCATGCTGCGGATTACGGCGTGATTGCGGTGCAGACGGCCTATCTGAAGGCGCACTACCCGGTCGAATACATGACCGCCTTGCTCTCGGTGAACAAGGACAACACGGACAAGGTGGCGCTCTACGTGGCCGATTGCCGCCGGATGGGTATTCGGGTGCTGCCGCCCAGCGTGAACCGCAGCGAATGGGATTTCACTATCGAAGACCAGGAAGACGGCACGAGCGCCATCCGCTTCGGTTTGGGCGCGGTGAAGAATGTGGGTCTGAAACCGGTGGACGCCATTTTGCGCGCGCGGCGCGAGGGCGGCCCGTTCCGCGACCTGAACGACTTTATCTACCGGGTGGATTTGCGCTCCGTGGGGAAGCGTCCGCTGGAGTGTCTGATTAAGGTCGGCGCGCTGGATGACTTCGGCCCCCGGCTGGCTCTGCTTGAAGTGCTGGACAAAATGGTTGCCATCAGCGACGCGCACTTCAAGGCCAAAGAGCGCGGCCAGATTTCCATGTTCGGCGAGCACACCGGCGTGCGGGACGAAATCCGCCTGCCGGTGAATCTGCCTGATGTCTCCCGACGCGAACTGCTGAACTGGGAACGTGAACTGATCGGCCTGTACGTGTCCGATCACCCGCTCAGCCCGGTGATGGACGCCATCGACGAAGTGGTGACGCACTACGCCGGCCAGTTGGGCGAGGCCGGGAACCGCGAAACCGTGCGCGTGGCCGGGCTGATTACGGCGGTGCGCCCGCACCGCACCCGCACCGATAAGACCATGGGCTTTGTGACCATTGAAGACCCCCAGGGGAGCATTGAACTGGTGGTTTTCCCGCGCGCCTGGGAGACCTATGGCCCCTTGCTCGCGGTGGACAACATTGTGCTGGTCACCGGCAAGGTGGACAACGATGGGGCGAACCCCAAGGTGCTGGTGGATCACGTGACCATGGAGTTGAAGATTACGGATTCGGCAGGGCGCCGCCCGACCCCGCCGCTGCGTCGCCGTGAGCGAGTGCCTGCACCGCGGAAGCCGGCTGCGCCTTCGCCTGCACCCCCGCCGCCGGTGGAAGAAGCCATCGTTGACGCACCGCCGCCGGACGAAGACGTTCCCCCGCCGCCGGAGCCGTTCCCGGATGGCTGGGAGGAGGCCGTCGTTCCGGGGACGGCGCCGGTAGCAATGGCCGCACCGGAGCCGCCGCCGGTCGATCCGGTCGAGTCGGTCGAGCCGCCGACCAGTGCGCTGTCGGCGCCTGTGTCGGAAGCGCTGGACGATTCCCGGGTCGCCGGAGACACGTCGCCGCGACCATCCGTGGCCGAAACACGCGCCCCGTATCGCGCTGCGCCGCGCCTGGCGGCTCCCGCGTCGGTGGAGACGCCGCGCCGCGAGTCCGCGCCGCCGGTCTTCCCGCCACGGTACATTCTCCCGCCGCGCACGGACGACGAGAACGCCTGCCGGATGGTCACGGTCATCCTGCGCGCCACTGGCGACCGTGCGCGCGACAATTTGCGCGTGCGCCATGTACACGGTATCTTGAGGGCCTATCCGGGCCGGGATCACTTTGCCTTCTACATCATTGAAGAAGGACGAAACTATCTGGTGGAGTTCCCGAACGACACCACCGGCGTGTGCGACGAGTTGCTGCAACGCCTGGCGGCACTGGTCGGTGAAGAAAACATCCGTGTGGAGACCATTCCTATTCAGTAGAGGCGACCCGTAGGGCGCTCTTACAATAAAAAACGCGGGGACGACGCACGACCGAAATGCGTCGTCCCCGCGCGTGTGGGATGAGGAACGCGTGGGCTGGCGGGTGTTACTCCCGAATCCGCGCCAGGATGTCGTCCTCGTTCAGGATCAGGTAATCTTCCCCGTCGATCTTGATTTCCGTGCCGCTGTACTTGGCGTACAGCACTTTGTCGCCGACCTTCAGGTCGTAAGACAGCTCCTCAGGGTCGCCAATGGCTTCGATCAGGCCCTCCTGAGGTTTCTCTTTCGCGGTTTCCGGCAACACCAGGCCGCTGGGGGTTTTGCTTTCGGGTTCCAGCACTTTGACCAACACACGAGCACCCAGGGGTTCAATCGTTGTCATCGCTCATACCTCCTTTATAACGTATGGGATTGGCTCACTTCAAACCGAGCAGGCGGTCGATCTTGGGGCGGTCGAAGCCCACCACAATTTTACCGCCGATGTCCAGCACAGGCACGCCCATCTGACCGCTGCGCCGCACCATGTCGCGCGCGGCTGCCTGGTCGCGCGAGACGTCCACTTCTTTGAAGCGGATGCCGCGCTCGCGCAGGTATTTCTTCGCCGCGCGGCAGAAGCGGCAGGTCGGCGTGGTGAAGATGATCACGCGGGGGTGTTTTTTCTTTTCAACCGCACTCATGGTATGTTCTCCTCATCTGAAGGACTGCTTTCATTCGATGCATTTCCCCTTTGAGATGTTACACCATCCCCGCGCCCAGACCTGGTTTCCTGAAGTCTGTTTCCACAGGCATTATGGTACACTAATTTTATAATGGACGCAAAACGCCGTCTGGTTTCGTTCCAGGATACCGCACGCCTTCAGTGGCTGCGTCTGGGCGTGCCGGCGTTGCTCTTCCTGATCGTGCTCGGCTTTGAGGTGATGGAACACTTCGTGCTGAGCCATCAAGGCGTTGATGCGAACTTCGTCGTCGAGAGCCTGTTGTTTGGCGTGATCGGCCCGTTGATGGTGTACGTTGCCCTGGGCTGGTTGATGCAATTGTACCTGGAGCGCAGTCGCGCCGCCCAGGAGTTGCGTCGCCTGAACGAGGAGCTGCAACGCCAGGATGCGCTGCGTCGCCGTTTGCTCCACAAGATCATGGTTGCTCAAGAAGAAGAACGGCGTCGCATTGCCCGCCAATTGCACGATGAATTTGCCCAGGGGTTGATGGCGTTTCAGCTCAGTGTGGATGCGCTGTTCCCTTACCTGAAGGGTGCTCCTTCGGGTCTGGTGGAGGAAGTGCGGCGGGCGCATGACCTCGCCGACGATATGCTGCGTCAGACCCGTCAGTTGATGCTCGATCTGCGCCCTCCGCCGCTGGATGAGCTTGGCCTGGTGCCGGCGCTGCGCGACCTGGCTGTCCGTATCCTGGAACCGCGTGGGGTGCGCGTTTCCGTCACACGATGGGGGAAACCGTATCGCCTGGGAGAAACTGCCGAGATCGCCCTTTATCGTATGGGACAGGAATGCCTGATGAACGCTCTGAAACACGCCCAGCCGAAATCTGTGCAGGTCGTGGTGATGTACGAACCAGACCGCGTGTGCATGGAGGTGCGCGACGACGGGTGTGGCTTCGACCCGCGATCCCTGCCTGATCCTGGCGACCACGGCGGCTGGGGACTGTTGGGTATTCGAGAACGCTGTATATTGCTCGGCGGCTCGATGGAAGTGAACTCAGCACCCGGTCAAGGGACGACGGTGCGCTTTGAAATCCCCACGAACGCCGCGAGAGTCGATGGCTGAGATCACCGTTTTTGTGGTGGATGATCACGCTATTTTGCGCGAGGGCGTACGGCGTTTGCTGGACGCGCAGCCCGATCTCCGTGTGGTTGGCGAGGCGGCCACGGGTGAGGAGACGCTGCGCCGGGTTCCTGAACTGCGCCCCGATGTGCTCATCCTTGACCTTTCCCTGCCCGACATCAGCGGTCTGGAGATCATCCGTCGCGTGCATCAGTCCGCGCCGGAGGTGGCGATCGTGGTGCTCACCATGCATGAGAGCCGTGAGTACTTCTTCCGCGCGTTGCAGGCGGGAATTTCAGGCTACGTGCTTAAGGAAGGGGGATTGGCCGATCTGAGGCTGGCCGTGCAGGCTGCGGCGCGAGGCGATGTGTACATCTATCCCTCGCTCACCCGTCAACTGGTCGCCGATCTGGCGCGCCATCCCGCTTCACAGGCGCGTCTGCAGGCCGGGGGGCTGACCGCGCGCGAACGTCAGGTGCTCGATCTGGTCGCTCAGGGGCTGACCAACCGCGAGATCGCCGAACGCCTGACGGTCACGCTCTCCACCGTGCAGACCCATTGCGCGAATATCATGAACAAATTGGGGTTACGCAACCGCGCTGAACTGATTCGCTACGGCATCGAACGCGGGTTGCTGGATTAGCCTCCCTCCTTTCCCAGCCTTCCCCTCACGGGGGGGAGGGGGCGATTCATGGTACACTTCCCCCGCTATGGACGAAAAGTCGCTGCGCACGCTGGAATTCGACAAAATCCAGGCCAGGTTGGCAGAACACACGGACTTCAGCGCCTCGCACGAGCAGGCGCTGACCTGGCAACCGGTGAACGACCTGGAGACTGCCCGCCGGCTGCAGGCCGAGACGCGCGAGGCGCGCGCTCTGCTCGATTCGGACATGCCGGTCAGCGTGGGCGGCGCGCGCGACGTGCGTCCGCTGGCGGAGGCCGCCGCGCGTGGCAAAGTGCTCACCCCCGCTGAACTGCTGGACGTGAAGGCCACGCTGGTTGCCGCGCGCACGCTGAAGCGCGCGATGGAGCGTCAGGCCGCCGCGTTCCCTCACCTGGCCGACTGGGCTGCCCAGATTCCACCGCCGATGGGGTTGGTGGACGCCATCTCGCAGGCCATCTCGGAGCGCGGCGAGGTGCTGGACGCCGCCTCGGAGGCGCTGGCGCGCATCCGCCGCGAGCTGCGCACCGTGCACCAGCGCCTGCTCGACCGCCTGCAGCGCATGGTGAACGACCCGCGCATCGCGTCCATGTTGCAAGACGCCATCGTCACCCAGCGCGACGGACGCTACGTAATCCCTCTGCGGGCGGAGTTCAAAGGACGGCTGAAGGCTGTGGTGCACGACCGTTCCGCTTCCGGTGCTACACTGTTCGTCGAGCCGCTGGCGGTGGTGGAGGCGAACAACCGCTACCGCGAACTGCAACTCGCGGAGCAGGAGGAAGAGCGCCGTGTGCTGGCCGCGCTTTCGCAACAGGTGGGAGCACACACAGACGCGCTGGTGCGGACGGTGGATGCGCTCGCAGCGATTGACCTGATCCTGGCGCGGGCGCGGCTGGCCGCCGCGATGGACGCTGTGGAACCCGAGCTGCTCCCCTGGCGCACGCCGAAGGGGAAAACGCGCCACCCTGGCTCCACCATCCGCCTGTTCGATGCCCGCCACCCGCTGCTCGACCCGGAGACCGTCGTTCCCATTGACGTGGAGCTGTTCCCGCAGAACTACGTGGTGGTCATCACCGGCCCGAACACCGGCGGCAAGACGGTCACGCTGAAGACCGTTGGGCTGCTGGCGCTGATGGCGCAGGCCGGGCTGCACATCCCGGCGCGAAAGGGATCGCAACTTTCCGTGTTCGATGACGTGTTCGCCGACATCGGCGACGAGCAATCCATCGAACAGTCGCTGTCCACCTTCTCCGGCCACATCACGAACATCATCCGCATCCTGGAGCGCGCCGACCGCCGCTCGCTGGTGATTTTCGACGAACTCGGCGCGGGCACCGACCCGCAGGAAGGGGCGGCGCTGGCGCGCGCCATCCTGCATCACCTGGTGGAGCGCGGCATCACCACGTTCGTCGCCACGCACTACCCCGAACTGAAGGCCTATGCGCACGCCACGCCGGGGGTGGTGAATGCCAGCGTGGAGTTCGACCTGGAGACCCTGCGCCCGACCTACCGCCTGACCATCGGCATCCCCGGTCGGTCGAACGCGCTGGCGATTGCCACGCGGCTGGGATTGCCGTCGGAGATTGTGGAAGCCGCGCGCGGGACGCTCAACCCTGCCGACGTCCAGGCCGATGACCTGCTGGATGCCATCCACCGCGAGCGCGAACGGGCGCGCCAGGCGCGCGCCGAGGCGGAACGCCTGCGTCAAGAAGCGGAACAATTGCGCGCGGAACTTGCGGAACGGCTTGACCGGATTGAAGAAGAGCGCCGCGCGGTGCTTGAAGCGGCCCGCACCGAGGCACGCGAGGAAATCGCCCGCCTGGAGGCGGAGATCGAGGCTGTGCGCGCCGAACTGCGCCGCGCGCGTCAGCCGGTGGAAGCCCTGCGGGCGTTGGAGGAGCAGGTCGAGGCGCTGGAAGAGGCCGTCGCCCCGCCGCCAGCGTACCGCCCGCCGGATGTGGTCGCCGCGCCCCAGACGTTGCGGGTGGGCAGCCGCCGGCGGCCTCGCAACCCCGTCCCTTCTACCACTCTGCGGCTGCGATCGCAGAGGGGCGGGTAGGGCCCGGGGGGGGGGGGCTGACCCTCCGGGTG
>CAYSXA010000056.1:0-15670 GCA_964435005.1 uncultured Anaerolineaceae bacterium | reverse complement strand
CGACACGAGCACAACCCCCCCGCCGGATACACCAGCCCGCCCCAGCCAGCCCCAGACCAGAGGCGAGACCCGTTGCGCAGAACGCACGTCCAGGTCGAAGGCCGCCTGACCGCCGCCCTCCGGGCCGCTCACAATCACCGTCGCCTGCCAGCGCCCGGTGGTCGAGAGTTCTACATCCGCCTCGTAATAGCCCGGATACGCCGCTCCCCCACGCGAAAGCAAGCGCCGCAGCGGAGGTTCGTCGCCCGGCGGCTGCAACATGACGAACACACCAGCGTCCAGCACCGGTGTATCGCTCTCACCATCAGAGACAAACACCGCTGTCGTCATGTGAAGCGCGCCCACGCGCGGCGGGTCGGGCTGCGTCCACACGGAAAGCAGATACGGGCCGACGGGCTGTCGTACCAGTTGCGGCGTGCCGCCACCGTGTGCCTGCACCGTCCAGGTAGCGAGCAACAGCGCCACTCCTACAGCCAACACCACGACTACGCGAAACACACCCCTTCTCACGCCCCTTCCTCCTTGCGCGTGTAGGCTGCAATCAGCACCAACGCCCCCAGCATGTACATCATGCCACCGCCGACCCACATCAGCACGCCGCCTGCGCGCTGGTCAGCCATCACGTCGATGCCCCAAAAGCGCGGCACGCTCAGGTAGTAGGTGTAAATCGGGTGTTTGGTGAAGGCTATCGCCACGCCTGCTGCCGCGGTAATCGGCACCATCCCGAACAGGTAGGCCAGCCGCAGCCCCCAGGGAAAACGCCCGTGCAGGCGCGGCCCGGCCTGGATCACCTGCCACCAGTACAGCATCGAGGCCAGGAAGAAGGTCAGGTGCTCTGCGTCGTGTAACCAGGGCTGGCGCAAGGCCGCGTTGTAGGCGTTCGGGTCGTGCCACATCAGCAACACCACCACGTTGAGCAGCCACACCCCGCCGCGCGGCGTCCATTCGAGCAGCGTGCGGCGCAACCCCGCTCGCCGCCGGAACCAGCGCCCCACCCGTCGCCGCCAGGAATCCGGCAACCCCCACAACCCGATAGGGAACGGGCTACCCAGCCACAGCAGCGGCGGGGCGAACATCATCAGCAACAGGTGCTGCACCATGTGAATGCTGAACAGCATCCCACCGAGCACGTCAATCGGCGAAATCAACGCCAGCCACAGCAACACCCAGCCGCTCAGATAGGACGCCAGCCGTCCGCGGGACGGCAGGCGCGCACCCATCCGCCGCAGCCGCCACCAGCCGCGCAGATAGAGCACACCGCTCACCCCCAGCACAAACGCCACGTCCCAACGCCACTCCCAGGATCGCAGAATGAGTTCCATCGTTTCCCTCACAAACCACGAAGGCACAAAGGACAGAGAAAATTACTCTGTGCTCTCCGCAACTTTGTGGTTCCTCCGCCGGGCCGCACGACGCACGGACGCCCAGGCGCGCTCCACCGCGCGGATTTCCGCCGCCGTCTCCGGCAACTCGCCGTAGCGCACGCGCAGGTAGGCACGGGTAATCTCCTGCAGCGCGGGCTCCTCGCCCGGCATCCCCTGTGCCAGCAAAGGGATGTACTCCAGCGGGGTGGCTTCCGGCGGGCGGGGATGTCCAATCCGCGCCCCAAGCGCCAGCAAATCCGCGTAGATGCGGCGAATACGGGCCGCCGCACGTCGCCGCGCCGCCGCGCCCAACCGCCGACCGCCGCCACCAGCGCCGCCCTGCAACGCCCGCCGCACGCGCCGCCACAGCCCGCCGCGCTCGACGTCCTCCAGCCCTTCCTCGGCGGCTTCAGTGCGCCCCGCGCCGACCGCACCCGCGCCGCGCAGCACCAGTGCCACCACCAGCACCACGCCCATCAGCAGCAACAAGCCTTTAATCAACCCCCAGTTCGGCGCTACAGCGGGCGACTGCGCCGCCATCTGCTCCATCTGCTGGCGCAACTGCTCTGCCGCATCGGGCATGGGCGTAACCGTCGGCTGCGGCGGCGCGGTGGTCATGAACATCTCGCGCAGCCCTTCCAGCCAGGGAGCGATGGCAATCAACAGCGCCAGGAACGGGCTGCTCACCAGCACCGCCAGGCCCTGCACCGTGCGTGCCAGCAGTACGCCCGTCCAGCGGGTGAGCGGCCCGGCCAGCGCCACGGCCAGTCCGCCGGCCACCAGCACCAGCCCACCAACCGCGCCGAACAGCGAGCCCAGCCAGCGGCGGGTGAACGGGCTACGCCGCCCGCCGCGCATCAGCGAAATCACCGCCACGCGCGCCGCGGCCATCGCCACCAGTGCCGCACCCACGAACAGCGCGAACAGCCCCAGCCCTTCCGTGTCCATGCGCCCCAACGTAAGCGCCGCCCAGAGCGCGAAGAAGCCCACGCCAAAGCGAAAACGCCGCCCAACGATCATCGGCCCCACGCGTACGCCCGCCAGCCGCGTGCTCAGCCACCAGAGCGCCAGCACGGCGAACAGCACCACTACCTGGGGCGGGATCACGTCGTGCAGGTCGGCGAAGGAGCGCAGCGGCTGCGTGACCAGCGCCTCCAGGCCGGCCTCGTCGGGGCGGTGGGCGATCAGCCAGGCCCAGCCGGCCAGCACCCCGCCGGGCAGCAAAGCGAGCAATCCGCCGCGCAGCAGGTTCCGCCGCAACGAGAACAGCGCGCCGACGTGCGCCCAGGCATAGGTCGTCAGGGAAAACGCCAGCAGCAGCGCCAGTGTGCGCCCCAACCCGACCTGTGCTGACGGGCGCATCAGCAGCCGCAGCCAGACGGTCACCCAGGCGACCTCCATGACCAGCACGGCCAGCGCGGCCAGTTCGCGCCAGGGGTTGAACTCGACACGCTTCATGCACTCCCCTCCGGCACAAAGGGGCGATGGATCACTCGCACGCCGGGCAGCTCGGGCGGCGGTTCGGGTGCCACCGAGAACAAAATCAGTCGTCGCCCGCGCCGCTTCAGCCGCACCAGCGTCTCGGTCAGCGCATCGGAAACCAGCGCAGTGACCACCACCAGCGTTGCCCCATACGGCAGGCGCGGCGCCTCACGCAGCAAGAAGCGGTCGAACGGCGTGACCACCACCGGCGTGACGCCCGCCAGCGCCTCCAGCAGCCACGCCAGTTGCTTCGGCGAACGCCCCGGCGAGATGCGGAACGGCTGGTCGGAGTTCGAGAGCGTGCTGTTCGAAATCAGCCCGACCTGATAGCCGCGCTCCACGCCGTGATAGGCCAGCGTAGCCGCCACGCGCACCAGATGCTCCAACACCTCCGGTTTCACGCCCTCCCAGCGGCGCTCCATCGTGGTCACATTCAGGCAGAGCACCATCACCCGCGCCGAAACCGGCTGGTGCACCTTGACCTGTAAGCGCCCCACGCGCGCCGTGGCCGACCAGTGCACGCGGCGGAAGTCGTCATCCGGGTGGTAATCGCGCACCCCCATCACCAGATTGGGGTCCTCGAACAGCCGACGCTGCGCCTTGCGGTCGCCAAAGGGATCTTCGGCGGTCAGTTGCAGGTCTTCCAGCGGGATGAGCGCGGGGAACACGGTCAGCGTCTCCGACGGGGCGACCTCGGCGGTGCGTTCCCAGATGCCGAACAGGTCACCCGATTCGGCCACCGCCGGCCCCACGCGATGCACCCCGCGCTCGCGGAACAACAGCGTGTACTCACGGCGGGCGCGTTCGTACCAGCGCAGGGAGAACACGTGCGTCAACACGCCCTGATCGGGCAGGTGGGACGGCGCGAGCGCGGATTCGTCTTCCGGTGCGACGGCCATCGGCCAGGGGTCGCGCAGCCGCAGCCAGGAAAGCGGCAGCCACTTGCGGTTCTCCACCTCGATGCGCAACGGCACGCGCTCACCGGGGAAGGCGCGGCGATAGTGCGGGCGACGGCGATAGACCACCCCGTCCAGCGAATACCGTTGCCAGAGCGCAGCCACGCCCAGCACCACAGCCAGCATGGTGGTGAACCCGACCAGCGCAGGCAACTGGATGACCACCCCCAGTAGAAAGAGCACGCCCAGAAAGTACAGCCAGCGACGGAAGTAGGTCATGTCCCTCCTCCCGACCTCCCCCCTGAGGAGGGAAGATCGCAGGGGCAGCTCCCCTCTCCCTTAGGGAGAGGGGCCGGGGATGAGGGAAAACCCATTCAATCCTCCACCGGCACGGGCACAGAGGCCACGATGTCTGCCACCAGTTCCTCCGGGCGCCGACCGCGCAACTGCGCCTGCGGCGCGATAATCAGGCGGTGGGTGAGCACATGCGGCGCGAGCGCCTTCACGTCATCGGGGATGACGTAATCGCGTCCCTGGATGGCCGCCCAGGCCTGCACCGCGTGATACAGCGCCAGCGTGGCGCGCGGGCTGGCGCCCAGCTCAATTTCGGGGTGCTCGCGCGTGGCGCGCGCCACCTGGACAATGTAATCGCGCACGTCGGCGGTCACGCGGACTTCCGCGCGCACAGCCTGCATCTGCAGGATCTCCTCTGGCGAGGTGACCGCCTGCAACGCAGGCAACGGATCGGCGGTGCGGAAGCGCTCCAGAATGGCGTTCTCTTCCTCGCGGCTGGGGTATCCCAGTGCGATACGCAGCAGAAAGCGGTCAATTTGCGCTTCCGGCAACGGAAAGGTACCTTCCAATTCCACCGGGTTCTGCGTGGCGAGCACCAGAAACGGGCGTGGCAGGGGGTGCGTTACGCCGTCAATGGTCACCTGGCGCTCCTGCATGGACTCCAGCAGCGCGGCCTGCGTGCGCGGCGTGGCACGGTTAATTTCGTCGGCGAGCACCACCTGGGTCATGATCGGGCCGGGGCGGAACTCGAAGGTCTGCGTTTTTTGATTGAACCAGTTCAGGCCGGTCACGTCGGTGGGCAACAGGTCGGGGGTGAACTGGATGCGGCGGAAGGAGCACCCCAGCGACGCCGCCAGCGCGCGCGCCAGCGTGGTCTTGCCGATGCCGGGCACGTCCTCCAGCAGCACGTGCCCTTCGCACAGCACCGCTACCAGCGTCAGGTTGATGGCCTGGTCTTTGCCGACAATCACCTTCTGGATATTTTCCCGCACACGGCGGGCGATTTCTGCGATCAATGCGGCCTCCCAGAGTGAAGTTTCCCCAAGTTTACCATTGGTACGGGGTAACTGTTCAGCCCTGGTCGAATAGAACACGGATGACAAAGATTTCGCGGATGCCCACGGATAAATCAGAAAGGTTCGGCGAAAATCAGCGTGATTCCACGCCATCCGCGCCCCGTTGTTGAGGGTCTGAACAGTTACGGTACGGGTTATAATTCCCCCATGACCATCCTTGTTGCTTTAGACCTGGAAACCACCGGCCTGGACGCCCGCCGTGACCGAATCATTGAAATCGGTGCGGTGAAGTTCGACGGCCATCGCATCGTGGCGGAGTGGGAGACGCTGGTACACCCAGGCCGCCGCATTCCCCCTTACGTCACCCAACTCACCGGCATCACCGACCGCATGGTGCAGCAGGCGCCCGCCATTGAGGATGTCATCCCCGAACTGACAGCATTCATCGGGAACGCCCCCATCCTGGGACAGAACATCGGTTTCGACCTGGGCTTCCTCAAACCCTACGGCATCGGCCACCTCAACGAGGTGGTGGACACCTACGACATCGCCTCGGTGCTGCTCCCAGATGCACAGCGCTACAACCTGGGCGCGCTGGGGCGGGCGCTCGGCGTGCTGTTGCCTGCCAGTCATCGTGCGCTGGACGACGCCCGCGTGACGCACGCAGTCTATCTGCGCCTGCTGGAGCGGGCGCTGGAGATGCCCATCGACCTGATTGCAGAAATCACTCGCCTGAGCGACCGCGTGGAGTGGGGCGGCGGGTGGTTCTTCCGCCACGTGATGCGCCTGCGGGCGAAGGAGCCCATCCGCGCGAAACGCGGCGGTGGACGCACGCTAGGGCCGCTGTTCGACGCCGCCGAAGCGCTGCCGCCCGGCCCGCCGCTTTCCGCACAGGGCAAAGAAACACCGCTCGACCTGGAGGAGGTCGGCGCGCTGCTGGAGCGCGGCGGCGCGTTCGAGCAGGTCTTTCCCCAGTTCGAGCACCGCTCGCAACAGGTGGACATGCTGTACGCCGTGGCGCAGGCGATCTCCGAGGGGCGGCATCTGATGGTCGAGGCGGGCACAGGCACGGGAAAGTCGCTGGCCTACCTCACCCCCGCCGCCGTGTGGGCGCTGCAAAACCGCAGCCGTGTGGTGATTTCCACGAACACGCGCAATCTGCAAGACCAGTTGATTCAGAAGGACATCCCGCTGCTGCAGGGGGTGCTGGGGGACGACCTGCGCGCCGCCGTGCTCAAAGGGCGGACGAACTATCTCTGTCCGCGCCGGCTGGAGCATTTACGCCGCCGTGCGCCTGAATCCGCCGCCGAGATGCGCGTGCTCGGCAAGGTGCTGGTCTGGCTGGCGAACGGTGGGAGCGGCGACCGCCAGGAAATCAACCTGAACGGCCCCGCCGAGGAGCGCGCCTGGGCGCGTCTCTCCGCCGAGGATGAGGGATGCCACGCCGAAACCTGCGTCCGCCGCATGGGCGGCATCTGCCCCTTCCACCGCGCGAAGACCGCCGCGCAACACGCCCACCTGCTGGTGGTCAACCACGCCCTGCTGCTCGCCGACGTCGCCACGGGCAACCGCGTGCTCCCCGATTACAGCACCCTGATTGTGGACGAGGCACATCACCTGGAGGCGGCCACCACGAAGGCGCTCAGTTACCGCCTCACCGAGCGCGACGTGGAGCGGCTGATTTACGAACTCGGCGGGAGCAAGAGCGGCCTGCTGGGACGGATGCTCGTCGCGCTGCGCAACGTGACCTCGCCCGCACAGTACGCTGAACTGGATCAAATCGTGCAGCACGCCACGGATAACGCCTTCCGCTTCCAGAATGCCATGCGCGGCTTCTTCAACCACCTGAGCACCTTCCTGGCTGACCAGCGCGAAGGGCGCGAGGTCGGTCAGTACGGACATCAGGAACGCATCGTGTCCGCCACACGCACCCAGCCCGCCTGGCTGGAGGTGGAAACCGCCTGGGAAGCCGCCGCCGACGCGCTCAACCTGCTGCTGGGGCGAATCGAGCAGGTGCTGGAGAAGTTGACCGACCTGGCCGACTTGGCGCTGGAGGACGTGGAGGAACTACACGGCTCACTGAGCGCGATCTACCGCCAATTGAAGGAGATGGCCGCGCAGGTCAACGCGCTGGTGTTCGAGCCGAAGGAAGATATGATCTACTGGGTGGAGGTGAACGCGAAGGACGAGCGCCTGACGCTTCAGGCCGCGCCGCTGCATATCGGCCACCTGATGGAGCGCCATCTGTGGCACGAGAAGCGCAGCGTGATTCTGACCTCGGCCACACTGACCACGGCGGGCGAGTTCGACTACCTGCGCCAGCGGCTGCACGCCTGGGATGCGGATGAACTGGCCGTCGGCTCGCCGTTCGATTACGAAAACGCCGCGCTGGTGTACGTGGTAAACGACATTCCAGAACCCTCGGACTGGCGCGGACATCAACGCGCAGTGGAGCAGGCGCTATTGCGCCTGTGCACCGCCACCGAGGGCCGCACGCTGGCGCTGTTCACTTCCTACGCACAGTTGAAACGCACCGCCCAGGCCATCACCCAACCACTGCTGGAACGCGACATCCTGGTTTACGAGCAAGGCAGCGGCGCTTCGCCCCACAGCCTGCTGGAGAGTTTCCGCACCACCGAGCGCGCGGTGCTGCTCGGCACGCGATCCTTCTGGGAGGGTGTGGACGTACCCGGCGAAGCGCTCTCCGTGCTGGTGATTGTCAAACTACCCTTCGACGTGCCCTCCGACCCGATCATCGCCGCCCGCAGCGAGACCTTTGAAGACCCCTTCCATCAGTACCTGGTGCCTGAAGCCGTGTTGCGCTTCCGTCAGGGGTTCGGGCGGTTGATCCGCACACAATACGACCGCGGCGCAGTGGTCATCCTCGACCGCCGTGTGCTGACCAAGCGCTACGGCCAGGTGTTCCTGGAATCCCTGCCGCCGGTCACCCTGCGGCAGGGCTCGCTGCGCGAACTGCCGTCCAGCGTGGTGGGATGGTTGAATTTGTAGCCCCCTCCTTACCCCTCAGTGAGAGAGAGGGGACAAAAAAGACAGCGGTGAGGGAGCAACCAAATTGCCGCGTTTGAACCTTGTCAACGCAGGCAAGTTGGGCTATAATCCACCCCGCTGATCGGGGCGTGGCGCAGTCCGGAAGCGCGCTTCAATGGGGTTGAAGAGGTCCCGAGTTCAAATCTCGGCGCCCCGACAGACCGCAACACGGGCAGACAGGTACCTGTCTGCCCGTGTTGTGTTCACCTGTGAGCCACGAGCGTGTTGAGGCCAATCGGTGGCCGACCTCTCCCTCCCTTCGGAAGGGAGGGGAGGGAGTGCCGAGCCGCCAGCGGCGGTGAGGCGGGGGAGGGGTGAGATCCGCAGCACGCTTTTGCGAGATGGGCCGATGCTCTCTCCTCTTTGGCCGTTGGTCAGAATCAATGAATGCCCTCACGGGCATGGAAACTCAGCACGACGGGCGTCCAACAGCACCCTCACGAGTAGGGAAATCGGGTAGGGGAAGGCCGTGCCTTCCCCTACCCGCGAATGCCCCCAACTCCCATCACCCGGAGAAGTCCCCCCCCCCGCACAGTCCAATGGAAGGAACGACCCACAAGATCGCGAACAACCGCCTGTGCGTTACCTTAGTGGCTAACCGCCCCCATCTACTTCAAGATAATCGGCAGAAACATGGGCGTGGACGTGCCCGTTCCAGGCGCATCCACGTTTAACGTCACCTCCACCAGGGCCTTGTCATCCATCCAGACCACTGCAGGGGTTCCTGTAGCCCAGGCACCATTCACGCGCCAGCGCATGTTCTCGCTCCCGCGAAAGCCGGGGATGTTGGCCTCCGGGTCCTCGCCGTACACCTGCATCACCCCAAAGTATCCTGCGTGACGCACCTCAAAGCACCCAGCCACTTCCCCACGCGGGGTCACCGCTTCCACAAGAGTGCCCACCGGCGCCGGGCTCCCGTTCACATATACCTTACCGTACACCAGCCGCATGTACGGCGTGATAGAGACTGCCCTGCACGCGCCCGACGTAGCCCTCCCTGCCCCCCTTTGAGGAGAGGTTACCGTCCGCGGCGCACTTGGGGGGTACACGAGCGTGCCGTCCGCGGTCATTCGGATGAGGTACCCCTCTCCCAAGTGCATCTGGCGCAGGCTCTGGTATGGCTCTGGAAGCCCCACCACGTACGTTCCCCGCTCGCCCAGGATCAGGTCGTATCTGCCCGCGATGCTCTGCAATGCCACGCTTATGGGCAGGCTCTGGCGCAAGCAGTATCCCAACCAATGCCACCCCTTAGTCAGGGTGATGGGCGTGGTGGGATCATACTGGGGGGCCACCTGGGTCATCACCACGGACGTGTTCGCGGTAACCCGAACCCAGTAGGCCCCGGGAGGGGGCATCGAATCCAGCGTCTGGTAGACAGAGGGCACACCTGATACGAAGGTGCCCTGTTCCCCCAACACGATGTCGTACGTGCCGTCCATGCTCTGCAGTGTCTCTGTCACCGACATCCGGGTGGTATCTATACAGGGCGCCATGTAGTTCCAACCGGGGTGATGGGTGCGCACCTGCAACGCCGCGTTCACTGTGGTCACCTGCTGCGGTGTGGCCCGGACGTCTGCGAGGATGGGATTACGCAGGGTCAGTGGCGCAACCCCGTCCGCGATCACCTTCAGGGTCACCTGCGCCAACGTGCCGTTCCCGTCCGGACCCGCTGCGTTGTTGCCCGATGGATCATAGGAGTAACCGCCAAACCCTACCGTCTGGCGCTGCGCGCCGACGACAGGGCCCAACGCCCCCACCGTTCGTCCCGACGCCCCCAGGAATCTTCCCACCTGTGCGCCCACCACCTGGGCAACCTTCGGGTCCACGTCCAGGTCGAACTCGAACCCACCCACATTCGTCAGGTTCTCGCCGATTACCGCCACGCTGACCGTCTGCGGCCCCAGGCGATCGCCCACCACCCGCATCACAGGCCCTTGTTGCGCCTCTACCCCCGGGATCCCCGAACGCAACCCGACCACGAACACGAGCAGGAGCGCGATCACGCCGCCCAGCACCAGGCCAAACGCCCTAAAACGCCTTTGCCCTTCCATGCTTTGGGCCTCCTTACCGAGTACCTCAGGCCGCTCCCTGTTCCCGGATCTGGCCTCTCTTCTCCGTGTAACGCGTTCCTCCGTTTAGGAGGGTTCAGAATCCAGTGGACACGTCCGCAGCCTCCTCAACCATCGGAAAAGCCGGTCCAGCCTCGCCGCAGGCGAAACAGGCCCTGAAGCGTGTCAACCGTCTCCTTCGGAAAATGAACCATCCCCCCAATTCTAGTACAATCCCACCATGATTCAAGTCCGACGCCGCACAGACCCGGGGCTTTTCAAAAGTCTACTTTTTGGCGACAGGCCTGCTGGCCGAGGTACGGCGAAGCCGCGGTTCGAGGCCAGCGTTGGCCAGGAAACGGGGCCTCGAACCGCCCCTCGCGGACGCTCAGGGCACCACTCCGGCGGGCTCAGTGCATCGCGCGACCGCCGTGTGGAAGATACAGGACATCCGCCGTCCCCTGCGGGTGGTCATCGCGAGGCAGTTGCCGACAGCCCAAGCGATCGCCACGCGGTCCCGGAGGTGGCTTCGCACCCTTCCGGGCGCTCGCCGTGACACACCCGCGGATCCTGGACGTCAACGGCGCACCTCCTGTCAATGACAGAACTCACGCAGTTCGCTGACCATGAGAAAGGCCTCGGATAGAGCCGTTGCACACTTGCGCAGATGAGCCAAGATGGTATAGTAGAGGCCTGGAAGATACCTTCACTCACCTGAGTACCCACGATGACATGGCCGACACACAGCCTATTGCGCCCATCCACACGAAACCGGGCCCCCACAGCCCACCGCCTGCCCCTTGTGGCTGGCATGTTGATCGCCCTTACCCTGGTCGTCCTGCTATCTCCCCAGAACGCTACCGCCCTGAAGGACACCCTCCTCTACGACGGTGAGCCGGGCTCCGCGCCATTGTTGGGGGGCAAGTGGGCCGTGGGTACGGGGGGGCTTATCCTCTACGACGACGGCAACGGGTGGGTCGCGGCCTCCTCGCCCGTCACCCACACCCTGCGCGGACTAGTGGCCATTAGCGATTATCAGGCCTGGGCTGTGGGAAATCGCGGCACCCTGGTACACCTGGACCCGGCCACCCTTACCTGGCAGGCGGACCCATCTCCCACCACCAACGACCTCACCGCCATCACCGCCCTCTCCGCCGGGGACCTCTGGGCCGTGGGGCTGGGGGGCACAGTGCTGCACTACGACGGGAACGGCTGGGCGACCGTGAACGCGGGGACCACCGCGGACCTGTACGGTGTCACAGCCGTGGACCGCAGCCACGTCTGGGCCGTGGGCGCGAATGGGACGATCCAGTTCTACGACGGCAACACCTGGACCCCCCAGCCCTCCGGGGTGACCCAAACCCTGCGCTCGGTGCACGGGCGCAGCCCCAACAACGTGTGGGCCGTGGGAGATGGCGGCGTGATCCTGCACTGGGATGGGGCGTCCTGGAGCCCGGTCGCGAGCGGGCTCACCACCGGGGACCTGTATGGCGTGTGGGCTGCTACGGACACCGGCGGCACCTGGGCGGTGGGCGCGGGGGGGGTGATCCTGTACTGGGACGGCACGGCATGGTCGCAGGCCGCTTCTCCCACCACGGAGACCCTGTACGCGGTCAACGGACTGCGCGACAACTACATCTGGGCGGCGGGGGCTAACGGCGTCCTGGTCTACTACGATTGGGACCGGGTCTGGCGCACGGTGAGCAGCCCCACGACTGCACCCCTCTACGGCATTTCAGGTCGCGCCATGCCCTGCATGAGTTACATGGCCCAGGTTCACGGAGAAGGCCGGGGCGGTGGCAACGCCCTTCAATTGCAACCCGATCCCTGGCATGATTCCACCTACAACCTCTACTGTGGAGACGGGGGACGTCGCGATTTCTCCTCCTACGACGTGCTCGAGTTCTACTTCCGCAGCCCCGAAGCCGACCCCGGCAACCCTGCCTTCTGGGTCACGACCTGGAACCACACCAGCAACGTCGTCAACATCCTGGACTACATCGAGGGAGGGATTATCGACAACACCTGGCGCCGGGTGCGCATCCCCCTGAGCGTGCTGGCCACCGCGGACTGGACCCTGAACAACGTCGAGCACCTGACCTGGAACAAGGATGCCCAGAGGCGCACCTACTTCGTGGACGACATCGCCCTGCGCGACACGGCTCCCCCTCAGGTGCTTTCCCTCACCCCCGAGTCCAACACCATCCTGCGCCTGACCTTCAGTGAGCACTACGATCCGGCCAGCGTGCGCGACCTGACCCGCTATACCCTGACCAGTACCACCGATCCCAACTACGCCGGTGGGGTCCACCCGCTGGACACGGGGATGCACTTCCGCTTCCAGCACTTTGTCGGCGACACACATCAGGGCCCAGCAGCCCGTTACGACCTCTTCCTGCGCTTCCCTACCCCGCTGACCAATGGGCACACCTACACCCTCCACGTCCAGGGCATCGCTGATCTCTCCGGCAACACCATGCCCCGCGCCCAACTGACCTTCTCCTACGACGACCGCACTCAGCTGAACCTCAACATCAAGGTCAACCAGATCGGCTACCTGCCCGACCGGCCTAAGATGGGCTACGTGGGAGGTTACCTGGGCGACCTGGGAGGCGGTGCCTGGGCCGTGGGCGCGGGGGGCACCATCTTCGCCTGGGATGACCAGACCGGCTGGCAGGCCATGCCCAGCCCGGTGACCACAACCCTGCGCGCGGTAACTGCCACGCGCGAGGACAACGCCTGGGCGGTGGGCGACGGTGGGGTTATTCTGCACTGGGACGGGACTACCTGGAGCCAGACAGCGTCGCCCACGACCGCGGACCTGTTCGCCATCGCGTTCGGGCCCACCAACATCGGCTGGGCCGTGGGTGCGGGAGGGGTCAGCTTACGCTATGCCGGGGGCGCCTGGACCGCCGTGAGCACGCCCGTCACGGTCACGCTGCGGAGCGTGTGGGCCGGTGCGGGGGACACCGCCTGGGCAGTGGGCGACGGCGGCACCATCCTCTCCTGGACGGGCACCGCGTGGACGGCTGAGCCTTCCCCAACCACAGCCGACCTGTACGCGGTCAACGGCCCTCAGGTGGATTACTTGTGGGCGGTGGGGAGCGGCGGCACGGTGTTACAGCGGGAGTATGGCCACTGGAAGGTAATCGCAGGCACCCCCGGCACGGCTGCCACCCTGCGCACCCTGACCTTCGACCTGGGCGGTGGCCTCTGGATCGGAGGGGACAGCGGCCTGCTCTGGCACAAGCCGGACTTCGGCGGCACGCCTTTCACAGCCCAGGACAGCGGCACCGCGGCCACCCTGCACGGACTGGCCCGTTTCCACGCCCGACAGTTCTGGGCTGTGGGCGCGGGTGGCACGCTGCTCAGCAAGACCACCGCCGCGTGGAACGCCAGCACCCTGGGAGGCCAGGACCTCTTCGGCCTCTTCGCCCTCCGCTACGGCCCCTTACGCCTGCCCGATCCACCGCCGGACGTTATCCTCCAGGACGCAGTGACGAGCACACCGGTTCTCACTGTGCCTCTTACCCTGCGCCACGCCAATGATGAGCTTTCCGGCGAGGACGTGTACGCGTTCGACTTCAGCGCCCTGACAACGCCCGGCACCTACCGGGCTTACGTCCCCGGCCTGGGCCTCTCCGACCCTTTCACCGTCAGCGTGAACGCGCTGGACTTCGCCGCCTACACCACGGCACGCGGGCTGTACTATCAGCGTTGTGGCACCGCCCTCACCCCACCCTACGCGGACCCCCGTTTCGCCCGCCCCATCGACCATGAGTACGACCCTGCCGGACGGCGCATAGACGCCGCGTTTCACGACTCGCTACCCAGCACTCCTCTCTACAACGGCGAGGTGCCCGGCCAAATGATCGACGCGCACGGCGGCTGGCACGACGCCGGGGACTACGGCAAGTACCTCCCCACCGCGGCCGGCGCGCTCTGGCGTCTTTTCACCGCTTACGACATGGCCCCCGACCACTTCCAAGACAACGCCTGGAACATTCCCGAAAGCGGGAACGGCGTGCCCGATCTGCTGGATGAGGCCCGGTGGGAAGTGGACTGGATCGCCCGCATCCAGGCCTCAGACGGCGGCGTGTACCACAAGGTCACGGCCCAGACCTGGTTCGGCGGCATGCCCCAGGAGGAGAGCTCGCCACGCTACGTTTTCGAGAAAACCACCCACGACACCGCGCTGGCCGCGGCGCTCTTCGCCAGCGCCTCCCGTCTGTGGGCCCCTTACGATGCCGCACTGGCCGCGGACTACCTGACCCGCGCGGAACAGGCATGGGCCTTCCTCCAGGCCCACCCCACCGCCACCCCCGCAGGGGGGTTCCACAACCCCGAGGGGAACCACACCGGTGGATACAACGACCCGGAGGACGTGGACAACCGCCTCTGGGCCGCGGCTGAACTCTACCGCACCACAGGCCAGGCGACCTACCGCCAGTACTTCGAACACTGGTGGCAGACCCATGCCCACCCCTGGACAGGGAACGAATGGCAGGTGTTCTACAAGAACGCTTACTGGGCTTACCTGAATGCGACCTGGCCCGACGCAGACCCAACCATCAAGGACGAGATCCGCACCATTGTCCTGAGCCGTGCCGACCCTCTGGTACAGCGTACCAAAGCCAACCCCTACCGCAACGGCGCTCGCCTGGATGTGCCCGGCTGGATCGGCTGGGGGGCATTCTCCCAGAGCACCGGTTCCTCCTTCGCCCTGCTCCTGGCCTGGGCGGTAAGCGGGAACGAGACCTACCGTGAGGCTGCCTATGTGAACCTGGACACCCAGCTCGGCGCCAACCCCCTGGCCATGAGTTTTATCACCGGCCTGGGCGCGCGCTATCCTCACGACCCCCTGCACAAACCCTCTGTCTACGACCATGTGGCCGAACCCGTGCCTGGCATCCCGGTGTTCGGGGTCTTCGCGCACCTGCCCAACAGCCAGCCCCATTACTGGACCGCACAGAGCGACGAGTACAACTACCCACCCACCTATGACTTGCTGGACCCCTATCCCATCCTCCGCCGCTACGCGGACGCCCACCAGCTGGTACCCATGAGCGAGTTCACGGTGCTGGAGATGGCCACTGCCGCGGTCTCTTTCGGCCTCCTGCGTCCGGCTCAGAGAGCCGCTCCACAGTGCGTTGGGGATGCCAACGGCAACGGGCTAGGAGACGTGGTGGACATCCTGGCCACGGCGACAACGCCGGGGTGCCTGCCTTACCTCTCACAGAGCGTAATCCAGTGGCGACGACCGTGGCCCTGACGGCGTTCGGGCGCAGGGGGGGCAAAACTGCTCGATCCATAGGTCGCTTGCCTCCCCTGTCAAGTACCCTTTTTTCGTACCAGTTGGAAAGAGAGAAATCAGGCCATTTGAGCAGCAAACTGACACGGGGTCAGCCCATGCAAAGCGTCATGAGGTCGCACTTCGTTGTAGTCTTCCAACCATCGGGCTGTAATTGTCCGCACCTCCTCCAGCGAGCGGAACAAGTAAGCATCCAGCACGTCTTCCCGGT
>CAYSXA010000055.1:0-16089 GCA_964435005.1 uncultured Anaerolineaceae bacterium | reverse complement strand
CATACTACAGGGGCGGAGTTTTCTAACCCCTCAGGACTTATGGGTAATCACCAGCGCAAGATCTGCTGATAAGACAAAAGTACTATGATCGAAGAAGGAGGGGGTTATGGCGTGATCGCTGTTTGCAGGAAAGGGAGCAGTTGCGAGGGGACTGGGAGCAACACCTGAGCGCCGTTGGACGGCACAACCCAGTTCCTGACGTAAGGCGGTTGGACTACGTATCTTCGAATGCGGCCTTGAAGCAGGGCATCAGCCAGAGAGGAAATCCGGACCACGTCATCCAGGGTGAGGTCGGTGACTACATAGTTTCGGTACAGGTTGTACAGCTCATTCAGACGGGAGAGCGCATTTAAGCTGAGCAGCCGTCGAGCGATGGCCATCATGACCTCTTGTTGTCGTCGGGCACGATCGAAGTCACTCGTGGTGTACCTTGCCCGGACGTACCACAAGGCGGTTTCGCCATCCATGTGTACCAACCCGGCAGGGACGGTGTACTGGCCGTAATGATCGCGGTGGTCGGTGAGCGACACAGCGACCTGCACGTCAATCCCGCCAAGGCTGTCCACCAGTTGTTGGAAGGCAGTTAGGTTAATCAACACAAAATGATCTACCGGGATCCCCAGGTTGTACATCAGGGTGAGTTTGAGCGTCTCAAAGCCGCCGAACGGATAGGCTACGTTAACGCGATTCATGTCTCGCCCGGGGATGTAAACATAAAGGTCGCGCGGGATGGAGATCAGACGGATCTCGTTGTTCTTTCGGTCAAGCACAGCGATCAAGATGGTATCCGTGCGGAAGCCGTAGTCGTTGGGGCGTTGATCGGAGCCGAGCAACGCAATGTGCAGTTGATCTCCAGGGCGGGGGATGGGCGAAACCGGTGTTGGGATACCAAAGGTCTGGTATCGTGGAGGTGGAAAACCGTTCCAGGGAGGAGGTGAAGCTGTGGGGGTTGTTGTGGATGGCAAGGGAGTTGCCAACAGAGCAGGGGGCAAAAGGATGGTAGGCGTGGGAATAATTGGACGCGGTAGGAACGGCGTTGGAGTGGCTGTGCTATCTGGTGGCGCGGTTACGAGGAAGGGCGCACCTGCCTCCCCGGTTGGGGCAGGGCGGCAGCCAACCAGGAGAAACCCACCGATCCAGACTAGAGTTGCGATCAGAGACCTGGAGCGCATGTCAGGGCGTGGGTGTGGGTGTGGGTGTGCTGGTCAGTGTCGCCGAGGGCGTAGGCGATGGTGTTGGCGTTGGCGTTGCTGTTGGAGGCAGTGTAGCCGTTGCGGTGGGTGATGGCGAGGGCATTGCTGTTGGGGAAGGCGAAGGCGTGACGGTTGCTGTTGGTGTGGTAATTGTTGCAGATGGGGTAACGGTGGCCGTCACGGGCGTAGCGGTTGCCGTCGGGGTGTGGGTAGGCGGCATAGGGGTGAATGAGGCGGTCCATGTTGGAGTGGGAGAGGGTTGCGGTGTGCGTGTGGGTACGTTTGGAACCCACAGGCGTTGTCCGGCGTAGATCAGCGTGGAGTTCCCCAGGCAGTTGGCAAATTGTAACTGGTACACGGTGACGCCAAAAGCCAGGCTAAGGCGGAAGAGATTCTCGCCGGGCTGCACTACATAGGTCGTCCAGTTGGCTGGCGGTCCGCAGGGGATGGGGGTGAACGTCGCTGTGAAAGCCGGTGTGGGAACGGCTTCGGTGGGTAGCGGTGGGACGTAAAGCGTGCTGCCGGGAATCAGCGTGGAAACGAACAGGCAATTTGCCTGGGCCAGGGTTTCGTCGGTCGTGTGGTAGGCTTCTGCCAGGGAGATCAGGGTGTCGCCGGGGCGAACCTGTATGGCCTGCCACCCGACCGGTGGGGGACATTCACTTGCATACATCACGGCGGTAAGCGTTGGAATGCCGGCGACCGTTGTGACCATCATGGTCGCTGCAGAGGTGGGGGAAGGAAAGTTGCTCCTGGGAGAAACGCTGGGATTGGGGCTGGGTTGGGGCGAGAACGGGCGTTCCACCAGGGCGACGATCGCACCACCAATGACCACAATCAGCGCCAGTAGCACGGACACCAGAGCTGGCAACCAACGGCTCTGCGGTGATTTCATGCGCTGGCTCCCTGATCGGCAAAAGCGTTCATGGGCAGCATCACGGAAAAGGTCGCCCCCATCCCCGCCTGGCTTTCGACCCAGATGCGTCCGTGCTGTGCTTCGGTGAGCGTCTTGGCGATGGACAGTCCGACGCCCGTGTCGCCCACGCCTTCGATGAGTGGGTTATCTGCCCGGTACAGCCGCGAGAACACGCGCGGGATGTCTTCCTCAGGAATGCCGCCGCCGGAGTCGGTAACCTGAATCAACACAAATCCCTGCCCGTCTTCCGTGATCTGACGGATCTTGAGCACGATTTCGCCGTTCTCCGGTGTCACCAGGCTGGCGTTGTTGAGCAGGTGCATCAGGATTTGTTGAAGTGCATCCCGGTCGGCGATCAATCTGGGCATGACCTCGGGTAGATCCACTTTGAGCAGGATGTCCTTTTCGCGCAGGTGTTGTTGGCTTTGGGCGATGGCCTGGTCAATAATCTCCGCCAGGTCCACTGGGGTGGGGGTGAGATTGGCCCGGTCGGGTGTGTCCATCACCACGCGGATCAGATCGTCCAGCAACCCTTCCATGCGGGTGATTGAAGCCTTAATGCGCTCGAGGAACTTGCGCTGTAATGCGCCCAGGATGCCGACGGACTCTCCAAGCAGCAAGTCGGTGTAGCCTACAATGGAGGACATCGGTTGCCGTAATTCCTGGGCCAGCGAGGTGATGATTTCTTGTTGGTCGTCCCCTGGTTCGTTGACTGACTGGGACTCGGCCGGGAGTTGTTTGCGCAGTGTATCCAGTTGGGCTTGAGCTTCGCTCAACAGGTCTTTCAAATGGGCGATTTCTTCCAGCGCGAGGCGGAGCTCTGAGTTCAGGCGCTCAATTTCCTGCTCGGCCTCTTGCTCCGCGCGGCTGAAGTTTTCGTACAGTTCTTTGTTTTCACGCTCCAGCGCAAGCAGCGATTGCTGCGCTCTTTCAAGCTCTTTGGAGAGCAGTTCAACCGTGGAAGCGGTTTCTGCGCTCTTGGGCACGCCATTGGCTTTTGCCTCTGCAGCATTGCGGAGTCCCTCGACCTCTGTCTGTAGCGATGCCAGTTGATCTTTGAGCCTGAGCTTTTCGCGTTGATTCACGATCACCTGGCCCAGCAGAGGAAGGATGGGTTTTAGGTATTCCTGGTCGGCAGTGGTCCAGGTGCGGCGCGCGTATGGCGAAAGCAACACCAGGCCGGCGAGGACATCCTGATTGGGGCCAGGGATCGGGGCCGCCAGGATGTGTCCAGCATGCCCCAGGCCGAGCAGTTGACCAAGGTTTATCAGGTCTGCCGAAGTACTGCTGGCGGGTAGCCGCAGCGGGCGCTTGCGCTCGATCGCCGAGGCCAGGAGAGGGACTTGCTTGCGGTCAATGGATCGGCCCTCAATTTCTGTTTCACGGATCAGGTCGTACCCGCAGTGGATACTCAGGTTGCCGCTGGAATCCGGAGGACTGATCAGCAGGCAGATATCGGCGACCATCACACGCGCCATTGCTTTGGTTGTGTGGTGGCAGATATCCTCGCCGTTCTGGCTGGCCATCAGGGTCAGGATGGACGCCAGGGTTTTCGGCGCTGCGGTGTAGCGCCTGCGCTCAGACGTGATCGGTCGGTCTGCGGGCGCCTGGGTGGGGAAGACCCGAATACCGATGAGGGGTTGGTATCGGGCGGGGAGGGCCAGCAGCAGGGGGTAGGCGGCCATTTGAGTCAGGCGGACGGCTCCTGGAAAATCGCTGGACAGGTTGGGAGCAATCAAATGGATCAAGTGCCCGATCGCCAGGAGAACCATCATGCTCAGCCCGATTTCCCAGCTTTCCGGCTTGCGGGTGGCGAGCAGCGCGCCGCCAGCGATGGCCAGCAGCAGGGAGGCGGTGGCCCATACGCCGTCCAGCCAGAATTCGTTGAAGGCCAGCGAGGTGTTCCCTGTCTCGCTCCACAACCCAAGACTGAGGCCGGCAAAGGCCAGAATCAGGATGCCGACCAGGATGGTGGCATGATCGATGTTTGTTGGCCCTTCGGGGAAAACCCAGATCCAGAGGAGGATCAGCAGGCCAAGCGTGGTGATCGCACGGTCAACGATGGGAAGCAGGGTGTGGCTGTTGGCAAGACCCTGCCAGGCCAGCAGGGCGAAGCCGAACAGGAGCAGGCGGAGCGCGAACAGCGCCTTCAGTCCGATAGACAACCGGCGCACTTGGGGTACGTCCCGTTGCTGCCCGCTGTATAGCACCAAGGCTAGCGCGCCGCCAATAGCAAAAGTCAACACCAGGTGATAACTTAAGTTGCCTGGTGTTGATGTGATCAGCGAGAACAGTTGTTGCCAGAAATTGCTCATCGTGCTCCCAGGGGACGAGGTCGCAACTATTATAGCACCTTCATGAGTGGAAGGGGATTTCTCGATCGATGTGATTTTCTGTGCCCTGGGAAGCGAATGGCCTCCGGGTTATGGGAGGTTTTACTGCTGCGGGCTACCGGATTTGGTGCGGGCTACCGGATTTGGGAAGAGGGGCGCTGCAATTTGAAGATCTCCTTGACTCGGCAATACAGCCCGCCGGCCAGCCGACCGATCGGGCGAAGCCGTCGCACGTCGATCTTGTCCTCGCCGATCAGCAGGTCGTCCCGCACGTGGACGTGCACGATCTCGCCGATCACGATGCTCCCGGCGCCTGGCCAGTCGCCGATGTCGATGATCCGGTACAGGCGGCATTCGAAGTGTACCGGGCTTTCCGCCACGCGCGGCGGGCGCACCGCGACGGACAGAGCGGGCGTCAGGCCGGCGACCTTGAACTCGTTCGCCTCTGGCGGCAACTCGGCGGAAGTCTGGTTCATTGCCTCGGCCAGGTCTTCCGTCACGATGTTCACCACGAACTCACCCGTGGCGCGCACGTTGCGCAGCGTGTCTTTGGGTTGATGGTCGCTGGCGCGGGTGACCGGGCAGAACAGCAGCAGCGGCGGGTTGGAGCCGACCCCGTTGAAGAACGAGAACGGCGCCAGGTTAGGGCGGCCCTCGGCGTCCACCGTGGAAATCCAGCCGATGGGGCGCGGCACAATGGCACCAGTCAGCAGTTTGTACATGGACGGCCAGGGTATCTCTGCGGCGGGTTTCTCCATGCCGACTACTCCTTCCAGGAAGCCCAATAATCCGGTTTTTCCAGATCGAGCGCGGCCTGGGTGAGGTGCAGGGGGTGGAAGGTGTCCACCATCACGGCCAGTTCTTCGGTGTGCGTTTTGCCGATGGACGCTTCCGTCGCACCGGGCTGTGGGCCGTGCGGTAGACCGGTGGGATGCAGTGTGATGTCGCAGCGGTCGATGCCTTTGCGCGACATGAACTGGCCTTCGACGTAGTAGATCACCTCGTCGGAGTTCACGTTCGCGTGGCTGTACGGCGCGGGGATGGCGAGCGGGTGGTAGTCGAACAGGCGCGGCACGAAGGAGCAGACCACAAAGTTGCGTCCGGCGAATGTCTGGTGCACCGGTGGCGGCTGGTGGATGCGCCCGGTGATCGGCTCGAAGTCGTGGATGCTGAACGTCCAGGGGTACAGGTAGCCGTCCCAGCCGATCACATCGAAGGGGTGATGATCCAGGATGTGGCGGGTGAGCCGATCTCGCACCTTGATGCGCACCTCGAATTCGCCGCGCTCGGTGTGCGTGCGCAGCGTCTGCGGTGGGTGGATGTCGCGCTCGCAGTAGGGCGCGTGCTCCAGCAACTGACCGAACTCGTTGCGGTAACGCTTCGGTGGCACAATCTGCGTCGGTGCTTCGATCACGAAAAAGCGTGCCTCGTTGCTGGTCAGTTCCATTCGCCACGTGGTGCCAAAGGGGATCACAATGTAATCGCCGCTTTGGAAGGGCAAATCGCCGAACTGGGTGTGTAGCACGCCTTCACCTTCGTGGGTGAACCACACCTCGTAGCACTGACTGTTGCGGAAGAAGTAGTCCATGCTGCGCGAGGGACGACTGATGCCCAGGATCACGTCTGCATTGCCCAGCAGGTCGACTCGCGCTTCGAGCGGGTCGCCGCCAGCGGGCACTTTCGCTGTGGCGAAGGCGCGATGGCGAATGGGGCCGAAGTCTACGAACTGCGGTGCGGCAGGCCCCAGGTCTTTCACTTCCTGCACCACGGGTGGGAGAAAGTGGTGATAGAGGATGGATTGGATGCCAGAGAACCCTTCCAACCCCATGACCTCTTCGCGGTACAGTGAGCCATCCGGTTGGTGAAACTGTGTGTGTCGTTTGGGAGGAATCTCTCCCAGACGATGATAGTAGGGCATGGTTTTCTCACTTTTCCATAATCGCGGCGCGGATGACCTCGTCCAGCTCGAGCATCTGAGGGTCGGTTTCTACGCCCAGCGCGTCCATCACTTTGCTGAAGAACACCCGCGCCGAGGCGACCAGGGTGATGTTGAGGATGTCCTGGTCGCTGAAGCCGTGATCGCGCAAGGTCTGAATCTGCTCGTCGGTGACCTGGTTGGCATCGCGCGCCAGGGTTTGAACGTAATCGATCATGGCGACTTCGGCGGGTTCCAGGCCGGCATGATGGGGATCGCGGATGATGGCCGCGGTCTGTTCCGGGGAAAATAACTGGTTACGGAGCACCGCTCCGTGGGCGTGCATTCAGTAGTGACAGCCAATGGCGCTGGTGGCGGCAATCACAATGAGTTCGTATTGCCGGAGCCGCATTTTCCCGCGCAAGACCTTGAGGAACTCTCCCCAGGCACGGTAGGCGTCCGGGCGCAGGCTGAAGGCGCGCACGTAGTTTGGGACAAAGCCGAGCTTGCGCTGGTGTTGTTCGAACAGCTCGCGCAGGTCGCCTTCGGCCTGCGCCAGGGTGAACATGGAGATACGGGCCATGATTCTCGCTCCTTTCGCGTAGCCACTAAACGGGCGTGTTGCGCTCGCTCACACGGTTACGCAGCATGCCCAGACGCTCGATTTCCAGTTCGACCACGTCGCCGGGTTGCAACCAGGGGCCTTCGCCACGGGTGAGTTCCAGCAGGCAGCCCGTGCCCACTGTGCCGGAACCAATCACGTCGCCGGGAAAGAGGAACACGTCTGCCGAAGCACGGGCGATCATCTCGCCGAAGGAGTAATGCAGGTCGCGCCAGTTGCCGCGCGAGCGCTCCTCGCCGTTCACACGGGCGACCATGGTCAGGTCGTATACACCAGGGCGACCGGTGTAGCGGTCGAATAGTTCGTCTGGCGTGACGATGAACGGCCCCAGCGAAGAGGCGAAGTCCTTGCCCTTCGCCGGCCCCAACCCGACGCGCATCTCCTGGCGTTGCAAATCGCGTGCCGACCAGTCGTTGAAGATGGTGTAGCCGAAGATGAACTCCTCGGCCTGGTCGGGGGCGATGTCTTGCCCGACGCGCCCGATCACGCAGGCCACTTCGAGTTCGTAGTCCAGCGCCTGGCTGGCTTTGGGGTAAGGGATGGTCGCTTCCGGGCCGAAGATGGCGTTTGGGTTGGAGAAGTAGAACACTGGTACCTGGTACCACTCCGCTGGCACCTTGCGCCCTCGGTTTGCGTAGGCAGTGGCGACGTGCTGCTCGAAGGCATAGAAGTCGCGCAGGCTGGTGGGGCGCGGCAGCGGCGGGTACAGCCAGACCTCGTTCAGGGCGTAGGCCACCCGCTCACCGTCTGGCGCGGTCAGCGTGAGTGGGTCGGCGCTACCGGGGGTGTCCAGCAGTTCGCGGGCGAAGTCCCAGGTCGCTGGCCCGGCGTGGATGAACTCCAGCATGGTCCCTGGCAGGGCTTCGGCAGGGAGCACGTGCTCTGCATCTGCCCAGTCGCGCAGGCGGCGCAAGTGGACCACGGCATCGCCGAGAATGGCACCCAGGTGAAGGCGCTCGCGGTCTTCAGGGGCGATGAAGGTGCACAGTTTCATGGCTACAGGTTACCTCGCCGTCCCTGTTCCAGTTCGATGGCCTCGAACAGCGCCTTGAAGTTCCCTTTGCCGAAGCCGCGACTTCCGCGCCGCTGGATGATCTCGATGAAGGCGGTCGGGCGGTCCTGAATCGGGCGGGTGAAGATTTGCAGCAGATACCCTTCGTCGTCCCGATCCACCAGGATGCCCAGTTCCCGGATGGCCTCCAGCGGCTCGCGGATATCGCCCACGCGGTCGGGCAGGATGTCGTAGTAGGTATCCGGCACGCGCAGGAACTCGATGCCGCGCGACCGCAGATCGGAGACGGTCTGGAGGATGTCGCCGGTCAGCAGCGCGATGTGCTGCACGCCGGGTGTCAGGTAGTAGTCCAGGTATTCCTCAATCTGGCTCTTGCGTTTGCCCTCGGCAGGCTCGTTGATGGGGAACTTGATCCGCCCGCTCCCGTCCTGCATCACCTTGGACATCAGCGCCGAGTACTCCGTGCTGATGTCCTGGTCGTCGAAGTGCAGCAACTGACGGAAGCCCATCACGTGGTGGTAGAAGCGCACCCAGTGGTTCATCTTACCGAGTTGCACGTTGCCCACGATGTGGTCGATGGCGGCGATGCCGGCGGATTGGTGCGGCAGATCGATCGGCTGGTAGGTGGGCGCGAACGGGCCGCTGTACTCCGACCGGTCTACGAAGACGTGCAACACTTCGCCGTAGGTGTGGATGGCCGCCGTGCGATAGACGCCGTATTCGTCGCGCTCCTCACGCGGACTCCAGGCGGAGCGTGCGCCGCGCTCCGTGGTGGCGCGCCAGGCGGCTTCTACGTCGTCCACCGCCATGGCGATGACTTTCACGCCGTCTCCATGCACCAGATGGTGTGCAGCCATCTCGCTGCTCGGCAGATACGGCGCGGAGACCACGAACCGCACCTTGCCGGATTGCAGCACGTAGGAAGCGAAGTGTCGGTTGCCGGTCTCCAGGCCGGAGTAGGCCACCGGCTGGAAGCCGTAACCCTTCCACCAGTAGTACATTGCCTGGCGGGCGTTGCCCACCCAGAAATGCACATGGTCGATAGCGCGGATCTGGAGGAAGTCCGCTTCCTCGGTCATCGGGCGGGAATCGTTTTGGGACATCAGGCCTCCTTTGGATTTGGGAATAGCGTTTCCTGCTGAGGGTGTGCTGGCAGGCGGTTCGGCCATTGTTGCGCCTGCTTTGGATACGTGAATCGAAAGACGGTCAGATGGCGATGCGCTGGTTGAGCTAACAGCAGCGGATATTCTCGCTGGCGGCGGCAGGTTTTCATTAGCCGCTTCCGTCCAGTTTGGGCCCTAATACAGCGCGTCCGGCTCGATGTGCGGGATACTCAGCCGTTGGGCGATGGCCTGCGCGAAGATGGTCTTGCCTGCGCCAGTCACGCCGATGACCACGAAGCGGTGCATGGACTCAATCCTGAGGCGCGGAGGCTTCGTTCAGGCGTTCGATCTCCGTTGGGGCGAGTGCGACCTGCAACGCGCTCAGGTTGTCCTGCAACTGCTCCAGCGTTCGTGGACCGATGATGGGGCTGGTGACCACCGGGTTGGCGATCAGCCAGGCGAGCGCGATCTGGCTGATGGTGCAGCCGTGCGCCTGGGCTATTTCCTCCATCTGGTCAAGCAGCGCCCAGTTCTTCTCCTTGAAGTAGCGACGCTTCACGCCCTCCGCGCGCACGGATTCGGGGGTCTGGTCGCGGCGGTATTTGCCGGTCAGAAAGCCGCCGGCCAGCGGGCTGTAAGGGATCACGCCCAGGCCGTACTCGCGGCATACGTCCGCGAGTTCGCGCTCGAATTCGGCGCGGTGCACCAGGTTGTAGTGCGGTTGCAGGCAATCGAAGCGGGTCAGGTTCAGCCGGTCGGAAACCCACAGCGCCTGCATCAGTCGCCAGGCAGGGTAGTTCGACGCACCGATGTAGCGTACCTTGCCCTGGCGCACCAGGTCGTCGAAGGCGCGCAGCGTTTCCTCGATGGGTGTCTCGGCGTCGAACCAGTGTGCCTGATACAGATCAATGTAGTCTGTGCCCAGGCGGCGCAACGAATCCTCCACCGCCTGCATGATGTGCGCGCGCGAAAGGCCCTGGTCGTTTGGCCCCGTTCCCATCGGGCCGCGCACTTTGGTGGCGATCACCACCTCATGGCGCGGGATGCCGCGATCGCGTAGCCACTTGCCGATGATCCGCTCGGCCACGCCGCCGGGGTTACCTTCCACCCAGCGCGAGTAGATATCGGCGGTGTCGATGAAGTTGATCCCTGCCTCCCAGGCGGCGTCCAGGATGGCGAACGAGGTCTCCTCGTCCGCCGTCCAGCCGAATTGCATGCTGCCCAGGCACAACGGCGACACTTTCAAACCGGTGCGTCCCAGATTGCGGTATTCCATGAACGTTCCTCCAGCAATTTTTAAAGATATGGTTCGAGCAGCCCCTTTTGCAACGCCATCAACACGCCCAGTTGCAACGAGCCGTCAACCACCTCGCCGTCCTGGATCATCTGAATCACCTGGGATACAGGCATGGGGATGAGTTCCAGGTACTCGCCGGGGTCGAGGTGTTGCTGCGTGGGCTGCAGATCACTGGCGAAGAACAGGTAGGTTGTGGTGCGCAGCGATCCGGGGAACTGGTTGTAGCGGGTGAGCAGGGTCATCTTGCCGGGGCGATAGCCGCTCTCTTCCTCGAATTCGCGACGTGCGCCCTCCAGAGGGTCTTCATTGCGCCGCAGACTGCCGGCAGGTAATTCGTAGGTGAATTGTCCCAGTGGGTGGCGGTACTGGCGGATGAGCAGCATCTGACCTTCGTCCGTCACGCCCACCGTGGCGGCGGCACGCCAGGGCGAAGCCAGGTAGAAGTACGGTCGCGGGCGTCCATCCTGCCAGTCCAGCGTGTCCTGCACAATGCGCACCAGCGGGTGGTCGAACAAGATTTTAGAAGCGATGACCTTGGGTGTGATCAGCATGACATCCTCGCACGCAGGGGATGGGATAATTATAGGCGATCTGTAAAAATCCCCTGACATCCTGCGTCCGATGTAGTAGAATACGGCTCGATTTTACCATGGTGACTGAAATAGTCTTGAATAGACAAGACGTGCCGCCCGGTGCGTCTTGTCTTGCGAGACTCTGTTGGAGGAAGCATGCAAACGAACGTTGCTGAACTGAACCCTTTGCTGGCCCGTCGCCGCAGCCCACGGGCTTTCGACCCGACGCCCGTGCCAACCTGGCAGGTGCGCGCTTTGCTGGAGGCTGCGCGCTGGGCGCCTTCTGCCTTCAACCGCCAGCCATGGGCTTTCATCGTCACGCAACGTGGCACAGCGCCCTATGCGCGGTTGCTGGCACTTCTTTCGGAGGGCAACCGGGTCTGGACGGCGAACGCGCCGCTGCTCATCCTGACAGTCGCCGAGACGCACAACGAGCGTGGCGAAAACCGTTACGCGTTCTACGACCTGGCGTCTGCGGTGGCGCAACTGACCTTCCAGGCGCTGGATTTCGACCTGTACGTGCACCAGATGGCGGGGTTCGACAAACAGGCCGCACGCGAGGCCTTCCGCGTGCCGGAGCACTGGCAGCCGGCCACCGTGCTGGCCGTCGGTCGCCTGGGCGACCCGGCGACGCTCCCCGACGCCCTGCGTGAACGGGAGACCGCACCGCGACAGCGGAAGCCGTTGACCGAGATCGCTTTTGGGGATCACTGGGGTCGTCCGCTAGACGGGTTATCGTGAGCTGCTCTTTGGGACGCTAGTTTTCAAGGGTATCCAGCACTTGCTGGAGCACCTGTTGGGGTGTGAGCGTATCGGTGTGGATCACCAGATCAGCGTGCTGGCGGGCGTGCGCCAGGCGGCGTTGTTGTTCCAGATAGTCCCGCTTGCGCCAGGAGAGACGCCGCCGTTTAGTGGCGACCTCGAAGGAAACGTCCAGGAAAATCAGCATATCGGGATTGGCCAGCCGCCGCCACATATCGGGCACGTGTGAATGTTCCTGGGCGATATGTCGTACTGTGTATCCGCGCGCGCGCAACGCCCGTGCCAGCGTGGTCTTGCCCGCGCCGCACGGGCCGACCAGACCAATCGTCAGCGTGCGCCGCGGGGAACTCATCTCACGCCTCTTGAGGTCGGTTGGCCTGTACCAGCTGGCCAATGGCGTCTGGATCACCGAGTACGCCGATCTGGTCGTTGGGGTGCAGACGACGTCCGCTGCCGGGGTGCAGGTCGGACTTTCCGCTACGCCGCAGCAGTACCACAGACAGGTTGAAGTCGCGCTCTACCTCGCGCACGGTCAATCCGACCAGGGTGCTCTCTGCCTGCACGGTGAGGTGCGCCAGGCTCAACGGGGTGCCTTCCACCATCAGCGGATGGGTCATTTCCACGCCAGCTGCAGCAGCGGCAAAGACCGGCGCGGCCATCCCGGTCGCGCTCAGTGCGTGGAAGTGGAATTGCTCCTGGAGTGCCTGTGCGAAGTCGTCGTCGAAAATCCGCACGACCACCTGAATGTTCGGGTTCAGCGATCGCGCCTTGACGGCGACCTGAAGGTTCAGACTGTCGTTTTGAGTACAAAGCACGATGGTACGTGCCCGTTCCACGCCGGCAGCTCGCAAGGCGGTCTCTCGGCTAGCGTCGTCTTCCAGCACGGGCAGGCCCAGCGCCCGCGTGGCCGTGACCAAGTCCTTCTGTGGATTGACTTCAATCACCACCACGTCCTGGCCCAGTTGAAGCAGATGGTGTACCACGCGATACCCCAGATGTCCCAACCCGACCAGGATGGTGTGGTCACGAAAGGTGGAACTGACCGCCATTTCCCACTCCTTGCTGCGTGCGCGTCGGTTGAACAACATGGTACCGAAATCCGCCAGCCCCTGTGCCAGCAATCCCAGGCCGATCACGGGCATCAGGAAGTAGAAGACCTGCAGGTACCAGACTCGGGGGAAGTCGCCGGTAGGTTGTAGAAAGGCCAGCGTGAGCACCGTGTAAATCGCTTCGCTGGGGCCGCTCAATGGCAGGCCAGCACGTTGGGCAAGTCGGAAATAAACAAAACCGCTCCCCAGCACGCAGGCGGAAAAGGCCAGTAGCGGCCATCGGAATTGCCGGAGGAGCAGTCGCGTGTCGCGCCAGGCAGCGGCCAGGCGGCGACGGAAGGGGAGCGGATGCATCTCAGATCGGCATCTGGATAGTCATCCTGCGGATCGGGTCACCCGAGCGTGGCACCACCTGGAGCACCACCACGCTGATGTCGTCGCTGGGGCGCCCCTGCTCAAGCTGCAGCGCGTGGTTGAGCAGCGAGTCGGCGATCTCCTGGGCCGGCGGTGGCGAGGTGATGTCGTCCACCAGCGCCCGCAGGCAGGTGATCACATCTATCGGTTGCCCATATCGTTCACCAGCGTGGAGCAGGCCGTCGGTGAACATCACCACCATCAGCCCAACCTGAAGCGGAATCTCGCTGATCACCGGACGCGTATTCGCGTACAGACCGACGGGTACGCTGTCGCTGTCCAGCACATCCATGTGATCGCTGTTGCGCACCACCAGCACCGGCGCAGGATTGTTGCGCAAGATGACCAGCGTCTGGGTACGCAGATCCACGGAGAGGATGTTCAGCGTGGCCTGCACACGACCGCCTTTTTCGGTGAACAGTGCGTCGGAGGCGGCGCGCGCGGCTGCGCCATCGCGCACGCCTTCGGCCAGCAGGCTGATCACCTTACGCACCACGATGTTCGAAATTACCTTTGCGCTGCGCCCGGAGCGTTGCCCGTCGGCGAGCACCACAGACAACCCGCCGCCCGGGCGCTCAATGACTTCGAGCGTATCGCCGCTTTCCGAGGTGGCGTACTTCCGTGTTTTGGCAACTGCGATCCGGATTTCCATATTTTGATTTTACCACTTCGCGTGGAAGGAGAGAGACGTTGTCTTTTTGCAATCAGCGATGAGATAGAGCAGACGCGCCCCTTGCCCTTCTCGCCAGAGCAGACGCGGTGTGAAGCTGGCACGCTCGAAAGGACGCAACAGTGTTTCTGGCGTCCCCGGTGTGTCCTGTCCGGTCAGGTGGTAGATCCATTGGAGCAGAACAGCGGGCAGTGAACGACTGCTCAGCCGCGCGCCGAGCAGCACGATCAACCGCCCGCCCGGTCGGAGCACGCGATGGACTTCGCGCAGGGTGGTTTCTTCGAAAATAAAGGATGGGGGGAAGGTGGCGACCACCTGGTCAAAGCTCTGATCCCGGAAGGGCAGGCGCTGGGCGCGGGCGTGTGCCAAGGGGGATGCTCCCCGTCGGCGCGCCCGGCGGCTCATTGGCCAGGAAGCGTCGATACCAACAGCCCACATGCCTCGTGCGGTCAGGGCGTGCAGTAAATGGCCTGGCCCGTGTCCCAGCTCCAGCACGCGGGGGCCGGGAAGGTCGTCCAGTGCGGTGTACACCCAGGCGCGCCAGTGCCCCAGCGAGACCAGGGCGGCTACGGCGTCGTATGACCAGGCCAATGTGGTGTACAGATGCCCTAAAAACCAGGCGACCAGGCGCAGAAGCATGTCAGGGAAACGGTGCCCGTATCTGGAAGGTCAATAGCACTGCTGCGGTGATCAGGATTCCCCCGAATGCACCCGCGACCAGTTGCGCTGGCGTATGTTTTTTGCGATACAGCCGCGCCCAGGCGACCACGGGCAACGCGAGATACGTCCACCAGGCAGCCTGACCGAAGTAGAACACCAGCAGGGTGGCAAAACCCGCCACACCGACCATGTGCAGGCTGATCTTCCAGAAGTTGGAGACGGTGAACATGGTGAGGCCCAGGCAGGTGTAGATCAGCGCCAGCACCCAGAGTGGGCGCGGTGCATTGCCCAGGGCGAGCACGGTGAGCGCCAGGATATCGCTGCTCAGGCTGACCAGGATGAACCGTGGCCTTTCTTCGCGTCGGCTGAGTTCCAGGTCGCTGACCCAGCCCTTGCGCATGCCTACCAGGATGTAGATCAGCGGCAGGCCGGAGAGGATGAGCAAGGCCACCAGTGACCAGCCCACCCCGCGCCAGCGGGCTGTATGCCAGCCAAGGGCGGGAAAGACCAGCAGAGAGAGGATAGAACTGTCGAAGAAGACCGAGATCCAGCGGGCCAGCGAAGCGGAATCCATGCTTGCCTCCTGGTGTTGTGTGAGCTGAGTGGATCAGGGTGGGGGCATCAAAACCGGGAGCCTCGCAGGGATGACTTCGAACTCAAAGTCTGTGCCCGCCTCGGTGTAGATTTCCCCGTCGGCGTGGGCTGGCGTTGGGGGGGCCGTGTGCACACGCAGCCACCGCGTGTGGATTTCCTTGATCTCTGGCTCTTCCACGTAACTTCCTTTGTCCGGCTTCATCGTCTTGGGGAGAATTTGCAGGATGCGTCGCCGGGTGGGCACGTAGCCGAAGACAAAGGTCAGCTTCCCGTCAAAGCCGTCGGCGTGTGGGGCCATGTAGAACAAGCCGCCTGTTACCCGATGGTTGCCCACGGTGACCAGGGTAACCGGTCCTTCATAGGAGCCTTCCTCCCACTCGATGTGCATCTCGAACTGAGGGTTGCGCATCACGCCGCGCAGGGTGGCGATCAGGTAGCGCGGCACCCCTTTGATCCAGGTGATTTGTTGCTGGATCACCGTGATCGTGGGCTCCAGGCCTACGGCGGCGTTGTTGGCGAAGTACAGGTCGTTCACCCGGCAGACGTCCATGAGGCGGGTGTGTCCGGCAGCGATGATCCGGGCCATGGCGTTCAGGTCGAGCGGCAAGCCCAGGTTGTGCACCAGGTCGTTCGCGGTGCCTGTGGGCAAGATTCCAAAGGACGGCCAGTCTCCCTCTCCGGCGCCCTGGGCGATCCCATTGATCACTTCGCCGATCGTGCCATCGCCGCCGGCGGCGATGATCAGGCGGTAGCCTTCTTGAGCTGCGCGCGCGGCGAGCCGGGTGGCTTCTCGCGGCCCGTTGGTGGTCTCCAGGGTGAAGTCGATCCCTGCAGCCTGCAAAGCGGCTTCGATCTCGCTTCGCCGCTTGCTCGAGTTCCAGCGGTTGGCATAAGGGTTGTGGATGACAAAAGCAGTCATGTTACTCCTATAAGCATTTTGAGTAGAATGACAGCAAAGCGGAAGGGGAGGCCGGAGG
>CAYSXA010000054.1:0-16129 GCA_964435005.1 uncultured Anaerolineaceae bacterium | reverse complement strand
ACACCAAGCTTACCCAAAATTCCCTCTTCTCGCCACTCAGGGTGCGGAATGTGGGCGAGAAAATCTGTGCTCTGTGGATTAAATACACACAGGGCGGGATTTCCCGCCCCGTGGGGGGGTCTCAGGCCAAAACGACTACGTCCTGGGCCTGGGGGCCTTTGGTACCCTGGACGACCGTGAACTCGACGCGCTGGCCTTCTTCGAGGGAGCGATAGCCGGTACCACGGATGGCGCTGTAGTGAACGAACACGTCACCGCTGCCGTTGTCCTGGGCAATAAAGCCGTAACCTTTGGTGGCGTTAAACCACTTGACCACTCCGGTTTCGCGCTCTGCCATGAGCCTTCCTCCTTTCTGTGCAAAATTCTCCGGCAGAGCGTTCCGCACGGATGAAGGGAATGCTTCCTGCTTCTCTTGCAAAGAACACCTGCCTGCGTGCATACTGTAGCACGAGTTCAGGGAAAAGTCAAATCTGATAAAACGGCGTTATCGCGCGCCTTTGCGACCAAATTGACGCTCCAGTAGATCCACGGAAAGGTGGATCATCGTCGGGCGTCCGTGCGGGCAGGTACGTGGCGACTGGCAGGTCTCCAGATCGCGCAGTAGCCGTTCCTGTTCCTCCGGCGAAAGGATTTGCCCGGCCTTGACTGCGGCGCGCTTGCACACACGGGCGATGATGCGCGCCTCGACCTCGTTTTGCAGCGGTGTTTCGTCTTCCTCAAAGTCTTCCAGCAGGACGCGCAGCGCCGCGGCGGGATCCATGTGTGCCAGCAAGGTGGGCACGGCGCGGATGCGGAAGGTATTTGGCCCAAACGGCTCGATTTCAAAACCCAGGTGCACGAGTGCGGGCAACTGAGGCTCCAGCAACGCCGCGTCGGTCGAGGAAAGGGTCACGCTGACCGGTTGCAACAGGCGCTGGCTGGGGATGTGGCCGTTTCGCTGAGCCATGAATTGCTCAAACAACACGCGCTCGTGGGCGGCGTGTTGGTCGATCAGGTAGAGCCCGTCCGGTCCCTCGGCGACCAGGTACGTCGCGCCGACCTGACCGAGCAGCCTCAAAAGCGGCACCTGGCCACCAGGAAGCGGCGCCTGGCTGGGTGTGGGTTGGGGCTGCTCGAGAGAAGGCAGAGTTTCCGGTGGTGCAGCGGCCTGATCCCTCCCGCTCCACGTCACGGGTGGTGTTTTCCAGCCCGAAGCTGTCAAGGTGTCGGCGTCCGGGATCGGGGTGTAGGCGAGCAGGGCGCGCCGCACGCCGCGCTGCACGGCCCGGAAGACCGTATCGTGGTCACGGAAGCGCACTTCGGCTTTTGCGGGGTGGACGTTCACGTCCACCGCTTCGGGTGGCATCTCAAGAAAGAGCACCGCCAGCGGGTAGCGCCCGACCATCAGCAGAGTGTGGTAGGCCTGGATCAGCGCGCTGGTCAGTGCGGGGTCCTGCACCCAGCGCCCGTTCACGAAGAAGGTGATCCCCTGGCGATTGGAACGGGTGAGCGAGGTGGGGCTGACGAAACCGCTCAACCGCAGGTCGCCGTCGGCGGTGATTACTTCGAGCATCTGACGGGCGACGTCTGGCCCGTAGAGCACGGCCAGCACCTCGCGGCGATCGCCGTTGCCGCTGGTTTGCAGCGTGATCCGCCCTTCTATTTCCAGGTGCCAGCGAACCTGGGGATAAGCCAGCGCGTAGCGCGTGACCAGTCCGTCGATCTGTCGGCGTTCGGTGGCTGGTTTTTTCAAGAACTTGCGTCGGGCGGGCACGTTGTAGAACAGGTCTTCCACGCGTACCAGTGTGCCGACCGGCGCGCCGACTGGTTCGATCTCGCCTGCGTGCCCCCCGTCCACGCGCAGGCGTGCGCCGAGGGGGGATTCCGCCGTGCGTGAGGTAATCGTCAGCCGGGAGACTGAGGCGATAGAGGCCAATGCTTCACCGCGAAAGCCCAGCGTGCGGATAGCGAACAGCTCCGCTGCGCTGGCGAGTTTGCTCGTGGCGTGGCGTGTCACCGCCAGCGGCAATTCGTCCGCCGGGATGCCATGGCCGTCATCGGCGACCTCGATCAGCCGTTGACCGGCGTCCTGCACGCGGATGCGAATGTGCCGTGCGCCGGCGTCCAGCGCGTTCTCGATCAGCTCTTTGACCACGGACGCCGGGCGTTCCACCACTTCGCCGGCGGCGATTTGGGAGGCGACTTCGTCGGGGAGGATGCGGATGGGCATGGGCGTATTATAATACCCCTGTGCCGCTGGATGTGATCTTCTTCGACCTGGACGATACGCTCTATCAGGGCAACGGGATGTGGCAGGCGATCCGTGCGCGGATTGGTCGTTACATGCACGAACGCCTGGGGTTACCCCTGTCCCAGATCCCGTCGTTACGCGAGCGTTACTATCGGGAGTATGGCACCACGCTGCGTGGCTTGCAGGCCGACTTTGCGGTGGACATGGCCGATTACCTGGCCTACGTCCACGATGTGCCGCTGGAAGAATACCTGGAGCCTGATCCGGCGTTGCGGCGTGTGCTGAAAAGTCTTCCAGCGAGGCGGTGGGTGTTCACCAACGCGGATGCCGCGCACGCCCGCCGGGTGCTGGAGCGGCTGGAGGTGGCAGACTGCTTTGAAGGGGTTGTGGACGTCTGGATGATGAACGGACTGGCGAAGCCCCAGCCGGAGGTGTATCGGCTGGCGATGCGGCAGGCCGGGGTGCGCGATCCGGCCCGTTGCGCCATGGTCGAGGATTCGGTGCGCAACCTGCGCGGAGCGAAAGCTGTCGGGATGGTGACCGTGCTGATCGGCACGGCGACCACGGACGAGCACGTGGACCTGGTGTTGCCTTCAGTGAAGGCCTTTCCACCGGGTTGGCAAGGTGAGGTCAATGGACGGTAAAGTGTTGCTGGTATTGTGTCTGGTGGTTGCCCTGGTAATCGGGGTGAACGGGTTGTTGTTCCTCTCCCTCTCACGCGGTAACCTGTCGCAGCAGTTCGAATTGTTGCGTAAGGCCGGTCAGCGGGCGGCGCGCCCGTGGCAGGGGGAAGAGAAAGCGTTGGAGGAACTATCACGCCGGGTGGCAGCGCTGCGCGGGGAGACGGTCTCGGAAGACGAAAGTTAATCTCTCTCTTACTGTTTTCTAATCGAATTGTGATACGCTTGTGCTACACCATGGGACGCCTGGGGCGTTCTAAAAAGCAGGAGATGCGATGAAATCCTCGAAAGCCCTTTACTGGATTGGCGGATGTGTCCTGGTTGCCGTTTTGCTGGCGGGCACCTTCTCCGGCGGCTTGCTGGCCGGGCGGGTGTTGTTTGGCGGACGTTCCGAAGCGCCGACGGTGGTTCAACCCTCGTCGCCCGCTTTACCGGAAGGTCATCCTTCGGTTAAGCCCACGCCGATGCCGCCGGCGCAGGATTACGGCGACGAGAACTTCCAGAAGATGGTGGATGGCCTGTGGGAGGTGTGGCAGATCGTCCACGATCAATACGTGGACCAGCCGGTGCCCGAAGAAAAGATGATTTACGGCGCAATCGGCGGCATGATGGACGCGTTGGGCGATCAGCACACGTCCTACATGGACCCGGACCAGTACACGCAGGCGAACATCCCGCTGGAGGGCAAGTATGAGGGCATCGGCGCCTGGGTGGACCCGAACGGGGAGTACCTGACCATTGTCAGTCCGATGCCTGGCAGCCCGGCGGAGGAGGCCGGCCTGAAGCCCGGCGATCAGGTGATCGCCGTGGACGGCGAAGACATGACCGGTGTGGACGGCAACCTGGTCATCCGCAAGGTGCTTGGCCCGGCAGGGACTCAGGTCACCCTGACTATCCGCCGTGAGGGCGTGCCCAAACCGTTCGATGTGGTGATCACGCGGGCGAAGATTACCATCCCCAGCGTGGAATACCACATGATCGAAGGAACGAACATTGCTTATGTGCAGTTGTTCCAGTTTGGTCAGGATTCGGATCAGGAACTGCGCAAGGCGCTGGAAGACCTGCTGGCGCAAAACCCGGATGCGCTGATCCTTGACCTGCGCAACAACGGTGGTGGTTACCTGAACACCGCGGTGGAGGTGGCCTCGGAATTCCTCTCGGATGGCGTGGTTCTGTATGAGGACTTTGGCGATGGCACGCGCAACACTTATGAGGTCCAACCCGGTGGCGTGGCGACCGAAATCCCGCTGGTGGTGCTGGTCAACGAGGGCACGGCTTCCGCTTCGGAGATCGTGGCCGGCGCGATCCAGGATTACGGGCGCGGTCTGCTGGTGGGGATGCGCACCTTCGGCAAAGGCTCGGTACAGAACTGGATCCCGCTGAAGAGTGACGTGGGTGGCGCAGCCCGCGTGACCATTGCCCGCTGGTTGACGCCAAAGGAACGCCTGATCCACGGCGTCGGGCTGGAGCCGGACGTGGTGGTCGCCGTCTTCACGCAAGAGCAGTGGGATGCCGGCGTGGATCTGGAGGAGCTGGGCCTGACGGAAGATCAGGTGATGATCCTCTCGGATGAAGACATCCAGAACGGCGTGGACCCGCAACTCGACAAGGCGATTGAGTTAATCCAGTCGGGAGCGGTGAAGTAACGCAAGGGCGCCAAGGACACCAATGGCGCTAAGAGGCTCCAGGAAACGCCAGGAGCATGAAGAGACGACTGCGTTCTTTGTGCTCCTGGCCCTGTGCGATGGAACCTGAAAGATAGAGGAGGCGCGTATGTTCTACTTCGATCCGCGCTACTGGCTTTTCATCGGGCCGGCGATGCTGTTGATGTTCGCCGCCCAGTGGTACGTGAAGAGCACGTTTCACAAATGGAGTCGGGTGCCGGTGAGCAGCCGGCTGAGCGGTGCAGAGGCCGCCGAGCAGTTGATTCGCTACGGCGGGCTGTACGGCGTGCAGATCGAGGCCGTGCCCGGCAGCCTGACGGATCACTATGATCCGCGGACCAAGGTCCTGCGGCTGTCGCAGGATGTGTACGCCAGCCGATCTGTGGCTGCGCTGGCTGTGGCTGCGCACGAATTGGGGCATGCGTTGCAGGACGAAGAAGGCTATCTCCCACTCAAGGCACGTTCCCTGATGGTGCCGGCGGTGAACATCGGCTCCACACTGGGCTGGATTCTGATCCTGGTCGGGTTGTTCATCGGCTGGACCGGTCTGGCCTGGCTGGGAGTGACCGTGTTCTCCGCCGGGGCGTTGTTCGCCCTGGTCACCTTGCCGGTGGAGTTCAACGCCTCGGCGCGCGCCAAACGTCTGCTCGCCGAGACGGGCATCATCATGGGCGAGGAAGAGCGGCGTGGAGTGAACGCGGTGCTCAACGCCGCAGCGCTGACCTACGTGGCCGCGCTGGTCACCGCGCTGATGCAGTTGCTGTACTACGTCACCCTGGTGATGGGCGCAGGCCGCCGTCGCCGCTGACCACCAACCACCAGTCATCAATCGCTAATCACCGGTCACCAACTCCCATGTCCTGGAAACGTGTGCTCTACATCGGGTTCGTGCTGGTGGCTGTGGCCGGGGCGGCGCTTGCCGGGGCGTTCGCCGGCGGCCTGGCGGTGTACCGCGCCATGCGGGCAACGCCGCCCACTCCGCCTGCGCCCGCCACACCGGTGCAGGCCGTCACCCGCCTGGAAGTGGATACCACTCAGGTGGAAACCGCGATCACCCAGGCGGTGGAGCAGGTCGGCCCGGCGGTGGTTACCGTCATCGGGCGCATCCCTGGCGCGATGACCATTTTCGGTCAGCAGCCGGACCAGACGGTGAGCGGCAGTGGAGTGATCATTTCTGAGGATGGCTATATCCTGACGAACAACCATGTGGTGGAAGATACGGTCGAGGTGCGAGTGATCCTGGCCGATGGCACAGAACTCCCTGCTCATGTAGTCGGCACAGACCGTTTTGCCGACCTGGCCGTGCTTCAGGCGGAAGGGACGATGCCCGCCGTGGCCCGTCTGGGCAACTCGGATGCGCTCAAGCCCGGCGAGACGGTCATTGCCATTGGGTCGCCGCTGGGGGATTTCAAGAACACGGTCACGGTGGGCGTGATCAGCGCCACCGGGCGCAACCTGGATACCGGCAAAGGCTACCAGCTGGAAGGATTGATCCAGACGGACGCGGCGATCAACCACGGCAACTCCGGCGGGCCGCTGGTCAACTTGGCGGGTGAGGTGATCGGGATCAATACCCTGATTGTGCGCGGCAGCGGCCTGGGCGGCGATGTGGCCGAGGGGTTGGGCTTTGCCATTCCCTCAAACACTGTGCGTGCGGTGGCCGAGCAGTTGATCGCCAAAGGGTACGTGGCACGGCCTTACCTGGGGATCACCTGGCAGTGGATCACGCCGCGCATTGCCGCGTTTTACGATCTGGGTGTGGAATGGGGGGTGTACGTCTCCGCCGTGGCGGCAGGCAGCCCGGCGGAGCGCGCCGGCTTGCGCCGCGGCGACATCATCGTGGCCTTTGGCGAGACTTCGCTGGACCCCGATCACCCCTTTATCAACGCACTCTACCACTACGCGCCGGGGGATACGGTCACATTGCGCGTGGTGCGACAACGGCAGGAGGTTACCGTTCGGGTCACCCTGGGCGAGCTACCGGCCCATTAAGCACGTGCGACGCGCCAATCGAGGCGCGTCGCATGCGTTTTCTGGTGGAGATGGCGGGATTCGAACCCGCGTCCGACTGATTGGGCCCTCAGACCTCTACGAGCGTAGTCGTTCGCTTTGTTCGCCCTGGAGCCCGCGAACGACAGAGGAACATCCAGGGCCAGCCGCTGGGTCTTTCACGCGCTTAGCGGCGTCGCACGTGGCACTCCGGCTTTGGGTCGCCCGATCGGCACCTGCCGGAGGTCGGTGACCGACGGACGCCGGCCCACTTGCGGGACCGGGACTCTGCCTTCACTGCGGGTTAGGCAGCGAGGGGCAGAGCGGCGTATTCAGTGCGGTTGGCACTTCTTGTTTTGCGCTGATTTTACGAGATCGGCGCCTCTCGGCTCGCAGTCTGGGACCGTCCTCAGCCGTCGAAGCCTGTCATCCCCAGATGCGCCTATATTATACCATCAATTGCTTGCCCAATTGCTTGCCGCTCTTATCTCGCCGGATTATACTTGAGGATGGTGAACACCACACTGACGATTGAACACTTGATGGAATCTCTTCCGGAGCGCTTCAGCCCGCCGGAGCGTGACTTCGTGTTGCGCGCTTATCGCGTGGCGGAACAGGCGCATCAGGGGCAGATGCGTGCCACGGGCGAAAATTACGTCACCCATTGTGTGGCCGTGGCACAAATCCTGGCTGATTTTTGGGTCCCGCCGGCAGTGATTGCGGCGGGACTGTTGCACGATACGGTAGAAGATACGGAGATCACGCTGGAGGACCTGGAGCGCGAGTTTGGCGAGGAAGTGGCGCGCCTGGTCGCCGGCGTGACCAAACTGACCAACCTGCCGCGCGTCTCGCGCGGGGATCAGCACATGGGGGTGTTGACCGAGGCCGAAGAAGCAGCGATCAAAGAGGCCGAAGAGGCGCGGCGCTCACGGCGTTACCACCTCAGCGCGGAAACCTGGCGCAACACCTTCCTGGCGATGGCTGACGATCCACGAGTGGTGCTGATCAAGCTTGCCGATCGCCTGCACAACATGCGCACGTTGCACGCGCTGCCCGAATCCAAACGGCGGCGCATCGCCCGCGAGACGTTGGACCTGTTCGCCCCGCTGGCCAATCGGCTGGGTATCTGGCAAATCAAGTGGGAGCTGGAAGACCTGGCTTTTCGCTATCTGGAACCAGAAACCTACCTGGAGATCGCCAGGAGGTTGAACGAGCGCCGTGCTGAGCGCGAGCGGGAGGTGCAGCAGATTGAGGAGCGCCTGCGCAAACTGCTCGCCGAGGAAGGCATCCAGGCGGAGATCACCGGCCGCCCGAAGCATATCTACTCCATCTATCGCAAGATGCAACGCAAGGGGGTGCCGTTCGAAAAGGTGTACGATGTGCGCGGCGTGCGTATTATCGTCAACGAGGTCAAAGAGTGTTATCTGGTCCTTGGCCTGATCCATACACACTGGCGCCCGATCCCCAGCGAGTTCGACGATTACATCGCCTCGCCGAAGGATAACTTTTACCAGAGCCTGCACACGGCGGTCAAATGGGACGACGGCAAGACGCTGGAGGTGCAGATCCGCACCTGGGAGATGCACGAGCAGGCAGAGTACGGTATCGCAGCGCATTGGCGTTACAAGGAGGGAGCGCCGCACGACGAGGGCTATCTGCAGCGCGTACGCGTGCTGCGCCAGATGATGGAATGGCGCAACGACGTGGAAGACGCGGACGAGTTCGTGGACGGTATGCAGAGCGATGTGTTCTCCGACCGCGTCTTTGTGTTCACGCCCCGTGGCGATATCATCGACCTGCCCGCAGGTTCCACGCCGATCGACTTCGCCTATCACATCCACACGGATATCGGCCATCGTTGTCGCGGCGCGCGAGTGAACGGACGGCTGGTTCCCCTGAATTATCAGCTGAAGACCGGCGATGAGGTGGAGATCCTGACGGCCAAGCGTGGCGGCCCTAGCCGCGACTGGCTGAATCCGCACCTGCACATGGTGGCCACCACTCGCGCGAAGGCAAAGATCCGCCAGTGGTTCAAGCGCCAGAACCGGGAACTCAACCTGAGCCGGGGACGTGCCATCCTGGATCGGGAGCTGAAGCGCCTGGCGGTGGGCGAGATCAACCTGGAGCGGCTGGCGAACGATTTGGGGTACAACAGCACGGAAGATATGCTGGTTGCCCTGGGGTGTGGCGATTTGCCGGTGGGGAAGTTGGTGAACCGCCTGCCGCTGCCGGAGAAGGAGCAGGTGCCTCCGCGCCGTCCGACTCGCCGTGACGACGGAGGGAAACCTGAAATCATTGGCCTGAAGGGGATGCTCTTCCGCCTGGCAGGGTGCTGTAATCCGGTGCAGGGAGATGAGATTGTGGGTTACGTGACGCGCGGGTATGGGGTGACCGTCCATCGGCGGGATTGTCCGAACATCCTGAACACTGTAGAGCGCGAGCGACTGGTTCAACTGTCCTGGGGGTCGCAAAAGGCTACCTACCCTGTGGCGGTGGAGGTGATCGCGTTTGACCGTGATGGGCTGATGCGCGACGTTTCCACGGTGATCGCCAACGAGGGGGTGAACATCCGGGATGTCGGGGTCAAGGTGAGTGGACACCGGGCGGTGATCGGCCTGGTGTTGGAAGTGGCCAGCGTGGCCGAACTGAGTAAATTGCTCACCCTGGTGGAGCAGATCCCCAACGTGCTGGAGGCCCGGCGGGTGAGACCCGGATAATCCGTTGAGATGGGGGAGTGACTTGATGTGGTGAAGGGGGGAATCCGAACTCAAAATTCGGGTAGAATACGGTCTCTACGAGGAGCCAACATGACCTTACGACCGGTTCGAGAAGCACTGGAAGAGTTGCTGGCCGCATTCCAACCCTTGGAAGCGGAAAGCGTGTCGTTGATGCAGTCGTTGGGACGGGTGCTGGCGCAGCCTATCCGCGTGCCGATGGACTTCCCGCCGCTGCCGACCTCCAGCATGGACGGGTTTGCCGTCCGGGCGGTGGATGTCCGTGACGCCAGCCCGGAACGACCGGTGCGTCTGCGCGTGGTGGCCGATGTGCCCGCCGGCACGTATGTGGAGACGCCTGTGCAGGCCGGCGAGGCCGCGCGCATCATGACCGGTGCGCCGTTGCCGCCCGGCGCGGACGCCGTGGTGCCGGTGGAGGAGACCGATTTCGGCGTGCGGGATCCCGGCGCGCCGTTGCCGGCGCAGGTGCGCGTGCTGCGGGCAGTGAGGCGGGGAAACGCTGTGCGCCAGGTCGGTGAGGATATGCGCCGCGGCCAGGAGGTGCTTGCCCCAGGGCGGGTGCTGCGCCCGCAGGAGTTAGGGTTGTTGGGGATGCTCGGCCTGGGCGAAGTGGCCGTGTACCGCCGGCCACGCGTGGCGCTGCTCTCCAGCGGCGATGAACTGTTGCCTGCTGGCTCTCCCTGGCGGCCGGGGAAGATTTACGACGCGAATACCTACACGCTGCACGCCCTGGCGGAACGCTGCGGCGCGGAGGTCATCCCGCTGGGCGTGGCGGCGGACGATGCGGGGGACGTGCAGCAGCGCCTGGATCGCGCCGTGGACGCCGGGGCGGACTTGATTCTCTCCTCGGCGGGGGTGAGCGTGGGCGCGTTCGACTTCGTGCGTGCGGTGGTTGAACGCTACGGTCGGCTGGACTTCTGGCGGGTGAACATGCGTCCCGGCAAGCCGGTGGCCTTTGGCGCGTATCGGGGCGTCCCGTTTCTGGGGTTGCCGGGAAACCCGGTATCCGCTTTTGTGACCTTCGAAATCTTCGCCCGCCCGGTGTTGTTCAAGATGCAGGGGCGCACAGATTGGGAGCGCCCGCGCCGGGTGGCCCGCCTGGCGGAGGCGGTGACTTCGGACGGGCGCGAGAGTTACCTGCGCGCTGTCGTCACGCCGGACGCGGATGGCCGCCTGGTTGCCCGCCTGACCGGGCACCAGGGGTCGGGTAACCTGCTGTCGCTGGTTCAGGCGAACGCTTTACTGATCGTCCCCGCTGGGGTAAAATCGCTGCCCGAAGGCTCGGAAGCAGCCTTCTGGTATCTGGATTGAGGAGCGTCTGTGGCAAAGAAACGGAAACCCCAACCCAACGCTGATCGCGGCAACACCTGGCTGGTGTACGGCGGCCTGGGGTTGATCGCGGTCATGCTGGCCTTCGTACTGGTGCAGGTCACCCGCCCGGCGCCGCCGGAGGTCACCAGTTTCTACCCGGATGTGCCCCGTGGGATGACGGAAACCGGCCATCCCACGCTGGGCGACCCGAATGCGCCGGTCACCCTGCTGATTTACGAAGACCTGGCCTGTCCGAACTGCCGTCGCTTTGTGGAGGACATCGAGCCGCAGGTGATTGAGCAGTACGTGCGCAGCGGGCAGGTGCGCCTGGAAGTGTACACCATGTCCTTTGTGAGCAATGTTTCCCTGCTCGCGGCACAGGCGGCTTACTGCGTCGCTGACCAGGGATTGTTCTGGGAGTACCGCGACTTGCTGTACCAGATGCAGGGCGCGCAGGCCTTCACCCGTGGCAATCTGGTAGAATGGGCGACGCAGGTCGGCGCAGATCGCAGTGCGCTGCTGCAATGTCTGGATAACGGCACACACCGCGAAGCGTTGTATCGCCAGAGCCAGGTCGCTTTCAACTTCGGTGTGCGCGGCACGCCCACGTTTGAGGTGAGTGGTCAGCGCTACGAGGGCGTGCATCCCTTCGAGAGCAGTGACCCTGCTGTGCCGGGGATGAAACAAATCCTCGACGAAGCGCTCAAGGAGGCGCAACCCTGATGGATGAACGAAACCGCACTGCCCGGTGGATCATGATCGGGCTATCCCTGATCGGGTTGCTCGATTCGACTTACCTGACGTATATCAAGCTGGCACATCGGGTGGCTGCCTGTGCCGGTATTGGCGATTGCGAGACGGTCAACGCCAGCGTGTATTCCGAGATCCATGGCATTCCTATCGCGTTGTTAGGTGCTGGCGCGTATCTCGTCCTGCTTTTCCTGTTGATCATGGAGCCGCGTGGTGAGATCTGGGCTGCGTTGAGCGCTTATGGCGTGTTTGGCATCACCCTGACCGGCGTGATCTACTCCGCTTATCTGACCTATATTGAGGTCGCGGTGCTCCATGCGGTTTGCCCGTTCTGTGTGCTTTCGGCGGTAGTGATGGTATTGTTGCTCCTGCTTGCCAGTCTGCGGCTGATCGCTCCTGAGTAACCTTTGCACTTAAGGAGAGGAACCATGCCACGCGTTCGCTGCTATTACACCGATTGCGTCTTCCTGGATGAGAATTACTGCTCCGCTGTCCGGATCGAGATCAACCCGGATGAGGGTTGTCTGACGTATAAAGTGGCTGTTCCCGACGTGGAGGAATGGGAAGAGGAAGAATGGCTGGAGGATGACGAAGAATGGGAAGACGAAGAATGGGAAGACGAAGATCTCTGGCTGGACGATGAGGATCTGATTTGAAACCGCGGCCTTCCACGCAGGTGGGAGGCCGTGTGCGTTGAGAGCGAGGATCGCATGCGGTTTTCAGCGACGTTTGGCGGAACATTGCGAGAAGCGCCATCTGGTGCGCGCGGAGAAGGTCTGCGCTGGCTGACACGGGCGGGGTACCTTCTCCCGACGGCGGACGGGAACCACTGGACTCCGTTTGGAGTGCGTTTGCTGCAGCGGGCGCAGCAACGGCTGGAGGCGGGCTTGCAGGCGCTTGACGGACAGGCGGTGGACTGGACATTGCCGTCCGCGCCGCGTTGTTGGGAGGATTGGGCGCAGACGGTGGATCGTCTGGCGGTCTCGGCAGTAGCGTCGTACCGTCAGTTGCCGCGCCTGTTGTACCAGTTCCACTGGGAGGCGGACGAAGCGGGGCGGGCGCTGGCGCTGGACGCTGGTGTGGTGTGCGTGTTCGGGGAAGCGACGGCGTGGGCGGCGCGGCTGGCTGCCCTGGTGGATGCCTGGCTGAGCCATGAGCACGTGGGGGAAGGGACGTCGGCGTCCTGGCTGATGGATGCGGCACAGGGCGAACCGCGCCGCGTGGTCTGCACGGATTGTGGCTGGCAAGGTGATCGGGATCGCGTGCGCGCCGGGTGGAAGCGGGCCACGGAGGAGAATCTTCTGCCGTTGGAGGAGGTGGCGACGCCGGCCTGCGCCACGATTGCGGAACTGGCGGCTTATCTGGAGATTCCGGCAGCGCGCACGGCGAAGGCGGTTTTTCGCATAGCCACTACTGCGTCTGGTGAGGAATTGCTGGTCTTCGCCATTACCCGTGGTGACACCGACCTGAACGAGGCGAAACTGGCGCGTGCGCTCGACGCGCGCCACCTGCGCCCGGCCACGGAGGAGGAAATCCGCGCGGTGGGGGCGGTGCCGGGCTATGCCTCGCCGGTGGGCATTGACCATCCGCGCGTGCGCGTGGTGGTGGACGAACTGGTCGCCGTTTCGCCCAACCTGGTTGCGGGTGCCAACCGCGAAGGCTATCATCTGCGGAACGTGAACCTGGGGCGCGATTACCGGGCCGACCTGGTAACCGACATCGCCGACCCCGGCCCTGGCGCGCCCTGTCCGGCCTGCGGGGCGCCGTTGGAGGCACACCCTGCCCTGGCTGTCGCTGCGCTCCACCAGCTGGACGCGCCGCAAGCCACGTACCTTGACGAGCGCGGCAAAGCGTGTCCGGTGGCGGTGGTCGGGCTGCATTTGCACCTGGATTCCTGGCTGATCTGGCTGGCGGAGCGTCATCACGACGAACATGGCCTGGTCTGGCCGGTGGCCTGGGCGCCGTTTGACCTGCACCTGGTTTCGCTGCGCGGCGGCGAAGAGCCAGCGGAGGCGATCTATCACCAGGCGCAAGAGCGCGGCCTGCGTGTGCTGTGGGATGACCGCGATGCCAGCCCTGGGGTGAAGTTCACCGATGCCGATTTGATAGGGATCCCCTGGCGCGCCACAGTGAGCAAGCGGTCGCTGGCCGCCGGCGGCGTAGAGCTCAAACGCCGGGAGGGCGATGATCGGGTGGTGGTGTCTATCGAGCAGATGTGGGCGCTTCTGAAAGCATAACAGGGGGGCGCGGGGGGAAGACATTCATGCCGGTGTCAGGTTAGATTTCTGCGGGGTGAAACGACCCAACATTGACGATGCGCGTTCAATACATGCCCTATCTTTGGGTCTTGCTGGCTTCAGCGGGCGTTTCGGCGGCTTTGGGGGGGTATGGATGGCGGCGGCGTTCCGTGCCAGGGGCTGTGCCTTTTGTCTTACTGATGCTGGCGGCTGCTGCGTGGTCACTGGCGAACGGCCTGGAACTGGCGTGTCTGGACCTGACCACAAAACTTTTTTGGGCCAATGTGCAATATACGATTGGCGTCATCGGCCCTGTGGCGTATCTGGCCCTGGTGCTCGAATATACCGGGCGGGAGGAGTGGCTGACGCCCCGGAATCTGGCGTTGCTGGCGATTGAACCGGTCATCACGATCCTTTTGGTCTGGACGGATTCATCTCATGGCTTGATTCGACGCAACGTGTATCTGGACACTGCCGGCCCGTTTCCCGTGGTGGGTAAGACCTACGGGCCCTGGTTTTGGGTGCACACGGGATACAGTTACCTGCTGACCGGGGTCGCGATTTTCTTGCTGCTGGCAACGATCCGTTTCATCCCGCGTTTTTACCGTGGTCAACCGCTCATGATCTTGATTGGTCTGCTGGTGCCCATGGCGGCGAACAGCCTGTACGTTCTGGGCTATAGCCCCTTTCCCCGCCACGACGTGGCCCCGGCACTCCTTACCCTCTCCGGTTTCGCCATGGCCTGGGGGATTTTCCGCTATCGCTGGCTGGACCTGATGCCGGTGGCACGGCATACCGTCGTCGAGAATATGCGAGACGGGGTGATTGTGCTGGATGCTCAGCAGCGTGTGGTGGACCTCAATCCGGCAGCCCAGCAGATACTGAGGCAGCCGGCTTCGCAGATTATCGGGCTTTCGGTTGGGCAGGCGTTTGTCGGATGGCCGGTGCTGCTTCGGATTTGCTGCTCTCAGAATGCCGTACATGAGGAAATGCGTCTTGACCGGGGTGAAACCCTTCAGTACTACGAGGTGACTTCGTCACTGTTGACAGACCGTCGTGGTCAGACCATTGGCTACCTGGTGGTTCTTCATGATATTACGGAGCGCAAGCGCAACTTGAACCGATTGCTGGCTCAACAGCAGCACATGGCGGTGCTGGAAGACCGGGAGCGCCTGGCGCGAGAGTTGCACGATGGTCTGGCTCAGGACCTGGCAGCCCTTCGCCTGCGCATCAGCCGCTGGCAGCGGTTGCTCTATCAGAACCCGGACCGTTTGTATGCTGAGCTGGACGCCACGCGAGACCTCCTGAGCGCCAGCATTCGCGATGTGCGTCGGGCCATTTTCGCTCTACGCCCCGTGGCGCTCGAAGAACTGGGCTTTTTGCCTGCTTTGCGTCAGTTCGCCGAGGAGTTTGGTGAGCAGAATCAGGTGGTTGTTGACCTGAAAACCTCCGGTACGGCAGACCATCTTTCGCCGGCTGCTGAGGTCACGCTCTTTCGCATCGTACAGGAAGCCCTCCACAATGTGGGGAAGCATGCCCAGGCCGGCATGGTGTGGATCCACCTGGACCTGAGTTCAGGTCGCTCGGCCTCGCTGCACATTCGGGACGATGGTTTGGGATTCGATCCGGCTTCGTTGCCTGAGGCTGTACGGCGTGGTCACGTTGGCCTGACTCAGATGCAGGCGCGGGTTGAAAAGCTGGGTGGAACCTTCCTGCTCTCCAGCCAGCCAGGACATGGTACGGAGATTCGGGTGACGTTGCCCACGACTGACTTGTAATGAGGGAGGTGGATTGTGACACGGATTCGCGTGTTGATCGCTGATGATCATCGCCTTTTCCGTCTGGGTTTGCGTCAGGCGTGCGAGAGCGCCGATGACCTGGAAGTGGTAGGGGAAGCCAGCGATGGACGCGAAGCGGTTGAGATGGTTCGCCGCTTCCACCCGGACGTGGTGCTCATGGACGTCAATATGCCCGACCTGGATGGGGTGGAGGCCACACGCCGGATTGTGGCTTTCGATCCCTCGGTGCGGATTGTGATGCTCACCATCTACCGGCAGGACCGCTATGTTTTCGAAGCCATCAAGGCGGGTGCCAGGGGGTATCTTTTGAAAGATGTGGACGAACACGAGTTGTTGGACGCCATCCGCGCTGTTCACCGTGGCGAGGCGCTCATCAACCCGGCGCTGGCTACCCGGGTGCTTGAGGAGTTTCGGCGGCTCAGTCGGGCCGCTGCGGAAGACACAGACGTGGAGCAACTGACCGACGGAGAACGGGATGTGCTGCGCCTTGTCGCTCAGGGGGCCAGCAATAAGGAAATTGCGGCACGACTCCATCTGGCCGAAAGTACAGTTTCCAATCGGCTGCGCGAGATCTATCAGAAGCTGCAAGTGAACAACCGTACCCAGGCCGCGTTGCTGGCGTTACGCCGGCGGCTGGTGCGGCTGGAAGAAGAGGAATAAAAGCGCGCGGGCATACGCAGGTTGAAGCCGGGGTGACTGGGGGACTTGCTGCTGCGCGACGACTGTTCCTTATC
>CAYSXA010000053.1:0-16299 GCA_964435005.1 uncultured Anaerolineaceae bacterium | reverse complement strand
GAGGAATCGCTCCCCATCCCCCGGCCCCCTCCCCTCCCTTCATAGGGGAGGGGAGGGGGCTGTGCCTGACGAGAAGCAGGCGCAGCGGGGGAGGGAAGAGATCGGTCAGGGTGTGAAGTGCATCAGTCGATTGTTGCCGGCGTCGCTCAGCCACAGGCCGCCCTGAGCGTCCACGGCGACTGCGCCTGCCAGGCCGATCTGCCCTGGGCCGGCGCCGTAGCCGCCCCAGTAGCGCACGATGTTCCCTTCGGCGTCGAATTGCAGCACGCGGTAGCCTTCAGGGTCGGTTACGAACACGTTGCCGTTCGCGTCCACATCCAGGTAGGGCTTGTTGTCCAGTGACTGGCCGAACCAGCCGAACACCTCCCACTGATGGGCGACCACGAACACGCCTTCCGTTTCGCGGAAGACCTGCACGCGCTGGTTCCAGGTGTCGGCCACGTACACGTGCCCCTGGTCGTCGAGCGCCAGCCCGACCGGCTCGTTGAACTGGCCGGCGGCCACGCCGAACGTGCCGAACTGGGTCAGGAAGTTGCCGTCCGCGTCAAAGACCACGATGCGCTTGTTGCCGGTGTCCGTCACGAATACCCGCCCCTGGGTGTCCACTTCCACGTCACGCGGCCCCCAGAAGGCATCGGGCGCCTCGCCCGTGCCGAAGTAGCCCCAGGCGGTCACGAACTGGCCGTCGGCGGTGAACTTCTGGATGCGGTGATTCCAGGTATCGGCCACGTACACGAACTGGCCGTCCGGGCTGAGGCCGATGCCCCACGGCTCGTTGAACACGCCCGGCAACGGCGGAGCGCCGTTCTCGCTCTGGCCGAAGGAGCCCCAGGCATGCAGCACCTCGCCGTCCGGGCTCAGGTGCAGGATGCGGTGGTTGCGCGTGTCCGCCAGGTAGATCGTGCCGTCAGGGGCGATATCCAGGTCGTGAGGATAGTTCAGGCTGGTGTCCGCCGGTTGCAGGATGGCGTCGGCTTCCAGCGCGGCCTGTTTGCCCTCGTAGGGGTCGGCCACCACAGCTTCCGTGGGCGTCACGCCGTAATCCCAGATCATGGCGGCCACGTCTTTGCGGATGTACAGCCGCATGCGGTCGGAGGGGTTCCAGTTCGCCAGGCTCATGTCCTTGCCGGTGATTTCGCCGTACTTCGTGTAGTCACGATTCAGCCAGATCTGGAACAGTGCCTGGCGCATTTGCGGGTCAGTCAGCGCGTTGCGGATGCGTTCCCAGGTCAGGTTGAAGTAGTCCTGGTTCGGCCACCACATGCGGATGTAATCGAAGCGGTAGTACGCCTTACCGACGATGGGCTCGATCTTGCCAAAGTTGTTGTCGCCCACCAGGATGATCGGCGCGTCGCGCAGGCTGGGGTCGGGGTTGCTGCCGTAGTACCGCTGGTTGCGGTAGTTGCGCAGATACCAGGTGAACGGCCAGGAAACGTCGTCGTCGTAAGCCACCACGATGTCCAGGCCGTTCGTGGTGCGGCGTGAGATTTCCTTGACCTGTGCCATCACGTCCTTCACCCCGCGCGCGGAATGGGCGTACACCAGGTATTCCGTGGCGTTGTCGTAGTTCACGTAGGTCGCCTGGATGGCCGTGCGTGTGGTCAGGAAGGCCAGGATGCCAAAGGCCGCCAGGGTGAACAGGCGATATGCCTGGGAAGCGTCCCAGTCGCGCAGCAGGCGGGCGATGCCCCAGGCACTCAGCCCGGCGGTGAGCATGGCGAACAGGAAGGTACTCGTGGCCTGGAGTTGCGCCAGTTCCTTGCCCTGGAAGGGCGGGTTGGGGCCGAGCAGCGAACCGAAGGCTGAGGAAAGCCCCATTAGAAAGACTGGCATGAGCAGCACGGCCAGCCAGCCGCCCTCGCGCACGCGCCGCCAGTCCGTGCGGTCGATCAGGCGGCCTAGCGCCCAGCCGCTGCACAGGATGAAGGGCAGCGTGATGTGTACGGTCAGCCAGGGCATCTTCTCGCCGGCGATGGTGTAGGCGATCAGGCTGGTGACCGCCCAGAAGCCGAACAGCGCCAGCGCAGGCGCGCGTTCCTCGTCCGTCTCCGGCGCTTCAGCGGTCGCCGTGGACGGACGCTGCCGTAGGCCCAGGTAGCCCGCCAGCAATGTGCCCAGCGCCGGCAGGTATTCGTACACCGGCACCTGCACCAGGATGTAGTAGTACCACGGTTGGCTTCCACGGTGCACGCCTTGTTGCTCCAGCCAGTAACCCAGCGAACCGACCAGGCCGGTGAAGAACCCCGGTCCGTTGGTGAACACCGTGGTATAGAACACGGTGAAGATGGCGTAGAAGATCGCCGCATTGACCAGCCATTCGCGTCGGTTCCACAGCAGGCCGATGGCGATGGAGAGTAGCGCCAGCGGGACGAGGAAAACAGCGGTGTGCAACATGCCGGTGGTGGAATAGTCCAGCGGATCCCAGCCGATCAGGCGCACGGGGAAGGGCGCCAGTTGCGGCAGTACCAGCGTGCCCATCAGCAGGATCAGGCTGAAGGCCCGGTCGCGGCGCAGCCGCTCCCAGGTGTAGCCGCTGATCAAGAAGACCAGGGCGGTCAGGATCAGGACGCCCGCCAGGCCGATCAGGATCAGCGCCGGGCTGAAGGCCAGACCACCGCCCGCCGAGACGGCTTCAGTGGGTTGTAGCGGCGCGGCAGTTTCGGTCGCGCTGGCCGGCTGGGCGATTTTCCCCACCACGCCCACGGCTGCGCCGGCGACGGCAAACAACAAACCGCCCGAAAGTGCCCAGGTGAAGCGCGCGCGGTTGGCTTTCGAGCCCCAGGGGCGTTTGACCACGCGCCACACAAACCACAGCCCCAGGAAAAGCATCGCCTGTGCCTGATAGATGAAGGCGGTCTCCTTGGCTGTGTAGTGCAGCGCCAGCGAGGCCGTCAGCCAGTACAGATAGCGCCGCTCGCCGGTTTCCAGGTAGCGCAGCATGGCCCACAGCATGACCACGCCGAACATCGCCACCAGCGCCTCGTTGCGCGTGTAGCGTCCGTAGTACAGCATATAGGGCGAGATCAACGCCAGTGCGGCGGCGACCAGCGCCCCTGTGCGCCCCAGGTAGCGCCGGTAAGCCCACAGGAAGGCGATGGTCAGCACGCTGGCGAGCGCGGCAGGGATGCGGGCGCTGAAGTCGCCGTCACCGAACAGGAAGTAGGAGAGCGCGATCAGGTGGAATTGCAACGGCCCGTGCATCAGCGGCGTGTGCTGGAAGCCCGCACCGCGGTACAGATTCCACGAGTAGTAGGTGTGCAGGCTCTCGTCATGGCTCATCACGCGCGTGCCCAGGTCGTAGAAGCGGCTGAACACCGCCAGCAGCAGGATGAGCGCGAAGAGGACGGTCTCCCAGTTCAGCGTCAGGCGGGCGAAGACAGGCTGTTCGAGCCAGGAGCGAGAGGCTTCGTGGGCTTCGGTCGTGTCGGGCATGGCTTCTCCTCAAGACCTCACCCCCCTGCGGCCTGCTGCCGCTTTCCCCTCCCCTTTCCCGGTGGGAGGAGAGGGTGGGGTGAGGGGGTGATCATCGTGATGATTTCGTGGTAGAGCGTTTCAACTGGCGGATTTCGTCTTCGGACAGATAGCGCCATTCACGCGGCTTCAGGCGTCCCAGGCGCAGCGGGCCGATGCGCACCCGAATCAATTTCACGATGGGCAGGCCGGTCAGGCGCGCCATTTCGCGGATCTGCCGCTTACGCCCTTCGCGGAGCACCACTTTCAGCCAGGCGCCTTTGCCCTGCAGCCGGGCTATCTTGACCTCGGCGGGCTGGGTGCGGTAGCCATCTTCCAGCACCACCCCGTGCCGCCAGGCTTCGAGTTGCTTTTCGTCGGGGCGTTTGGCGACCAGCACATGATATTCCTTTTCGTGCCCGAAGCGGGGGTGCGAAAGGCGGTGCGCCAGGTCGCCGTCGTTGGTGAGCAGGATCAACCCTTCGCTCTCGAAGTCCAGGCGCCCGACGGGGAAGAGGTGTCCTTCGATGGGCACCAGGTCGCGCACGCAGGGGCGCCGGTCGCGCGTGTTCACGTCGGAGAGCATGAAGCGCGGTTTGTACAACGCGATGTACACGAAGCTTTCCGTGGGGCGGATTACCTGGCCGTCCACCTCGATGCGGTCTTTCGCCGGGTCGGCCTTCATGCCCAGCGTGGCGACCTGCCCGTTCACCGTCACGCGTCCTTGAGCGATGATTTCCTCGCACTTGCGGCGCGAGCCGATGCCCGCGCGCGCCATAATTTTTTGCAGTCGTTCTTCCATTGGTTACTCTTTCAATACCTTGGGGGCGTCCTGTTCGTCTGTGTTTTCTTCCAGGTGCAGCGGTGGCAGTTCATCGAGCGAGGTCAGACCGAACTGTCCCAGGAAGTCGGCGGTGGTGCCGTACAGGATGGGGCGACCGGGGCCCTCGGCGCGGCCCAGTTCCTCGATCAACCCCTTGCTGAGCAGGTTTTTCAGCACGCCGTCGCTGTTCACCCCCCGGATGGCGTCGATCTGGGGGCGGGTGATCGGCTGTTTGTAGGCGATGATCGCCAGCGTTTCCAGTGCGGCACGGCTGAGCGAGGCCGAGGCTTCCAGGCCGAGGAAACGTTCGACCTCCCCGGCCACTTCGGGCGCGGTGGTCAGTTGCACACGGTTGCGGTGCCATTGCAGCCGCAGGCCGCGTGCCTGGTACTGTGCTTCTAGCGCCTTCAGGCCGTGCCTGACCCTGGCCTGCGGCACGCCCAGCGCTTCGGCCAACTGCGCGGGCGAAACCGCCCCAGGCGCGACGAACAGCAACGCTTCCAGGCGCGCTTCCAGGCTGAGTGGAGAGGGTTCCGGGGTTTCGCTCATGCTATAATCACACGTCAGAGTGTCTACTCATTGAGGTTGTGGAATGAAATCCTTTCGATGGATCGTCCCGCTGTTGCTGTTGGTGTTGACTTCGCTGGCTTGCGAAATCAACGTGGGAGGGCCGGTGACGCCGACTGGCGCAGTGCCCGTCTCCACCGAGGCAGTGGAAGCGTTGAAGCAGGCCTGGAAAGATGCGTTTGCCGCTGCGACCGACGGGCACCTCGTCCTGGTGCTCACCCAGGAGCAACTCACGTCCTTCCTGGCGTTCAAGCTGGAGGGGATGGAGAAGCCCTTCTTCCGCAATCCGCAGGTGATTCTGCAGGATGGTCGAATGGTCATCTATGGTGAGGTGCACCAGGGCGTATGGACGGCCACTTCGCGCGTGGTGCTGACCGTGGGCGTCGATGCGGACGGACGTCCGCAGCTGACGCTCAGCGAGGCGGACTTCGGTCCGTTGCCCGTCCCTAAGGAGCTGCTGGCCGGCCTCTCGGCCATGCTCGATGAGGCGTTCACGGGCAGCTTCGGCCCGGCGGCGACCGGTTTGCGCATCGAAAATCTGGTAATCGCCAACGGCCAGATGTTGATCGAGGGCCGTATTTACTGATGGGCCGGTTGCCGAAAACATCGCAATTATATCACCTCGCCCTGTGGTTGCTGGCGTTGATGTGGAGCGGCTGTGCCGCGCCGCGCCTGACGCAGGAAGCGATCACCGTCCTCGTGCAAGCGGATGACCAGACGTACACGGTCACGGTGCCGTCTGGTTCCACGGCAGGCGATGCGGTGCGCGCGGCAGGGCTGACCGTTGGTGATCTGGATCGCCTCGATCCGCCAGACTACACCGTGCTCACAGACGGCGCGCACGTCCGCCTGATCCGCGTGACCGAAGATTTCGAAATCCAGCAGGAAATTATCCCCTACGAGCGGCAGACGATCACCAGTGAGACGCTTCCCGAAGGGGAAAGTCGGCTGGTGCAGCCTGGCAAGAACGGACTGCGCGAGGTCACGGTACGCATTCTGTACGAAGACGGTGTGGAGGTCTCACGTAGCCGGGTGAAATCGGTGGTCATCGAAGAGCCGGTAGCCGAAGTGGTGATGGTCGGGCGGCAACCGGCCTTTACGCCGCAGGAGATCCCTGGCCAGATCGCCTTCCTCACCGGGGGCAACGCCTGGTTGCTGGAGGGTTCCACCGCCAACCGACGTCTGGTGGTCAGTACGGGCGACCTGGATGGCCGCGTGTTCCGTCTGTCACCCGATGGGCGCTGGTTGTTGTTCACCCGCCGCGCTGGTGAAGATGAGGAGCAGATCAATTCATTGTGGGTGGCGTCCACCGATCCAGAGAACCCCTGGGAACTCAACCTGGGGGTGGAGAATGTGGTGCACTTCGCCGACTGGTCGCCCGACGGTGGGTTCTCGCTGGCCTTCTCCACCGTAGAACCGCGCAGCGCTGCACCGGGCTGGCAGGCAAACAACGACCTTTACCTGATCAGCTTCAGCACCACCGGTTGGGTCTCTCCCTGGCGGCTGGCGTTGGAGACCAACGCGGGCGGTATCTATGGATGGTGGGGCACCTTTTTCGCCTGGGCGCCCGATGCCCGTCGTCTGGCTTATGCCCGTCCGGATGGGGTGGGCGTGTTACCATTGGGCGAAGGCGCGTTGCAGTCCTGGATGACTCAGGTACCTTTCCAGACGAACGGCGATTGGGCCTGGGTGCCGGCGCTGTCCTGGTCGCCGGACGGGCAGGTGCTGTACAGTGTGGTGCACAAAGGCGAGCGTGAGGATTCGCCGCGCTTTGACCTGATCGCCCTGATCGACGAAGAAGGATTGCCCGTACCGCTGGTCTCCGATGTCGGGATGTTCGCCTATCCGTCGGCCTCACCGCCCCAACCCCACGCTTGGGAGAGCGGAGCGTATCAGATTGCGTATTTGCAGGCGATCTTCCCCGATCAGAGCGAGACCAGCCGTTATCGCCTGATGGTGATGGACCGCGATGGGTCGAATCGGCGCACTCTCTTCCCGGCGGAAGGGCAGGCGGGGTTGGAGCCGCAACAGGTGATCTGGTCGCCGCAGGTGTTGCCCAATGGTCATTTTGCGCTGGCGGTGATCTATCAGGGCGATCTGTGGCTGGTGGATGCGGTCACCGGTGAGGGGACGCCGCTGACCGCGGAAGGCAACGTGCGGCGGCTGGATTGGAAGTAAAATCTTTGTTCGGAGGTTTTCATGCGCGTACTGGTCACCGGCGCTGCCGGTTTCCTCGGATCGCATCTGTGCGATCGCCTGCTCCGTGAGGGGCACGAAGTGATCGGTATGGACAATTTCATCACCGGCAAGCCAGAAAACCTGGCGCATCTGGCGGGAAACGAGCGTTTTCACTTCATCCGGCACGATGTCTCGAATTACATCTTTGTGCCGGGAAAGGTGGACGCCGTGATGCATTTTGCCTCACCGGCCAGCCCGAACCCGAATTCGCCGTACGGTTACCCGAATCTCCCTATTCAAACGATGAAGGCCGGGGCACTGGGCACGCACAACACGCTTGGTGTAGCGAAGGCGCACAACGCGCGCTACATCCTGGCCTCGACCAGCGAAGTGTACGGCGATCCGCTGGAGCACCCGCAAAAAGAGAGCTACTGGGGGCACGTGGATCCGATTGGCCCGCGTTCGGTGTATGACGAGGCCAAACGCTTCGCCGAAGCGCTCACGATGGCGTATCACCGCTATCACGGCTTGAATACCGGGATCGTTCGCATTTTCAACACCTATGGCCCCCGAATGCGCCTGGATGACGGGCGTGTAGTGCCGAACTTTCTGCAGCAGGCGCTGCGCCGCGAGCCGCTCACCGTGTATGGGGATGGTTCGCAGACGCGCAGCTTTACCTACGTGGACGACCTGATCGAGGGTATCTATCGCCTGCTGATTTCGGAGGTGCACGAACCAGTGAACATCGGCAACCCGGTGGAGACCAACATCCTGGAGTTCGCCAAGGTGATCAACCGGATGACGGAGAATCCGGCGGGAATTGTCTTCCTGGAGAAAGATCGCGGTGAGGGCGATCCCCAGCGCCGACGACCGGACATCACCCGTGCGCGTGAGTGGTTGGGCTGGGAGCCGCAGGTGGCGTTGGAAGACGGTATCCGTCGTACGATCCCATACTTCAAGGAGCAATTGGGGCAGGAATGATCTGGAAAGACCCGAAGGAGCGCCGCCGCTTCCTACGTTTTGCGGTGGTGGGAACCATTGGCGCTGCAGTGGATTTTGGCACGTTTAATATTCTGACCTCGCTGGGGCGTTTCCCGCCGGTGGTGGCGTCGGTGCTCTCGTTTATCGCAGCGGTGAGCAGCAATTTCATCTGGCATCGTTTCTGGACGTACCCGGATTCACGTTCCAAGCCCATTCCTCAGCAGTTGATCCAGTTTGCCATTGTCAGCGCTAGCGGTCTGGCGATCCGTACACCGATCTTTGTGGCGGCGGAGCGTCCCTGGTTGAGTGTGTTGCAGCGTTTGTCCTTTGCGCTACCGTTGCCGGTGGAGGTAGCCGGGCACAATGCGGCGCTGGCCACCGCGGTCGGGGTGGTGATGTTCTGGAATTTCTTCATCAACCGCTTCTGGACGTACAACGACGTAGACCTGCCGCATTGAGCCGGGTTGTCCTGTATAATTGAAGGAGAACGATGGAGACGAAGAAAGCACGTCGAACGCTGGTCCCGGTGTACACCAGCCGTGGCGATCTGGGCGCGTATTTGCTCTACCCCTATCTGTTTAACCTGACTGGTGAGTGGATCGGTTGGGTCACGCCACAAAAAGAAGTGTATTCCGTGCACGGACAGTACGTGGGGTATCTGGGTGACGGGCCTCGCATCCTGCGCAAGTTGAGCACCGCCTTTGACCGCCCACGACGCACCCCACCGCCCCGGCCACCGAAGATCCGCGTGCCGGCGCACGCGCCACTGGCGCCGATGATGTCCGATCTACCATTTGGTGTGATCGACGTGCTGGACGAAGACCCGGATCTGCTGCCTACGGTGGATTACGGGGAACTGCGCGAGGACATGGACTGATGGAAGGGAAACCGGCATCCGCATCTCGAACGGTGATGGCGCAGTTGATGCAGCCACCGCACGCGAACAGCCAGGGCAACGTCCATGGCGGCTGGTTGATGAAGTTGATGGACGAGGTCGGCGGGCTGGCCTGTATGCGCCACGCCGGACACCGTGTAGTGACGGTGGCGGTGGATCAGATGATGTTTCGCCACCCGATCCGCATTGGCGACTTGGTTACGCTGGTCGCTGAGGTGTCTTACGTCGGACGCACTTCGATGGAAGTCGAGGTGCAGGTGTACGCCGAAAATCCGATCACCGGCCAGAAGTGGCACACGAACACGGCCTACCTGGTCTATGTGGCGCTGGACGAGGATGGCAAGCCCACACCGGTGCCGCCACTCATCCCAGAGACGGAAGAGCAGCGCCGGCGGATGGAAGCTGGCAAAGCGCGTCAGGAGTATCGGTTGCAGCAGGCGAAGTTGTCGCGCGTGGACGTATGAGCGCAGAGAAACCACAGTCGCCGCCGGAGCAGGGCACGCCTGAAGCCGTCCCGCTGGAGAGCGAGAAGACCAGGACGGTGAGCAGCGTGCGCTCGCTGAAGGAGCTGCTCGACGTCGCGTCGGGACGCGCCTTCCGCAAACCGCCGACGGTGGACGCTGATGCCGGCATCGCCGAGCCGTTGCCCTTTCCATTTCTGGCGATGGTCGGACAGCAGGAAATGAAGCTCGGTCTGCTGCTGGCGATCATCAACCCGGCGGTGGGCGGAGTGCTGCTCATCGGCCCGCGCGGCACAGGCAAGACCACCATGGTGCGTGCACTGGTCGATCTGCTACCGGAGGTGCCGCGCAGCCTGTGCTACTATGGTTGCCTGCCAGAGGATATTGAGACCGGCGGCATGGACGCGGTTTGTCCGGAGTGCGCGCGCAAGTACGGCCAGGGCGAACCAATCGCTGTGATGGATCGCGTGCATCTGGTGGAGTTGCCGCTGAACGCCCGGCTGGAGGACGTGGTTGGCGGCATTGACGAGCGCGCGGCGCTCCACGGGCGGATGCGGTTGCGACGTGGCATCCTGGCGCAGGCCGACCGCAACGTGCTCTACGTGGATGAGGTCAACCTGCTGGCCGATGAGATTGTGGACGCCATTCTGGACGCCGCCGCGCAGGGTAGCTACACGGTGCGTCGTGGCCCGATCTCGGCGACCTACCGCTCGCGGTTTGTGTTCATCGGCTCGATGAACCCCGAAGAAGGCCACCTGCGCCCACAAATCCTCGACCGTTTTGGCCTGCGCATCATTGTGCGCGGCTTGCAGAAGCCTGAGGAGCGGCTGGAGGCGTACCGGCGGGTGCAGGCGTACCTGCGCAATCCGCGCGGCACGATCGCACAGTATGCGGATGAGACCGAGCGTGCGCGGCACGAAATCCAGGCGGCGCGCGATTTGTTGCCCGGCGTGACGATCTCTGACGAGGTGGCGCGGTTGGGGCTGGCGATGATCGAGCGGTTGCAGATCGACTCGCTGCGCGCTGAGATCACCTTGTTCGAGGCGGCGCGTGCGTATGCAGCCGCCGATGCGCGCAGCGAGGTCACCCCGGATGACCTGGCCGCGGTCGCGCCGATGGCGTTGCGGCTGCGCCGTTCCCGTTTCATGGAAGAATACTTTGCTCATCAAGAAAGCGAAGAGCAGGAACTTTCGGAATTGATCCACAACACATTAGAAGGACAATGAGGTGTCGTCATGAGATTCTTTCGTAAGAAGAAGGTATTTGAACAGATTGAAGGTGCGAAGGCCGACCCGACGGCGGTCGTCAACCCGACGACCGCTGAGGATTTCCTCAAGCGTGGCTGGGCGTACCACGCCCGCCAGCGATACACTGAGGCGGAAGCCGACTTCCGTAAGGCGCTTGAGCTTTCGCCTGATGATACGGAAATCCTCTATGCCCTGGGCTTGTGCCTGAAGCGTCAGGATCGCAAAGACGAGGCGGTCGAAGCTTTTCAGCGAGTGCTGCATTTACTGGAAGAAAGGGAGCCGGAAGACGAGTCGGCCAAGGTGCGCGCTGGCATGTTACGCCGCCTGACGCTTGGGCACGTCAACGAGCTGACCAAAGGGGACTGGGACCTCGAGAAAGAAGTATGGCAACGTCGATGACCCACCGCCAACGGCTGGAGCGCACGCTGGCGGGCGAGCTTCCCGACCGCCCGCCGGTGGCGCTGTGGCGGCACTTTCCGGTGGATGATCAGACGCCCGACGGTCTGGCGGCGGCTGCGCTGGACTTCCAGCGCACCTATGACTTTGACCTGGTCAAGGTGACGCCGGCGTCGTCGTTTTGCCTGAAGGATTGGGGTGTGGATGACGCCTGGCGCGGCGCGCCGGAGGGCACGCGCGATTACACGGTGCGCGTGATCCATGAGCCGGAAGACTGGCGACGTTTGCGCCCGCTGGATCCCCGCCAGGGGCACCTGGGAGCGCAGTTGACCTGTCTGCGGCTGCTGGTCGAGGAACTTGCGCCACACACGCCGGTGATCCAGACGATCTTCAGCCCGCTGGCGCAGGCCAAGAACCTGGTCGGGCCGGAGCAGTTGCTGATCCATCTGCGCCGTTACCCCGATGCGGTACACGAAGGCTTGCGCGTGATCACGGAGACCACCATTCGCTTCATCGAAGCTGCGCGCGAGACGGGTATCGATGGCGTGTTCTACGCGGTGCAGCATGCGCAGTATGGCCTGCTCAGTGCGGACGAATTTCGCACCTTTGGGCGCGAATATGACCTTCGGGTGATGGACGCCGCCGCGGATTTGTGGTTGAATGTCGTTCATCTTCACGGCAGCGAGGTCATGTTTGACCTGGTCGCCGATTACCCGGCAGCCGTATTGAACTGGCACGACCGCGAGACCTCGCCGTCGCTGGCTGAAGGGCAGCAGCGCTTTCCCGGCGTGGTCTGTGGCGGCCTGCGGCGTTGGGATACGCTGGTGCTCGGGGATCCAGAATCCGTGCGGCGTGAAGCGCAGGACGCCATTCAGGCAACCGGTGGGCGGCGCTTTATCCTGGGCACGGGTTGCGTGGTGCCCACGCTGGCGCCGCGTGCCAATCTGTTCGCTGCGCGGCAGGCGGTGGGGGGGTAGTCTGTGCGCGTGATCAGCGGCTCGGCCAAAGGGCGCAAGCTGCGCACGGTGCCGGGAGATTCCACCCGCCCGATCACGGATCGGGTGAAGGAAGCGCTGTTCAATATCCTCGGGGCGGACGTGTTCGACGCCACGCTGCTCGATCTGTTCGCCGGTACGGGTGCGGTGGGCATTGAGGCACTCAGCCGCGGCGCGGCGTTTGTGCGTTTCAACGACCGTCACCCCCTCGCGGTGAAGGTCATCCGCGAGAACCTGCGCCTGACCGGCCTGGCCGACCGCGCTGAGGTCATCCGCATGGATGCCTTCACCCTGCTGGCACAGCCACCGGATCGCGTTTTTGATTACGTGTACATCGCTCCGCCGCAGTACAAAGCGCTGTGGGAGCGAGCGCTCTATGCGCTGGACGATTACCCCGACTGGTTGGCTGATGACGGCTGGGCTATTGTGCAGATTCACCCGCGTGAATATCAACCGCTGGAACTGGACAACCTGCGACTGTTTGACCAGCGGAAATACGGTAGCACCCTGTTGCTCTTTTACGAGAAGGAGTAAGCCATGGATCGTGTCTCACCCGAACTGATGCAGCAAGTCTTCCCTGATATGCCGCGCGCCGAGGCGGAAAAACTGGTTTCCTACGGGCGGGTGAAGGAGTACCCGGCGAACGTCACGCTGTGCCATGAAGGATCGGTGGAGGACACGTTCTACATCATCCTGTCGGGGCGGGTAAAGGTCTCCAAGCGGATCAATGACATCGAAGAGCGGTTCCTGAAGTTCCTGGGCGAAGGCGAGTTCTTCGGCGAACTGGCGCTGATCCACGATGCGCCGCGCACGGCGACCGTGGTCACTGAAGAACACACGCGCGTGCTGGAGATCAAAAAATCCGCCTTCGATGAGGTGTTGAAGAGCAGCACCAGTCTTTCACTGGCGATGGTGCGTGAGGTCAGCCGCCGCCTGCGCGAAAACGATGAGATGGCGGTGGAAGACCTGCGGCTGCGAGCTGGTGAGTTGGCTGCCGCCTATCAGAAGCTCGCCGAGCAAGAAGTGGCGCGCCGCCAGTTCCTGACCACGATCGCGCATGAATTGCGTACCCCGCTCACAGCGGCCAATGGCTTTGTGCAGGCGATCCGTTCGGGCATGTTGCAAGGCGAGTCGAAAGAGCAGGCGCTGGAGGCTGTGCACCGCAACCTGCAGCGTATCACTACCCTGGTGAACGATATTCTCTTCCTGCAGGAGCTTGATCTGATCATCCCTGAGTTCCAGTCGGTGTCCATTGAGAAGGTGTTGCAGGAAGCGGTCGATGAGATGCGCGAAAAGGCCGAGGTGAACGATGTGCGGTTGAATTTGTCCGTGGCACCCGATTTGCCGCTGGTTCAAGGGGATGCGCGTTCGCTGGAACGGGCGTTCACCGCGTTGCTGGATAACGCGATCAAGTTCAGCCTGGATGGTGGCGATGTGGACATCGTCGCCCGGCGGGAAGGCCAGGACAAGGTCGCTGTGGAGGTGCGCGATCATGGCGTGGGGATCCCTCCCGAACGCATCGACCACATCTTCGACCGCTATTACCGCATGGATTCGTACAAAGGACATCTGTTCGAGGGTGCGGGATTGGGGTTGCCCATTGCCCGTCAGGTGATCGAGCAGCATCAGGGCAAGATCCAGGTGGAAAGTAAGCTGGGCATTGGTAGCACGTTTACCGTCATCCTTCCCGTGGAGCAAAAATAGTTCATCATGGCCAACATCATTCGACCTGTTAAAGGGACACGCGACTTCTATCCGGAACAAATGGCGATCCGCGCCTGGCTGTACCGCCAGATGCGCGCGGTGTCCGAAGCGTTTGGGTATCAGGAGTACGATGGCCCGTTTCTGGAGCGCCTGGAGCTGTATGCCGCCAAATCGGGCGAAGAGCTGGTGCAGGAGCAGGCATTCGTCTTTGAGGATCGGGGTGGTGACAAGGTCACCCTGCGCCCGGAACTCACGCCTACGCTGGCGCGCATGGTGGCGCAGCGACAGCGGCAACTGATCTATCCGCTGCGCTGGTGGTCGTTTGGCCCCTTCTGGCGCTACGAGCGTCCGCAGCGAGGGCGTTCGCGTGAGTTTTTCCAGTGGAACATCGACCTGATCGGCGTGGATTCGCCCGAAGCGGACGCCGAACTGGCAGCGGTCGGCGCGGCGTTCTTCGAGAGCGTGGGGCTGGCGCCGGATCAGGTGCAGATCCTGGTAAACAACCGGCGACTGATGGACGCGCAACTTGGCGCGCTGGACGTGCCCGAAGACCTGCGTTCGCGGGTGTTCACCCTGATCGACCGGCGGGAGAAGATGGCGCCCGATGCCTGGGCAGCTTATGCTGCTGAGATCGGCCTGAGCTCGGCGCAGCTGGATGGTCTGCGCGGCCTGTTGGCCGATGCGGACCTCTGGCAGCAGTCGGAGGAACTGGTGCGCTTCTTCGACGCGCTGGAGGCGATGGGCTACCGCGCGTATGTGCGCTTCGAGCCGTCCGTCATTCGCGGCCTGAACTACTATACCGGCACGGTGTTCGAAGCGCGCGACCGCGACGGCGAGTTCCGCGCCATTCTGGGCGGCGGGCGGTACGACAACTTGGTGGCCGATGTGGGCGGCGCGCCGCTGCCGGGCGTGGGCTTCGCCATGGGCGATATGGTGATCACGCTGGTGCTGGAAAAGTACGGTCTGCTGCCGGACACGGAGGCCATTGCCCCGTCGCCGGTGCTGGTCACTGTGTTCGACGCTGAGCATCAGCGTGCGTCCTTTGCCCTGGCGCACGAGTTGCGCCGTGCCGGACTGTCAGTCGCGGTGTATCCGGCAGTGGCGAAACTGAACAAGCAATTGAAGTACGCCGTGCGCATCGGCGCGCAGGTGGCTGTGCTCCTCGGTCCGGACGAGCAGGCTGCCGGGCAGGTGGCGGTCAAGGACCTGCGCACCCGCGAACAACACACCGTCCCGCGCGATCAGGTGGCGGAATTCATCCGCGATTTGCTTGAAACTCCGCCTGCTTCGTGATACAATTCCTGCCGCACTACGGTGGCTGTAGCTCAAGTGGCAGAGCACCTGACTGTGGATCAGGTGGTTGTGGGTTCAAGTCCCATCAGCCACCCAGAGAAAAACCCCGGCCAAAAGCCGGGGTTTATTGTTTGGGCCTGAGGCGCAAGGAGCAGGGGATCTATTCGCCCGGCAGGATGTAGTGCGAGAGGCCAGAGCCGGTGACGGACGGCCCAGATGGACCCGTCGGGCGCGACCATGATATCGCGGAGACCGTTTCAATGTTGGTAGAGGAGAGCACAAGCAGCGAGGGGGGGCTTTTTGGGGACAGGGCAGATAAAGTCCCCCCTCACGCTGAGCTCGTGTATCCAGCACCAGCGCCAAGGGCAGGGAGCGGATGCGATTGTCTGCTCGTTTGAACCCCCGCATGCTCCTGATGCGCACCTTGAATGCGCGGCAATCACCTGTTCCGTTCGATTGTTGGTCTTTCCATCAACCGCGTTGACCTTGGCTAGAATGTCCATCAACAGCAGCCGCACCCGATACCACCAGCTGGCTTGTTCGCCGGGCTGAGGCGGTTTGGCGCGTTGATACCGCCTCAACAAGGACTGCATGTACGGGCTCAAGCGCCATGGCGGCGCCCGTAGCAAGGCTTCCATCGCCCTCAGTTCCATGACCACCGCTCCCCACTTCCATTTCGCTGCCTGGCGGATCAACTGCGCACTCACCGCACCTTGTTGCGCTGGAAATGGGTGGCACACATCCAATGGCTTGCAAAGCGGCACTGGTCTTGCGGTACGACTACAGCAGCACCCCCAGTTGTTGTGCCCGCTTGCTCCGGCACACACCTGGCTCCCCCCCCCCTTCTGGATAGACCGTCCAGCTGACCCCGCAGCGGGGACAGCGCAGGCGAACCTGATAGATCAGGGTAAACAACCAGTCGCGAATGCGGCGAGTGCGCTGCCCATGACGATGGGCCCAGGGTAGCTACAGCGTGGGCAACGGCGGCCTTGAGGGGCAAGAGTCACCTGCATGTGGAGCGGAGAGACCAACCAGCGCGCCATGCAATCCTCCTCATGTCGGAGTTGCCCTCTAACAATATGATCCACTGGTCACCCCCCACCTTTGAAACGGTCTTACCCTAGATCTGGACGCAGCCGCAGAACGGGCTTGTCGGTACACTTGGGAATTATCGCCCCAGGAACGGTTTCGCAAAGCAGGGATACTGGCGGACACGTTTTGGCTCCGCAAGGTGCTTTAGGGATATTCAATTCTTTTAGGAGTTACGCAGTTGGTTGAAGGGTCAGGGTAGGGTTGGCCAGGTAGTAGC
>CAYSXA010000052.1:0-16604 GCA_964435005.1 uncultured Anaerolineaceae bacterium | reverse complement strand
GGCCGAACCCCATCAAAACCTGCCGGCGGGCGTCCAGCCCCGGTACGCCAGGGGGTGGCGCATCCAGCAAGGCAAGCAGCCCTTCCGCTGCCGGACGGAAATCATCCAGGACCGGCCAGCCTTCCTGCGCCTCCCGCCAGGAATATCCCCCGTGCGGCGTGGGCCACAGCCCACGCGGGGCAATCATCACATACTTTGACGGAAAACGTCGGGTGAACACCCACATCACCCGCTCGTCCCCTGTCCATCCATGCAACAACACCAGCACGGGAAAAGGCCCCTCGCCTTCCGGGGCCTGCCAGCGCAACACCCAGCGTCCGTATTCCAACACGTGGTTCATCTCAGTCGCCACGGGTTTTCTCCACGAAACGATCCAGCAGCGCCAGGAACAGGGCTATCGCAGCCAGCGGCGCCAGCCCCGTCGTCAGGCACAACAGCCCGGTGACCATCGCCGCCGGTCCGTAGAACACGTAGATCAACCCGCCACCGACCAGGTACAACAACAGGATGAAGCCGACCAGCAAACGCACCTGCGTCTGGCGGGCGTAATCACGCAAATCACGCATACCGCTTCCAGGGGGATTGCACCTTTCTGGCCGCGCGACGGCGCAGTCGGCGCAGCCGTCCACGCCAGGAAACGGCCTCGCGTAGTGCCGGTAGACTGGCCTCCGCGGCCTGCTCGCCCAGCATCGCCACCGCAGAGACGTCCACGCGGTCAGTCAGGCCAATGTGCCCCACCGCCGGGCGGACGATCACATCCGGCTGATCCAGCATCAGACGCATCTCCGTGAACCAGGCACCCGCCACATCCACCGAGCGCAGGAAAATATCGAACGCCTGCGCCAGCCGCAGCCGCCCGGCAATGCGCCCCATAAACGGGACGGACGCCAGCAGGCGCGGGGCATGGGTTGGCCCCAGACGATCCGGGGGCGGGGAAAGCACCACAGCCACCACGGGCAAATCGGGGGCCAGCGACCGCGCCGCACACACCGGCACCGGATCGAGTACGCCGCCATCTACGAGCAAATGTCCATCCCAGGATCGCGGCGGGAACATGCCGGGCACTGCGCTGGACGCCAGCACGGCATCCACCACCCGACCGCTGCGCAACCAGACCTCCTGGCCGGTATGAACGTCCACCGCCGTGGCGATGAACGGCAATTCCAGCTCTTCGAACGTGCGCTCGCCCACCGTGCGCTGAAGCAGGTCGGCCACGCCTTTCAACCCCATCAGGGAAGGGCCGTCTTCCGCGCTGCGCTCAAACACCCGGTTCTGATCCACATCCAGGTTGGCCGCCTCGATCTCGTCCGGGGAGAGGCCCGCAGCGAACATGGAGCCAATGATCGCCCCGGCGCTGGTGCCCGCCACCGCCCGGATACGAAACCCCTCGCGCACCAACACGCGTAACACGCCGATGTGCGCATGCCCTTTTGAGCCACCGCCGCCCAATGCAATCGTGATGTCCATGGAGAAAAGCTCCTTTCTTGCCACTGTATCGGCGTGAAGAACAGGTTAAGTGTACCACCATGAAAGAACGGGTATAATCCCCTCCACCATGAAAGGATGCCTATGAGCGACTGGAAAGAGCGTTTCGAACAGGAACTCGCACAAGCTCGCGCCGCGCGAGACAGGGGCAACGAAGGCCAGGCACGGGTGTGCGCTCGTCGAGCGGCGGGCATCGCCATCGGGGAATACCTGCGGCGGCACCATCTGCCCGACCTGGGCCCCAGCGCCTATGACAAATTACGCTTCCTCACCGAGCTCCCCGGCCTTCCCCCAAAAGTGTATGAACTCGCCCAACACCTGACGCTGCGCGTGACGGAAGATTTCCACCTGCCCGTCAACGCCGACCTGATCGCCGAGACCCGCCTGCTGGCCGACCTGCTCCTGGACGAAAAATAAGTGCGACGCTTGTACAAGCGTCGCACCGGTAAATCGTTGAAGACCGCGTACGGGTCAGGCCGCTTGCCACGGCGGCGAGGCGGTATTCTCTTGTTCCTGCAGACGCTTGCGCGCCTCCTGCCACAGCCCCAACGCCGCCAGGATCGAGATCACCACCCGGACACCGTTGACCACCAGCGTGAGCGCGCCAACCACACCGAGGCTGATCCAGAGCATCTTGTGCGTCCACTCGGCTTTACGGCGCTGCACCTCGACCGGCGCAGGCATGTGCGCCAGCAACTGCGACTTCAGATGTGCGCGGAACTCCGCCCGCGGCTGGACCGGCGGAAAGACCGTCTCCAATCGGCGTTCAAGGTCTTCCCGCCAGTCTTCGGATTGACGGTGCAAGAACAAAGACCAGCGCATAACTCACTCACTCCTTGCCGGGTATGCGACAATACCCACCGTGCCCGGCCCAAGATTGGCCGCTACGGCAATAGACAGGTCGGTCATCACCAGATTTTTGCAATCCAGCAGGTCACGCACCTGAGCCATCAAGGTGGCTCCGGCTTTCGGATCGCGCGCGTGGACGACGGCAACGTTCAACGGCTGACCGCCCAGACGATCCTTCACCATTTGTAACACCCGTAGCAGCGCCCGGTTACGGGTGCGCACCTTTTCCACCATATCCAGTATCCCACCGCGCAACTCAACCACAGCCTTTACGTTCAGCAGCGAAGCCAGCGCCGCCTGCAGTGCCCGCACCCGCCCGCTCATGCGCGCGTAGTCCAGGTTGTCCAGCGTGAGCACAATCTGAACCTTGCGGCGGATTTCCTCCAGGCGGGCGAGGATTTGCTCCAGGGAAGCGCCTTCGCGCGCCATCTCTCGTGCCTCGCGGCACATGTAGCCCATCCCCGCCGAGCCGTTGCCCGAATCGAAGGGGATCACGTGGAACTTGCCCGCCAGCTCGCGCGCGGCGAGGACTGCCGACTCATAGGTGCCCGACAGCTTCGACGTAACGTGGATCGAAAGGATCGTATCCCCCGGCTCAGCCACACGGCGGTAGAACTCAACAAACTGCTGCGGCGTGGGCTGGGATGTCTTGGGGATCTCGCCGTGCTCTTCCACCAGGCGATAAAAATCGGCATCCGTCAAGTCCACGCCCTGCAAGTAGGTGCGCTCGCCAAAGTGAATGTTGATCGGGATCACATGCAAGTCGTACTCAGTAAGCCAGGACGAGGGCATATCGCCCGCGCCATCCGTCACAATCCGTAACATCAGTTCCTTTCCTTTCCAAAGCCCGCATGCCCATTCCGGTTGCGACGGCGCTCGAACTCCGCGCGCAGGGTGGTCAGGGTGCGGTGATACAGGCTCTTGACCGCGCCCTCCGTGCGCCCCAGCACGTGGGCGATCTCCGCGTTGGACATACGGGCGCCGAACTTCAGATACAACAACTGCTGCCTGTCTTCGGGTAACGTGCGGATAATCTCCAGCAGTTCCTCGCGCTCCTCCTGATCCATCACCAACAGTTCGGGATGTTCACCCGTGGCGTACGTAAAGACCATGTCGTCTAGCGCGATCTCCTGACGGCGATTGGTATCGCGATACCAGTTCGCCACCAGATTGTGCGCGATGCGGTACAGCCAAGCGGAAAACGGCACACCGCGGTGATCGTACCGCTCAATGTGCCGCATAGCGCGGAAGAACACACGAGCGGTGAGGTCTTCCGCGTCGTGCGTGTTCCCAACACGGTAATAGACATAATTATAAATGCGCTCTACGTATCGCTCGTAGAGTTCGCCAAACGCCTCTCGATCCCCCTGTACGGCGCGTTCGATCAGATGATCTTCGCTTTCGCCACCGACTTTTAACACATCCCTATCCTGACGAACCCTGCAGGGATCGTTTCGATTGTATCACAACTACTGCGCCATTTCCTCGCCGACCTCGTCCAGTTTCAGGCTGATCACCTGGCTGGCGGAATCGCGCCCCATGGTGATCCCGTAGATCACATCCGCCGCCTGGACGGTGTTTCGGTTGTGGGTGATCACCACGAACTGAGTCTGCTGACTGAGTTCCTCAAGCAGTTCGCGGAAACGGGCGACGTTCGCCTCGTCGAGCATGGCGTCCACCTCGTCAAGCACACAGAACGGCGTGGGGGAGACGCGCAACAGGGCAAAGACCAGCGCCGCAGCGGTCAGGCTGCGCTCGCCGCCGGAGAGCAACGCCAGCCCTTGCGTGCGGCGCCCCGGCAAACGCGCTTCGATGTCAATGCCTGAGGTCGTCAGGTCATCGGGCTGGGTGAGCACCAGGCGCGCCGAGCCGCCGCCGAACAACCGGGTGAAAATCTCGCGGAACTCATGCGCCACGGCCTCAAAGGTGCGGCGGAACTCGCGCTCCATCAACGCATCCAGTTCGGCAATCACCTCACGGATGTCCGCTTCCGCCTGGTGCAGGTCTTCTACCTGAGCGGTCAGGAACTCGTGGCGCTGCCGCACTTCTTCGTATTCTTTCTGCGCTTCAGGGTTGATTGCACCCATACGGCGTAACTGGGCGCGTTTGCGCTTCAGTTCGCCTTCCAGTTCCGGGCTGATTTCCGGGACGCGCGGCAACTGCTCCACCATCCCCGCCAACGGAAGCGGCGTGGGGCCCTCCACGGATTCGGCATATTCGAAGGCCACCAGGCCGAAGTCGTCTTCGATGCGTTCACGCAAGTTGTCCAGTGCCTCCTGGCGGCGAGTGAGCGCCAATTGCGCCTGGGCATGATTGCGTTCCGTGCGGTGCAATACCTGCCGTGCCTCCGCCTCTTCGGTCAGCAGGCGCTCCAACGCGGCCTCGGCCTCAGTGAGCGCCGCCTCCAGCGGACGGATGCGGGCGTCCAGCGCCTCAATCTGCCCGGCCAGGTCGGCCTCCTGCGCGCGCAGCGACGCCTTCTGTTCGGCGTGGTTCGCCAGCGCGTGTTCCAGTTCCTGCTGACGGACGCGCAACGCCTCCAGTCGCTTCTGCGCGGCCTGGAACGTCTGGTGCAATTCCATCTCACGGCTGCGCGCGTCGCGCAACGCCTGTTCGGTCACCGCAACGCGCGTTTCCCAATGGCCAACGGCAGTCTGGAACTCATCCAACGGCAAAGCGGCCAGATGATGCGCCGCTTCACGGGAGTGCTCCTGAGCCTGCGCCATGTCCGCTTCCGCCTTAGCGATTGCGGCTTCGAGCCGTTGGGCTTCTTGCTGCACCGCTTGCAACGCCCGTTCGTGGCGGGCAATCTGCTCCCGCTGCCAGGCGACCTGCTGCTCGGCGCGATCCAACGCCGCAGCCGCCTGGCGTTGCGCTTCGCGTGCCCCTTCGAGCACCGACCGCGCCTGTTCGCGCGTCTTCTCCGCCGCCGCGACCGCCGAACGGCGCTCCTCCAAAGCCCGGTTCGCCGCTTCCAACGTCCGCTGCGCTTCAGCAACGGTCTGCTGCAACGTCGCCTGCCGGGCTTCCAGGTCACGGCGTTCACGCGCACGACGGATCACGCTGCCCGACGCGCCCTGCCCGACCAGCACCACGCCATCCGGTTCGAACACCTCCCCCGCCAGGGTGACCACGCGCGCCTGCGGCGCGCGGGCGCGCACGCGGGATACAGCGCGGCGGTCGCGCACCACGAGCACCTGCCCCAGCAGGAGATCCACCAGCGGGCGCAGTTCCGGCGGCGACTCCACCAGCTGCGCAGCCACGCCCAGACAGTCGGGGTCGGAGACCGGCGAAAGCATTTCAGCGGCGCGGCCAGCCTCTTGTGGAACGAGCGCCGCGCGGCCTGGCTGCCGGTCGAGCAGCGCGAGCGCGCGCTCCAGCGCTGCTTCATCGGGCAATACCACGCCATCCACCAGCGCGCCGAGCGCCGCTGCAATCGCCTGCGCCATCTCGTCGGGCACCTGCAATGAAGTGCCCAGCGCAACTCCCTGGGGCAAAACGCCCTCCCGCACCGCGCGCAGCAGCGTGCGGGCGCCTTCGGCATAGCCTTCCAGCGCCTGTTCGGCCTGTTGCAGCACGTCCAGGCGCGCCTGCAGGCGGGCGAGCTCCGCCTGACGGGCTGTGCGCTCCGCTTCCGCCCGGCGCGCCGCCTCCTCCTGGGCTCGAAGCGCCTCGCGGGCAGCCTGCAAAGCCTGCGCCGCCTGCGCCTCTGCTTGTTGAGCCGCCTCCAGAGCGCGGTCGCATTCCACAAGGTCTCGGCGCACGTGGCGAGCGGCTTCTTCGGCTTTCTCCAGCGCACGACGGGCAGCCTCCAGGTCACGCTGGCGCTGCTCCCGTTGCCTCTGCAGGGCACTGACCTGGGCGCGCAGGTGCTCCTGACGCCCCCGCAGACGACCGATCTCGCGACGCAGCGCGGCCAGGGTTTCCTCCACCTTCGCCCGCGCCTCTTGCCGCTCTCGAAGCGCGCGCCGCGCCTCTTCGGCCTGTCCCATGGCCTCGTCCCGCTCGGCTTCGAGCTGCGTCGTGCGCTCGCGCGCCGCTTCCAGCCGTTCCTGCAAAGCCTGGACTTCCGCCTCCTGACGCGCAATCTCGGCGGTGACCTGCTCGCGCTGGTTTTCCATCGCGCGACGACGTTCGTCCGCCACCGCCAGGTCGCGGTGGATGCGTTCCCGCTGGCGGTGACGCTCAGCCAGTTCGCGGTGGCCATTGTTCAGTTCCTCGCGCAGGGACTGGATGCGCGCACGAACTGACGAAATCTGCCGATTCAGCGCTTCTTCGCGCTCCTGCGCCGCAGTCAGTGCCTCCTCCTGCTCCTGAAACAGCCGGCGGGCTTCGGTAAGTTCTTCTTGCGCGCGATACCAGTGATAACCGTACCACTCGCGCAGAATCAAGCGCAGATCTGCCCGCACCTGCTCGTACTCACGGGCACGTTGAGCCTGCCGTTCCAGGCTGCGCAGGCGCGGACGCAACTCGGCCAGGATGTCCTGCACACGCTCCAGATTGCGTTTCGTGGTCTCCAGGCGGCGCAACGCTTCTTCGCGGCGAGCGCGATACAGCCCAATGCCCGCCGCTTCCTCGAACAACACCCGCCGTTCGTCGGCCTTGAGCGAGAGCGCTGCGTCCACCAGCCCCTGGCCGATAATCGTGTACGACTGTTCCGCCAGCCCCGCACCGGCCAGCAGTTCGCGGATGTCGCGCAGGCGCACGCGCTGCCCGTTGAGCAGGTACTCGTTCTGCCCGTCACGGTACGCCCGGCGCGTGATGCTGACTTCGGTGAAGTCGATCGGGAGCCAGCCATCGCTGTTGTCGAAGGTAATCGTGACAAACGCCATCCCCGCCCGCGGGCGCTGCTCCGAGCCGGAGAAGATCATGTCCTCCGTGGTGCGTGCGCGCAGCAGGCGCAACGACTGCTCGCCCAGCGCCCAGCGCACCGCGTCGGCGATGTTCGACTTCCCCGACCCGTTCGGCCCGACAATGGCCGTCACCCGCTCGGAAAAGACGAACTGCGTGCGGCTGGCGAAGGTTTTATAGCCCTGTAATTCCAGGGATTTCAGTCGCAACGGCATCTACAGTTCCCCCAAACGCCGCAAAGCGTCACGCGCGGCGTTCTTGGCCGCGATGCGCTTGCTGGAGCCGGTGCCGCGTCCCATCTCCTGGCCGCGCACATCCACGGCGACCACGAACATGCGCCGATGGTCTGGCCCGGAGACCGAGACCACGCGATAGGTGGGCGGGGGCGAACCTTCCCGCTGCACCACCTCCTGCAGCCGGCTCTTGGGGTCTTTGCCGCCCAGCAAGGCTTCTTCCTCGGCGGCTTCCAGGAAAGGCTCCATGAAGGACACCACCGCTTCTACGCCCTGATCCAGGTACATCGCGCCGATCAGCGCCTCAAAGGCATCACAGAGCAGGGTATCCCGGTCGCGCCCGCCACTGGCCTCCTCGCCGCGCCCCAGGCGCAACGCACGCCCCAGGTCAATCTGGCGGGCGAAATCCGCCAGTTGCTCTGTGCGCACAAACGAGGAACGCAGCCGGGTGAGTTCCCCTTCCCGCATTTCGGGGTAATGGTGATACACCCACACCCCGACCACGAAATCGAGCACCGCGTCGCCCAGGAACTCCAGGCGTTCGTTATCCTCGATCACGTCGCCCGCGTTCTCGTTGAGATACGAGCGGTGGGTGAGCGCCCGATTGAGCAAACCGATATCGGAGAAAGATAAACCGATCCGCGCCGCAAATTGCTGGGGAGCCTCAGGCAACGCGGCGTCCTGAGTGAGGGTCATGCTGTCCTCCTCGAACTCAGGGAACGTAAGCCGCTCAACAGGGGCTGAGCGGCTGGCGCACCCTTTGTTCTGAAGCAGAGATATAGCGGGAAACCGCAAAGCAATTAAACCACAAAGCAGCAAAAGGGCACAGCGTGTTTTCGAGTGAAGTTTGCAGGATCCGAAACAGGCCACCTCCCTCGAATTTTGGAAAACACGCCCCAGGCCTCTTTGATAACCCCTTCATAAAGTAGGGAAAAGGGGGGAGTGTTATAATCTTCCCCAGAACACAGCCGACGAAGCACAGGAGGAAATTCGATGAGTCTGGATCGACCGTTCATCGCAGTCATCGGCGCCGGGCCGGCGGGGTTGTTCGCCACCCGCGAACTGGCCCGCGCTGGCGCCACGGTGGTGCTGTTCAACCGCGACCTCAAACCCGGCGGTCTGGCTGAGTACGGCATCTTTCACACGAAACACCGCATGAAGGAGGGGCTGCGCAAGCAGTTTCGCCGCATCCTGGCCGATGAGAACGTCCATTACTTCGGCAACGTGGTCATCGGCGAGCAAGGCGACTTCTCGCTCAACGACCTGCGCGAGATGGGCTTTCACGCCATCCTGGTGACCGTCGGCGCGCAGGGCACGAAGTGGCTGGGATTGCCCGGCGAAGACCTGGAAGGGGTGTATCACGCCAAAGACCTGGTGTACCACTACAACCACCTGCCTCCCTTCAGCGAACGGGAGTTCCGCATCGGTCAGCGCGCGGCGCTGATCGGCGCCGGCAACGTGATGGCGGACATCGCCCACTGGCTGATCCGCGATAAGCGCATCGCCGAGGTGACCGCCGTGGTGCGGCGCGGCCCGGCGGAAGTCAAGTTCACCAAAGCCGAGTTCGAGCACATCGCCGCCAACCTGGATCTGGACGCCTTTGAACAGGAAATCGCGCGGGTGGCGGACGCCATGCGCGCCGTCGGTCAAGACCCGGATGAGGCCAAGGCCTTCATCCTCTCCGCACTGGAACGCGCCGAGAAGCCAGTCTTTGATACGCGCTTCCGCTTCCGCTTCCTCTCGTCGCCCAAACGCATCCTGGGCGACGAAAACGGACGCGTGCGCGGCCTGGAAGTCGAGGAAAATGAACTCTACCTGGACGGCGACCGCACCCACCCGCGCGGCACAGGTCGCACGGTCACCCTGGACGTGGACACCGTGGTCTTCTGTATCGGCGACCGCGTGGACGAGACCTTTGGCCTGCCCGTGGCGTGGAACGAGTTCGTCAAGCACCCCGAACCGCGCTTCCCTGTGAACGGCAACTCCTACGAGGCTTACGATCCGGAGAAGCAGCAACCCATCGAAGGCGTGTTCGTTGCCGGTTGGGCGCGCAAGGCGAGTTCAGGGCTGGTTGGCGTGGCGCGCAAAGATGGCGAGAACGGTGCAAAGGCTGTGCTGGCCTACCTGGAATCGCTCGGCGACCTGCCACCTGCCGACCCGCAGCGCGCACTCGAACGCATCCGCAACCTGCCCAAGCCCGTGGTAACCAAAGAACACGTGGCGAAACTGGAAGAAGTTGAGCGTGCCGAGGCGGAGAAACGCGGCCTGCCGGAGTTCAAGTTCGACAGCAACGCAGAAATGCTCCGCGCCATGGGATTATTGTAAAAGCCAGAGCGACGCGCCGAGGGGCGCGTCGCTCTATTCTTCCTGCCAGGGGATCATCATCAAAAAGCCCAATGCGATCGTCGCCAGGCCGATTTCCACGCCAATCATTTGCAGCCGACCGAAGTGGGGGATCTTCGGCCAGGCCTGCGTGCCGAAGCCAAACACATCAGCCATGCCGGACGCGACACAGATCAGATACCCCGTGCTCACCAGACGCATGCCGATATCTGCGGGGATGCTCATGGCACGGCCACGCCACAAACCGTTCATTGTCAGGTATCCACCCAGGCAAATAATCGCCAGGCCGACCAGCATCACCGCGATCTGTACGAAGCCGAACACCACGCTGCGATCCAGGCCGAAGATTTCCGGTGCCACACCGATCAGGTAAACCACCAGCCCCAGAAACACAAAGACTCCCCCCCAGCGCACACGCGGATCATGCCAAATCGATTTCCGGTTCATGCGCCCTCCGGCAAGGAGCGTTCCAGCCGTCCCAGCCAGTTGCCGCCAAAAATCGCGTGAATGTCTTCGTCGCTGTAGCCATGATCAGCCAGCCAGGGGGCGAGCAACTGCAAATCGGCGATCGTATGGATTTCGCGCGGCACGGCCTGCCAGCCAAAACCGCCGTCGAAGTCCGTGCCGATGCCCACGTGGCGCGCGTCGCCCGCCATCTGACAAATGTAGTCGATGTGCGCGCCCACGCGCTCAATGGACACCACCTCACGCCCATCGCTGCGCGTCCAGTCATCCACCAGGAAGCGGTTATACGGCACAACCCCAATCACGCCATCTCGCTCAATCAAGCCGCGGATGACCTCATCGGGCAAGAAGCGGTTGGAATCGCGCCCCGGCAGCAACGCTTTCGGATTGGCGTGCGTGGCGACCACCACGCCGGGGTAAGCATCCAGCGCCTGGAGCGCGGCCTGGGCGTCCATGTGACTCAGGTCGAGGGCGAAACCGAAGTCGCTCATCGCTTCGAGCAGGGCGTAACCATCGCGGGTGAGCGGGCCAGGTTCGCCCGTGCCGCCGCAATAGCGCGTGCCCGTCCAGGCCGGGCCGATCAACCGCACGCCGCCCTCCCACCAGAGTTCCAGTTCCTCCGGCGCGCGCACGCCTTCTGCGCCCTCCATCAGCACAACCAGGCCAACCGGATGGTCTTTTTCCTCGTGCTTCCAATGATCCAACACCGTTTGCAAATCCGACGAAGTCTGAATCAACCGAAAGCGGTCAGGCGCACGATCCACCAGTCGATGATAGGCGTCCAGTTGCACGCGATACAGGCGGTGTGCCTGATCGAAGTCGGCGTAGGACTGGATGTCCCATGCCCCCAGGCGGTGGCGCTCCGGCGCGGCGAACAGGGTGGCAAACACCACCGCCACCCGCCCACGCTGGTAGTCCGGCCAGCCGAGCAGCGTGTCGCCGTTGACCTGCGGGGCGATGGAATCGGTCTCGCGCTCCAGACGGCGCGTCTCCTCCGCCGAGCGGGTGTAGTCGCGCCCGAAACAAAGCATGTTCCAGGCAAGGTCTTCGTGGGCGTCTACCAATAGCGGCTTCATTGTCGGTTTGGTCTGTTGGTCTGATCAGGTGAATGTCAGGCAGCAAATTCGCGGATCAGGGTGCGCCAGAAGTCATCGCGTTCGCCGGGAACGAAGGGGGTGTACAGCGTCAGGTGGTCAGCCAGGCCCTGGTAGCGTTCGCGCAGCGCGGCGGGCAAGTCGGCTGGATCACTGATCACGGCGAAGGTGCGCAGCATATCGTCGCTGATCAGCGACGGCATTTCACCCCATTGCCCGCGCGCCGCCAGGGCGGACAGCCGTTCGGCGACCTCTCCCCAGCCGTGATGCGCCATCACCCGCCGGTACGACGGCGTAGAGGCGTAGAAACTGATCTGCTGGCGTACGAACGCCTGTTCCTCCGGCGAGGTGGCGACGAACGCAGAGACGGAGAGTTTCACGTCCGCGCGGGTACGCCCAGCGCGGGCCGCGCCCTGCTCGATGGCCGGCAAAATCACCTCGCGCAGATAGGCCACGCTGTGGAAGGGATGCGCATGGAAGCCGTCCGCCGCCTCACCGGCCAGCCGCGCCAGGCCAGTGTTCACCCCGGCAATGTAAATCGGGATATCCGGATGCTCAATCGGCCCAGGGTTGAAGAACGGTGACATCAGCGTCAGTTTGTAGTGCTCGCCACGGAAGTTCAGCCGCTCGCCGGTCTGCCAGGTGTGCCAGAAGGCGCGGATAGCGGCCATCTGCTCGCGCAGTTTGCCCACCACGGAATCCGGCCACGGCATGCCAAAACGCCGCACGATGTGGGCCTTGACCTGAGTACCCAGCCCCAGGATGAAGCGCCCATCGGAAGCCTGCGCCAGGTCCCAGGCGGTGTAAGCCAGGTCGGCGGGGCTGCGGGCAAAGGCGATCGCCACCGCCGTGCCGAAACGCAGGCGGCGGGTGTGGTCGGCGATCAGCGCGCCGGGCAAGAAGGGGTTATGCTGCGTCTCCGTCGTCCACACGGTGTGGAAACCCAGCGCCTCGGCGGCCTCGGCCACCGCCGGCACGTGTTTGAGCGACATCGGGGCAAGTGAAGCATCGAAGAACATGGTTCCCTCTTCAGTTCAATAAATACGCCAGCAACCAGCGCGTGGTGGCAAGCAACGCTTCCTGGTGCGTGCGTTCGTAACTGTGTGAGGCGTCCACGCCAGGGCCGATCAACGCCACAGCCAGGTCGTGACCGGCGCGCCAGGCGGCCTCGCCGTCGGAGCCGTAGTAGGGGTAAATATCCACTTTGTAGGGAATCTCGTACTGGTCCGCCAAGTCACGCAAGCGGCTGCTCAGGCCGTGATGATACGGGCCGCCGCCGTCCTTCACACACAACGTGGCGTGGAACTCGTCCGAAGTCTGTCCCTCGCCGATGGCAGCCATATCCAGCGTGAGCAGTTCGGTAGCGTCAGCGGGGATGGCCGTCGCCGCGCCATGGCCGACCTCCTCATAAGGGCTGAACAAGAAGACGGTTGTCTGCGTCGGGCGCAACCCGGCGGCGTGCAGCGCACGGATCGCAGTCACCATACAGGCCACACAGGCCTTATCATCCAGATACCGCGAACGGATGAAACCGTCCACCACCTCCACCCGCGGGTCGAAGGCCACAAAATCGCCCACTTCAATCCCCAGCGCACGCGTCTCCTCCGCCGACGCGGTGCGCGCGTCCAGGCGTACCTCCATCACGCGAGCAGTGCGCTCGGTCTTCTGCACCTTTTCTCCGTGTACGTGGGACGAGGCATACTGCAACAACAACGAACCGCGCACCGTTCTCCCATCACGGGTGAACACCGTGCAACCTTCCCCTTCCACCGTGTTCCAGGCAAAGCCACCGATGTTCGTCAGCTGCAATCGCCCGTTGGGTTTGATTTCCTTGACCATCGCACCCAGGGTGTCCACGTGCGCGGTGACCACGCGCGGAGCCGTGTGCTGCGCGCCCTCCCAGGTGACCACCAGGCCACCTTTGCGCGTGCGCTCCAGGTGCAGATCGGGCATCCCGGCCAGCGCGCGCTCACAAACAGCGATCGCCCGATCAGTGAAGCCCGTCGGGCTGGGCGTGTTCAGCAATTCGACCAGGAAGGCGAGCAGGCCGTCCAGGTCAATCTCAGGCAACGGATTCACGAGCAGCCTCCATATCGGCGTTGAGCGCAGCACGCCAGTCCGGGGGAATCGGCACAGTCTTCCCGGTGCCGTAGTCGTAGCACACGAGCACGGTTTCGCAATCGGCAAAGACCACCCCGCTCCCCGCTTCTTCGATGCGGTATGCCAGCACGAAACTTTTGTTTCCCAGGCGGATGGGACGCACACCAACCCGCACCTTTTGCCCCCAATGAATCGGCTGGCGGTAGACGACGTGCGCGTCGGCCAGGATGATTCCCAGACGCAAGAAGGACTGCCCGTCCCACAATCCTTTGTGGCGGATATACCCCACCCGCGCCTGCTCGATGTACGTCAGGTATTTCGCGTTGTTCACATGCCCCTGGGGGTCCAGATCGCCGTAGCGGACTTCGATGGGATGGTAGTATGGGAACGCACTCATGACCGCATTATACCCCACCTGTCGGTACAGATCGTCAAGCAGCGGTACAATACCTCTATGCGACGATCACGAGGCATCTGGGCGTTGTTTAGCACGCTGGCGCTGCTGGTCGGGCTGGCCGGGGTATACCTGGCGCTCGCCCCACGGGTGACCGCCTTCTTCCCGGACGGCGACGGCCCCTGGCCGGCCTACACCCCGCTGAAGATCACCTTTTCCCAACCGATGCGGCAAGAGGCCGTGGCCGAGGCGCTGACCATCCAGCCATCCGTGGCCGGGGCGATCGCCTGGGAAGGTCCGACACTGGTCTTCACCCCGACCAATCCCTGGCCGCCCGGCCCGGTGACGGTCTCGCTTCCCGCCGGGGTGCGATCCGCGCCGGGCGTGCCGGCCTGGCTTGCCTGGCAAGCGACTTTTACGATCAGCGCGCCGCAATTGATCTATCTCTGGCCGGCCAGCGGCACGGTTGACCTGTATGCCCTGGATGTCGCGTCCGGTGAGACCCGCCGCCTGACGGACACGCGCGGCGTGCTGAATTACGCCGTCGATCCGCACGGGCTGTACGCGGTGGTCAGCGCGCGCAACGAGCAAGGTGGCGCCGACTTAATGCGCTGGGATCGGCTGAGCGGCGACCTTACGCCGCTCACCGATTGCGGGCGCGCAACCTGCCAGTCTCCTGCGCTGTCCCCGCAAGGACAGGTGGTCTATCTGCGCGACCAGAGCCTTTGGCTGTTGCCGTCGGCGGGAGAGCCGCGCCGCCTGAGCAAGACCGGTCATCGCATTACCTGGGCATCCTGGTCGCCCGACGGCTGGCTGGCCTGGTACGACGCCACCGACCAGACTTACCGCTTCCAGTCCCCCGATGGGAGAACGCAATCCCTCCCTTCACAGACCGGCGAGGCGGGCGCCTGGCTGCCCCCTGGCAGGGACTTCGTCTTCCCCGAATTGCTGACCACGCCGGGGCGCTTCACCAGCCACCTGATGCGTTTCAACCGGGGGGTGAACCGTACCATCGACCTGAGCCGGGACGACACCGTGGAAGACTTCGAGCCACGCCCTTCACCCGACGGCGCCTGGCTGGCCTTCACGCGCAAGTACCTGGACGCGGAACGCTGGACGCCGGGGCGTCAGTTGTGGCTGATGCGCCCGGACGGCTCTCAGGCGCGCGCGCTGACCGACACCCCCAACGTCCACCACCGTATGCTCGTCTGGTCGCCGCAGGGAGACCGCATCGCCTACGTGCGCGTGGATCAGACCGACCTGAGCGCGCCGCCGGAAATCTGGCTATACGATTTGACCACGGACGAAACCATCCGCCTGGTCATTGGAGGATTGATGCCGCAATGGATGCCATAATCCCCTTAAACGAACCCGCACCCGATTTCACCCTGCCCGACCTGAGCGGGAACAGACACGCACTGCGCGACTATCGGGGGCGAATTGTGATTCTGAACTTCTGGTCGGCGGAGTGCCCGTGGGCGGAGCGCGCCGACCGCGCACTGGTCGCTGCTCTGGCGGCATGGGGCGACGCCGTGGCACTGCTGTCCATCGCCAGCAATGCGAACGAACCGCCGGAGATGCTGGCGCACGTGGCCGCCGAGCGCGGCCTGCCGCTGGTGCTGCACGATGCCGACCAGCAGGTCGCCGACCGCTACGGCGCACAGACCACGCCACACCTGTTCGTGGTGGACGCGAACGGCCTGCTGCGCTATCAGGGCGCGTTCGACGACACGACCTTCCGTCGGCACACGCCCACACGCACATACCTGATTGACGCGGTGAACGCCCTGCTGCGCGGCGAGACGCCCGCCCCGGCGCAAACGCCGCCCTACGGCTGCACCATCGTGCGGCATGGGGGAGAAGCGTAACGAGGTAATGAGGTAGCCTCACCTCATTACCTCATCACCTCGTTACCTTTCCTTCCCCCTCGCCGCCATCTCCTGCGGCAACAGGGCCGCGTACAGGAACTCATGAACCGGGGTGGGCACGCCGACTTCACGCCCCAGCCGCACCACTGCGCCGTTCTGCGCTTCCAGTTCGGAAGGGCGCCCGGCCAGAATGTCGCGCTGCATGGACGCAGTCGCGCTCTCCGGCACGCTGTCGGTGAAGTCCAACGCGGCCTGAAGGTGCTTCTCCTCTAACGCGATCCCGCGTGCCTGCGCCACGGCTACGATTTCTTCCATTGCCCGGACGAGCATCCGGCGCGTTTCAGGCAACGAGCGGAACACGCCCGCCGGCGCGCGCGTCACCGCACCCACGCCGCTGAACGAGGCGATGAACAGGAACTTCGCCCACATGGTCACGTGGATGTCCGACGGAATCTCGGCCTGGAAGCCCTCGGCAGCGTTCATCACCTCCAGCAGCCGCTCACAGCGGGGCGAGCGACGATTGTCCAGTTCGCCGAAGGCCAGGTACGGCTGCACGCCGGTGTGCTTGATGTGTCCCGGCCCGGCGATGAAACTCATGATGCGGCACATCCCGCCGACCACCGGCTCCGGCCCCAGCACACGGGCCAGTTGCGCCGGCGCTTCCACGCCGTTCTGCAACGGCACGACCAGCGTGCGCGCCCCAACCATCGGACGCATGGCCTGCGCCGCTTCGGGCACCTGCCAGGTTTTGGTCGCCACGAGCACCACATCCACTTCACCGACCGTCGCCGGGTCGTCGGTGGCCTGCACTTCGTGGATGTGAAAGTCGCCCAGGATGCTGTCCACGCGCAGGCCGTATTGTTGCATCGCCCGAAGGTGCTCACCGCGCGCGATGAAAATCACCTCCTGCCCGCTCTGCGCC
>CAYSXA010000051.1:0-16608 GCA_964435005.1 uncultured Anaerolineaceae bacterium | reverse complement strand
TTCCCCCATGGCTTACCCCGTCATGCCCTTCCGCCTGACTTTTCGAACCCCCTGTGGACAGTGGACACCCGCACCGGTCGCGCGAAGCAACTGACCGATGGCGAAATCCACGCCGAGTGGGGGCCTGTCTGGAGTCCGGACGGCCAGACCATCGCCTTCCTCTCCAACCGTCAGCCCGATCCCGATCTGGAACCCGATGTAATCGACATCTTCCTCATCCCCGCCGAAGGCGGCGAGATGAAGAAAATAGAGACGCCCGTCGGCCCAAAGAGCAACCTGCGCTTTTCCCCCGATGGGCGCTACCTGGCCTACATCGGGCGCGAAGGACGCTCGGATTGGTGGAAGAACAACCGCGTCTGGATCATGCCGCTCGACGGCAGCGAACCTGCGCGCGACCTGACCGGCCAGTACGACTTTGAGACGGTGTGCGACGTGATCAACGACCAGATCGGCGCAGCGATCACCATGCCGCCCACCTGGACGCCGGACGGGGAACGATTGATCTTCCAGGTCAGCCGGCACGGGCGCTGTGGGCTGTTCTCGGTGAACCGTCAGGGGGATGATCTGCAAACTCTGATCGACCGCCCGGGTGTGGTCGGCGCGTACACCTTCGATCGTGCGTTCCGCCGCCTGGCGTACTTCTTCGGTAGCATGACCGACCCCGGCCAGGTGTTCGTGCGCGATCTGCAACGCGAGCGCGACCGTCAGATCACTCGCCTGAACCGCTGGCTGAACCGCGTGGATCTGGGCGAGGTGGAAGAGGTGTGGTTCAAAGGCGCAGACGACAACGATCTGCAGGGCTGGATCCTCAAGCCGCCTGGCTTCGATCCCACCCGGAAGTACCCCTCGATCCTGGAAATCCACGGCGGGCCGCTCACGCAATACGGCTACTACTTCATGCACGAGTTCTACTTCCTGGCCGCGCAGGGGTACGTGGTGTACTTCTGCAACCCGCGCGGCGGACAGGGTTATGGCGAGGAACACGCCCGCGCCATCTGGGGAGCGTGGGGCAGCGTGGATTACGAAGATCTGATGACCTGGGCCGATCATGTACAGTCGCTGCCCTACATCGATCCCGACCGCATGGGCGTGACCGGCGGAAGTTATGGCGGCTACATGACCACCTGGATTATCGGCCACACCGAACGCTTCAAGGCCGCTGTGGCTCAGCGCGTGGTGAGCAACTTCGTCAGTTTCTGGGGATCGAGCGACCTCAACTGGGTCTTTCAGCAGCCGATCGGCGCACAGGCCGGCCCCTGGAGCGACCTGCAGCGCTTCTGGGATCAATCCCCCATGAAGTACATCGGGAACGCGCGAACGCCCACGCTGCTTATCCACAGTGAGCAGGATCACCGCTGCCCGATTGAACAGGGCGAGCAGGTGTTCGTGGCGCTCAAGACGCAGGGCGTGGAGACCGAGATGGTGCGCTTCCCCGGCGAGCCGCACGGCCTCTCCCGCGTGGGCCGCACCGACCGCCGCATCGCCCGCCTGAAGCACATCCTGCGCTGGTTCGACCGCTACCTGAAGGCGTAAACAAACGTAGGGGCACAGCGCGCTGTGCCCCTACTCACACACAATGGGGGAGAGATTCGTTACCCTTTTAACCCACTCCGCGCGATGCTTTCCGTGAACTGCTTCTGGGTGAAGAAGTAAATCACCAGGATGGGGAGAATGGTGATGAACGCCCCGGCCATCATCATGTTGATCATCTGGCCGGCCTCGTCCACGAAGGAAAGCAGCCCCACGGACACCGGTCGCCAGTCCGGCGAATTGGTCACCAGCAACGGCCAGGCCAGCGCGTTCCACGAACCGATGAACGAGAGCACGATGATCACCATCAGCGGCGCTTTGGAGAGCGGCAACACCACCTGAAGCAGGAAGCGCAGGTGACCCGCGCCGTCAATCTGCGCCGCGTCGAACAGTTCGTCCGGTATCTGGGCGAAGAACTGGCGCAACAGAAAGATGGCGAACACGCTTCCCATGAAGGGAATGGTGAGCGCCGGCCAGTTGTTGATCCACTTCAGCGGCCCGATGCGCCCCAGCCAGGTCACGGTGAGGAAGTTCGGGATGATGGTCACCATGGCCGGGATCATCATGGTGCTCAGCAGGATGCCGAAGATCAGATCGCGCCCCGGAAAGCGAATGCGCGCGAAGGCATACGCCGCCAGGATGCTGAAGGTCAACTCGCCGGTCAACGTGATCAGCGTGATGCGCACGCTGTTCCAGATGTACAGCGAGAAGTTCGCTTCCTTCCAGGCTTCTGCGTAGTTCTCCAGGTGAATGCTGGTGGGGATGATGCGTGTACCCATCGCCTCGCCGAGCGTCATCACCGAAGTGGAGATCATCCAGAAGAAGGGGAACACCGCGATGATCACCCCGACCACCAACACGGTGTAGGTGAGCGCGTCCCGCACGATGCGGAAGACCGGTCTGCGTTGTTGCCTGCCTGCACTAGCCATAGAACACCCTCGATCCCTGCACACGGTTGTTGATGTACGTCAGGCTCAAGATGATGGCGAACAGCACGAACGCCAGCGCCGAAGCGTAGCCGTAGCGCAACTTCTCGAAGAACTCCAGGAAGATCACCACGCTGAAGGTATTGACCGTGTCCATCGCAGCGTCCAGCCGCATCACCCAGATGTGGTTGAACGCCTTGAACGTGCCGATCACCGCAATCAGCGTGAGGAAGTAGGTAGTCGGCGAGAGCAACGGGAAGGTGATGTGGCGGAAGACCTGCCAGGCGCTCGCGCCGTCCACCTCGGCGGCCTCGTGCAATTCTTTGGGGATGTTGCCCAACCCGGCCATGTAGATCACCGTGTCGTAGCCCACGAACACCCAGATGGAATAAATCATAATCACCACCAGCGCCAGGCTGGGGCCCGCTGCCCAGGACGGCCAGTTCGTCCAGCCCAGGGCGTTAGCAATCAGGGTGAACACCCCTTTCGGCTCCCACAACCAGCCGATCGTCTTCAGCCCCAACAGGCGCAACAGCGCGTTGACCGGCGCCTGCGGGCGATTGGAGAACAACTGCCGGAAGACCGCCGCACTGGCGACTGTAGGCGTAATGTACGGCATGAAGTACATCACGCGGAAGAACGACGAGCCTTTGCTGATGCGGAACAGCAAGATCGCCAGCAGCAGTGAGATACTCAACTGCAAGGGAATGGTGCCCACCGAGTAGAACACGGTGATTACCAGCCCCTCCCACATATCAGGATCACCAGCGGCGACCACCACCGGGATCTCGCCCACCAGCAGCCAGCCGGCCACAATGAGCGCCATCGCGCCCGCCAGCCGCAGGAAGAAGGACGGCATGCTGTCCGTCCGCTCGGCGGAGCGCCACAACTTCCACCCCAGGAAGAGCAACAACACGCCGCCGCTGATGCTGATCAACTGCGGGATGATGCCGGGGTCTTGCCCCGACTGCATCGCTTTGGCGTAGGCGGCCATCACCTCGCGGTAGGTGAACCAGAGCACAATCACGCCGACGCCGAGCGCCGTCCACCCCAGCGCCAGGCTGGCCTGCCATTGCAGGTTCTCCAGCGCGCGCCACCACCCGAAGACCATCGCCGACAACAGGACGGCCACGGCGAACAGCATCAGCGCCTGCCCGCGCGCGGCCCACACCACCTCGGCGTGCAGCGCCTCCGAAAGCAGGCTCATGAACAGCTCGCGCGTGCGCTCTTTGCCGCGCAGTTTGTCCGCGATGTCCAGCACGTTGGGCAACGCCAGCGTCGCCCAGCGCAGGAAGGCGAGCACCGTCCCGCCCCAGAGCAGTGCGGGAAGCATGGTCACCGCAAAACGCCACCCGCCGACCTGCCGCCATCCCCGGCGAAACAACAGAAACGCGCCGACCAGCGCCCCCACACCGAGCAGGAACGCGCCCAGGTAGGCCAGGTTGCCGGTCGCCTTGATGTAGTTCGTCAGCCCAATAAAATTGCCCCGTTTGAGCCGCCACTTGTGCAGGCTGACAAACAGGGCAAAACCCACCGGGAAGATGCCAAACAGGAAAATCAGGAAGGTCGCCGGCGCAATCATCAGGTAACCCGTCAGATACTCGCGCCAGTGACGCAAACGTCGAGGCGTCAGCCAGGATGCCATTCGACGGGACAGCGTTGTCATAGCACCTCCGTAGGACAGGCGGGCTTCAGGACGGCCAGCGGACGTCGGCACCGGGCGGGAAAGGCCACTCGCCGCGCGGGAAGGAGAACCCCGCCGCGCCCGCGTGTCCGCCACCGCCGAAGCGCTGCGCGATGACCGACACATCCACCTGGTTCGAGTACAGCGTGACGCTGGTCATCAGGCGACCGCCTTCCACGCGATCCATGTAGCAGTACCCGATCTCGTACCCCAGCGCGCGAATCTGCTCGCCGAGGTCACCGTTGCCGCGCAGGTTGATTGCCAGCGTGCGGTAACCCTCAAATTGTACCTCAAACCCGAAGCGTTCGATTTGACGCTTGGTCTGCCGCAGGCGGATTTCACGCAGGCGACGCCCTTCCCGAATCAGTTCGTCCAGCAAATCGGGGTCGTCCTCCAGCAGCGGACGCCACAGGTCGTCGTTGTCCGCGTGCGTGTTGCGGTGGAAGAGCGCCTCGTTGAACGCACCGGTGTCCTGCTCCGCCCAGCGCCAGATGTCACGGTCGCCAATCAGCACCACGGCGCGCGGCACGGGGCGGTCGGGGAAAAAGTAGCGCCAGGTAAGCACGCAGGCTGCTTCGTTCAGGTCGCGGATGCCCGGCCAGCCGGCGGCCACATCGGCCAGTTCTTCCAGAGCGCTCTTGTGGTGGTCGATCCAGATCAGTTCGCGTCCGTCAGCGATGCGCTGCATGTCCTCTCGTGGAAGCGAAAAGTCCACCACGATCACGCGCTCGGCGTCTTCGATCGCGTTCCATGGCACAATCGAGCCATCGTAGTCCATCTCGTAACACAGCACGTCGTCGCCCAGCGCGTAACGCACAATCGCCGCGCTGGCGCGTCCGTCAGCGTCATTGTGGTGCAAACAAACGATATCCATAGTATTGATGGTCATTATGGAGTAAGTGGAACAATCGCGCCGCTCAACAGATCGGGGATCAACCGCTCGGCATCGGCCCGTCGTCCCGGCGAAAGACGTTGTGAGTTGACTTCTACGATCTCCAGCGGGGGCGTGACCGTGGGCGGCACATCCTTGCCAGCCAACACAGCTTCCACCGTTTCAGCAAGTGCGGTTTGGGTGCCCCAACCCACCGAAGCTACCCAGCGCCAACGCAGGTCCTCAGTTGGTGGCGCACCGACGCCAATCACCTGTACATCCGGCACAGCCTGTAACGCCATCTGCCATTGCGACGCGCTCAGGTCGAAGGGCAGATAAACCGTCTGCACCCCTTTGTCCACCAGCGCCTGCAGAGCGGTGGTGGGGTCGGCGTCCGGCGAAGGGAGCAACACGTAGCGTGGATATTCGTAGAACGGCGGATACACCGGGCGGCACAGGCCGCAGAAGTAGGCCACACCGTTGGTGAAGGCGTCGATCACCGCCTGGTCGGCGGCGACCACCCCCGTCCGCCAGTCCTGCGTCACCAGCGCGGCCAGGTAACCTGCCAGGAAGGCCGGGCGCTCAGCGTCCGGCACACGCTGGACGAGGATGAGGTTCTCAGCGCCCTCGCCTTCCCCCAACGCCACAAAAGGGACTCTCGGCCAGTCTGCCGCCAGCGCGGCGGCCCGCGCCGCGTCGAGCGCCACCACCACGCGCGGGATCACGTCCAGCCCATCGAGAGAGGCGGTTGTGCGGAAGACCAGGCCATGCGCTTCGGCGATGGGTTGCAATGCCGAAGCGATCTCCGTCGCCTCACTCTGGACGAGCAACACCAGCCCTTCTGGCAACGGCGTCGGCGTGGCCGTGGGAGCCACCGTTGGCGCAGGGGACGGCGTGGCCGTCGCCGGGGGCGCCGCCGTGGGAGACGCGGAAGGCGTCCCCGGGCGGCAAGCCACCAGGGACGCCAAGCTCAACCAGATCAAAGTCGCCAGGATGCGCTTCATGGTGCGGGGAGCACGTACCACGGGTTGATGAACCCGCCCTGATAGCGCACTTCAAAGTGCAGGTGCGGGCCAGAGGAATTGCCTGTGCTGCCGGACAGGCCGATCAACTGCCCCTGGAACACGCTCTGGCCGCAAACCACGTTCACCTGGCTCATGTGGGCGTAGAGGGTCTGATACCCGTTGCCATGGTCGATCATCACCATGTAGCCATAGCCCACGTTCGACCAGCCGGCAAAGACCACCACGCCACTGTCCGCTGCGAAGATGCCCATCCCCTGGCCGGCGGCGATATCCAGCCCCAGGTGGCCGGACCAGTAATCGTTGCCGGAGAGGTAATGGTTGTTGGCCGGCCAGACAAAAGTCCCCGTGCCATACGCGCCGCTGTAGCCACCCGGACATGCGCCCGGCCCCAGATACCCTAGCGAGACACCTGATTGCCCACGCGGGATGGTCGGTACCAGCCACTGACGGAACTCGCGATGGCCACCGGGAACCATCACGTACTGCCCCGGCTCGATTTGCGGGTTCGCCAGGTCCAGGTGGTTGCCGATGAAGTTCACAATGTCCTCGACGTTGGCATCAAACTGATCGGCCACGCTCTCCAGCGTGTCCCCTTCCTGCCACTGGTAGTACACGCCATCCACCGGCGGGATGTTCAACATCTGACCCGGCGCGAGCAGGTCGGGATTATCGTTCAGCACGTCGTAGTTCGCCCACAGCACGGTCTCCGGCTTGATGTTGAATTTGTTGGCGATGCTGAAGACCGAATCGCCGCGCTGCACCGTGTACTGAATGACCTCTGTGCGCGGGCGCGAGGGCACGATGGTGTGCAACGAGGCGCGACGCGTCAGCCCGCTAAAGGAAACCGTGTGATCCAGCGACGGCACGGTGATGGAGTTATCCAGTGGCGCAGACGCGCGCGTGGGCGTCGGTGCTGGCGTTGATGTAGCCACCGTTTCAACTGTCGGGGGAGACGCCGCGCCAGCACGCTGATTCCACCATAACAGTGAGGCTGTACCCATAAGTACCAGCGCCAGCCCCCAGGCAAGCCCAATCAACCAGCGCGGCGGCGTTGCCGAACGCCGGGTTTGCTCTTCTTGTTCTGTCATGGTCAACTCTTCAGGGATTCCAGGAATTCCAGGTTGTTGCGGGTTTCCTTCAACCGTTCCAGGATGGCCTCGGTGGCCTGAGCAGGGTCCATCCCCGCGCCGTGCGGCTGCGGCGTGGTCATTTGCTGGTACATACGGCGCATCAGCCACACACGCGGCGTGAGGTCCGGCCCCAGCAGCAGTTCTTCGCGGCGGGTGGACGAGCGTTGAATGTCGATCGCCGGAAAGATGCGGCGCTCCTGCAGCTTGCGGCTCAGGTGCAACTCCATGTTGCCGGTGCCTTTGAACTCCTCATAGACCACGTCATCCATGCGCGAACCGGTGTCGATCAGCGCGGTGGCGATGATGGTCAGCGAGCCGCCTTCCTCGATGTTGCGTGCCGCGCCGAAGAAGCGCTTGGGCGGGTACAGCGCCGAAGGGTCAATACCGCCGGACAGCGTGCGCCCGGATGGGGTGACCACCAGGTTGTACGCGCGCGCCAGGCGGGTAATCGAGTCCATCAGAACCATCACATCATGGCCAATTTCCACCAGCCGCTTGGCGCGTTCCAGCACCATCTCCGCCACGCGCACGTGTGAGGTGACCGGCTCATCAAAAGTGGACGAGACCACTTCGGCGTCCACCGAACGGTCCATGTCGGTCACTTCCTCCGGGCGTTCGCCGATCAGCGCCACAATCAGGTGCACTTCGGGGTATTTGGTGGAAATCGCGTTGGCGATTTGCTTCAGGATGGTGGTCTTGCCCGATTTGGGCGGGGAAACGATCATGCCGCGTTGTCCGCGCCCGATAGGGGCGATCAGGTTGATCAGACGGGTAGCCAGAATGCGGTGATCCGTTTCCAGGTCAAACCGTTCGTCAGGGAAGATCGGGGTGAGTTGCTCAAACAGCGGTCGGTGCAGCGCCTCTTCCGGCGGCAGGCCGTTGATGGTCTCCACCTTGACCAGACCATAATGCTTTTCCGAATCCCGCGGCGGGCGCACATGACCGATCACCAAATCGCCAGTGCGCAGCCCATAGCGCCGAATCTGCGCCTGCGAGACGTACACATCATCAGCACTGCTCTTGTAGGTGGCGTTACGCAAAAAACCGATCCCGTCGCTGATGATCTCCAGGATGCCGCCACGGATCTCCAACCCCTCACGGGCGGCTTCTTCCTGACGGATCTTGACGATCAGTGCTTCTTTTTTCAGACGGTTTGCACGGGGGATGTTTAAATCTTTGGCGTACTGGCGCAACTCGGCCAGAGAGGCTTGTTCAAGTTCTGCAATTTTCATGGGTTTTCCAGGTGCTCACTCGTGGGATGTTGGGATATGGGCAACGACGGCTGTCCACCTCGACCGTGCTGCCCCCTGGGATTAGTTAATCACTACCGGGGAAGTACCCGCATTATAGCACGCCCGCAAAGGGAATGCAAGCCAACACAGAGAAAATTTTTGTAAAAAAATCATCTGGATGCGCGCTCCACCTCAATCCACAGCCGATCGCCGTCCGTGCTCAGGTGGAGCCAGCCGTGACGGTCGGTACGCAGGATGGGATAACCATGCAAGGCCTCCAATAGCGCGGGGGCAGGGCGTCCGTCCCGGTCGTCAGCGGCCACGCTGAGCAAAACCACGCGTGGCCGCAGTGCAGCGATCCAGGCCGGCGGGTTGAGCGGCGCATAGCCGGAATCGGCCAGCAAGAAGGCGGTGACCGGCGTCGGCGGCTCGCGTTGCAGGGCTTCCAGTGCGTCGAAGTCCATCCCCAGGGGCAACAGCGCGGTGAAACGCCCCCAGGCCAGCCGGAGCACCGCGCCGCGCCCGCCCACGGCGAGCACCTCCAGCGCCACGCCGTCGCCCAGGTCGAGCCGCTGGCCGACCTGCGCCGCCTGCACGGGAATCGCGCGTTCGGTGAAGGCGGCGCGCAGCACCCGCGCGCTGTACGAAGCCGCCGGCATCCCGGCCCACAACACCGCGTCCGGCGGGTAACGGTCGAGCGCGCGGGGCAGCGCGTCCACTTCCTCCTCGCGCGTGGCGGCGATCACCCACCAGTCCAGGCCAGGGCCAAGCGGTGGCAGGCGTCGACCGAGCGCGTCCGTCAGGCGCAGCGCGCTGGGGCCGCCGTCAATCAACACGAAGCGCCCGCTTGGGGACTGCACCAGCAGCGCGTGGCCGCTCCCCACATCGAGCACGTACAGGTGCAGCCGCCCGTCCGGCGCGGCGAACGCTGCGCGCCAGGTGAGCGCAGCCAGCGCGGTCAGCCCGGCCAGCATCAGCGTCGCAGGGATGGCGCGTCGCTGCCCCGCCGGTCGTTCGCCACGCAGCCCCCACACGATCCACAGCAGCAGGCCGTAGTACAGCACCACCTGGAGCAGGCCGAACGACCCCAGCGTGACCGTGGTCACCGGCCAGGCGCCGAACCACTCCACCGCGCGGACGGTGAAGGCGGTGAACGGCCAGGCCAGCAGCGCGGCGACCTTTCCCAGCGGCAGCCAGGCCAGCCCCAACAACACCGCCGCGCCGCCGAGCAACATCACCGCCGGTTGCCACGGCAAGATGACCGGATTGGCGAGCAGCGCCACCAGCGACAGCCGCCGGAAGTGGTACGCGGTGACCGGCAGCGTTGTGATCTGCGCCGCCAGGGTGAACAGGAAGAACTCCCCCACCGGCCCGGCCAGCCGCTCCGCCGTGGGCGGGGGCAGGAGCCGCGCGACGAGGCGCACGAAGCCCGCCGTGAGCGGGTCGGCGAACAGCACCAGCCCCAGCGTAGCGGCGAACGAGAGTTGGAAGCCGACGTCCCACAGCACCCAGGGGGAGAGCAGCGCCATGACCAGCGCGGTGAACGCCAGTGTGCGGAAGACGTCCTGGCGACGCCCGATGGTACGGGCGAATAGCGCCAGCAGGCCCATGATTGCCGCGCGCACCACCGCCGCGTCCGCACCGACCAGGGCGGTGTAGGCCAGGATGGCCGCGCCGGCTGCCAGCGCCCCGCGCCGGTAGCCCCACCAGCGCCCGAACAGGGCCATGAACAGCCCGGCCAGGATAGTGATGTTGAAGCCGCTGATGGCGATGATGTGAGCCGTGCCTGTATCACGGAAGGCCTGCTGCACGCGCGGCGCGATGCCCTGCTCCTCGCCCAGCAGGATGCCAGCCAGCAGCGCACCCTCCGGGTCGGGCCACAGTTGCCGCACCACCGCCAGCGCCCGCGCTCGAAAAGCGTAGATCGCTGCCAGAACGGGCGATCCGCCGCCGTGGCCGATCACCACGATCTGCGGATAGGCCAGATAGGCATATATACCGCGCCGCGCCAGGTAATCCCGATAAGAAAACGCCTCATCCTCCGGCGGTGTTCTCGGGATGCCGCGCAAGATAAGGCGGTCTCCGTGGCGCAGACTAAGCGCCTCCACCGCCGGGATGCGTGCCAGCAGGTCGCCGTGGACGGGCGCGCCCTCCACGGCCTGCACGCGCACGCGCAGATTGGCGTACCGGTCGCGCACGTCCGGCGGCGCGATCAGCACGCCCTGGATGCGCAGCGGCGCGTCGCCATCATTGTACGCGGCGATGAAGTGCGGATCGTGTATGTCAGGTTGCGCCAGGGTCAGGCGGATGCCGCCGAGCGCCAGTCCCAGCGCAAGCGGGAGCAGCCAGGGTCGTTGCCACCGCCGGGCAAGCCACCAGCCGACTGGCGGCAGGGCCAGCCAGGTGAACCAGGGGAGCGCCACGTTCGCCGCGATGAGAATCCCCGCGAGGGCGGCGAGGGCGAAAGGGATCATGGTGGTCTGATTGGTCTAACTGGTCTGTTTGGTCTGATTAGTCGGTTTGGCCGGATAGCGGCGCGGGGGGGCGGGGGATGAGCATCGGCACGCGGCGACGGTAATCGGCGTAATCTTCCCCAAATTCAGCCAGCAGCTTGCGCTCCTCGAAGAGCGCGCCAACCACCAGGTAGAGCGTCAGGGCAACGTAGAACGCCAGACGGTTGACCGTCATCGCCGGTGTGAGCCACAGGAAGAGCAAACTGGCGGTGTACAGTGGGTGGCGCACCCAGGCGTACAGGCCGTCCGTGGCCAGCGCGGTTTGGGCGGGCACAGGCTGCCCCAACGCACGGCGCAGGCCGAGGAAGTCGCCCAGGTCGGTGGTGAACAGGGAGTAAGCCGCCATCAGCACGGCAGCCGCCTGTCCCGCCAGCGCCAGGGTGAACCAGGGCTGCGGGAAACGGTACAGCGGACGGTCGGGTAACGCGGCGACCAGGGCGAGTACGGGCAACAGGCTGACCACGGCGAACAGGTTGTAGGCCAGCCGATACCAGCGGTCGGCGGCGGGGCCAAACCGCCGCCGCGCCCAGGCCTTCACCCGCAACGCAGCCAGCAACGAATGCAACAGTCCGTAGGTCAGCGTGGCCGCCAGAATGATGAAGGCACTCATGCTCCTTCCTCATCATCCTGCAGGCGGTAACGGAAGTCGCAACACGCGCCGCCCTCCATCAGCGTCTGGCTGCGCTCCAGGCGGATGCGCGGGTTAAAGCCTTCGATGAAGGCACGGTCACGCTGGCAGGACAGCGTGGCGCCCAGGTCGGCGATGCCCAGGCGGCGGTACATTTCCGCGTAGGCGCAATAGGTGACGTCGAAGGCCAGTTGTCCCTCGTCGGCAGCCATCACCTTCAGTTGCAGCGCATCGCCCTGCTTCCACAGTTCAACCACGCGCTCCAGATGCGCCAGTGAGTCCCCGCCCAACTGCTGCGCCATCGCCGCGCCCTGCTCGCGCGCCAGGCGTTGAATGGTCTCCGCCAGGATGCGCCGCACCTGATCAGGGTCGAATTCCGCGCACAGCGCCTGCACGAACGGCGCCAGTATACGTGCTTCGATCTCACGGCGGGTGATCAGGGGGACGTCACTCAAATTCATCGTTCACCTCCGGCAAGCACGCGCGGTTGTTGCCGCTTCGCCGCTGAGTAAGGAGAAAGACCACAAGATGAGTTATTGAAACTCAGAACGCTCCTCGACTGTGGCACTTCGCGCACCTTCTTCATCTCCGCACACCTCGCAACGAGAAAACACGAACGCCGTCACTCACCGGTTGCAAAGCCCGGCAATTCGATCAGCCGTCCTTCCACGCGCACCAAATGGTAGGGCATCCAGGCCACGCCGAACAATTCCAGCAGAATGTCTTTCTTGTACGGCGAAACCGGAATGTCGCTCTCTTCTTCGGCGATCTCGGCCCACTTGCGGTCGATCTCTTCCAGCGCGTCTCTCATCTCCTGTTCCGTGCGGGCGATCTCCTGCCGATATTCAGCGATGGCCTGTTTCGACTCTTCAATGTCCGCCTTGGCCTGTTCGGTCAGGCGACGCTTGGTAAGCGAGGTGGTAAGCCGTCGCTTGCGCCCCAGGCCGAGCAGGCTGGCGAGGTTCTCGGCGTGCGTGCCGAGTTCCTCCATTTTACGCTGCTGGTACTCCGCCTCGTCCTGCGCCAGTTCACGCTCCTCGCGCTGGAGCCGGTCCTTCAGCCGGGCAATGGTCTTCTCATACTTTGCACGCACCTTATCCTTCTCCGCGTCGCGCGCCTCGCGGGCGGCTTCACTTACCATGCGGCGGAACTCCGCCTGGCTCACGTTCGGCCCGGCATAGATCTTGAGCGCTTCGTTGGCGCGCACATCCACCGTCATGGTACGGTAAATCCAGTCCACGAAGTCGGCGCGCAGGCTTTTGAGGGTTTTACCGTCCGAGAGCGGAGATTCCAGCGAGGCAAAGCGCGCGCCGGGAGCCGGGTGGCGATCAAGCGCGCGTGGATCGAGAGGCATGGATTCGTGATCCTCCCAGCGCACACGGCCACGGCGGTCAGGCTCGATCACCAGCGCTGTCTTGCGGGCTTCGTAATCCAGGTTGTACTTACGTTGCAGAAAACGCACCGCGGCCTGGGCCAGCAGCACCGGACGGTAAAGCAGGCCGACGGCCTCCGCGTCGGGCGGCAGGTCGCGGCGGGCGAGTCGGGCTGCCTGGCTGAGGGTGAGGTTGTTGGGTAAATAGACCTCATCCACGCCGCGCGGCACGGCAGGTGGCGTGACGGAGCCGGGCAGGTCAGGCGTTTCGAGTGCAGCGGGTGACGGCGCGGGGACTTCCGCAGCGCTCAGTGTGGCCGCTCCCGGTGTCGGCGCGACAGATGGAGCCGTGGTCATCTCCGCGCCGGTCAGCCGGTTGAGGGCCGGAATCTGCACGCGGGTGAGCGGGCCAGCCAGGTAATTCATCGCCCAGCGGGTGTGGAAGAGCACCGGCTTCTTCTCGTGCACGTTGTGCAACAGGAACACCCGCTTGTCCAGCGCAGAGATCAGTCGGTCGTAGTCACCACGGTCCATCGCCCCGCCGCTGGCGCTCTCCAGTCCATCCAGCAGGCGTTGCTTGTCGCGGTCGGTTTGCAGTTTGCCGATGAACCACGAACCCATGTTGGAGAGCGCCTTGTAGTCCACGTCCACCGGGTTTTGGGTGACCAACACCAACCCCACACCGAAGGCACGCGCCTGTTTGAGCAGGCGCAACAGCGGCTGCTTGGAAGGTGGCGCGGCCGTGGGCGGCAGATAGCCGAAAATCTCATCGAAGTACAGCAGTGCGCGCAGGCTGGTGGCGCCGGTTTGGGTGCGCATCCAGGTCTCAACTGCCGAGAACAGCAGCGTGACGAAGAACATGCGCTCGGCGTCGCTCAAGTGGGCGATGTAGAACACGCTGTGACGCGGGCGTCCATCCGCCCCATAGAGCAGACCGCCGATGTCCAGCGGCTGGCCCTCGATCCAGGTCTGGAAGGCCGGCGCGGCCAGGATGTTGTTCAGCAGCATCGCCAGTTCAAAACGTTCCTTCGATGGGAAGAAGGTCTCCACGTCGAACACGCCCAGTTTCTCGAACGGCGGGGATTGCGTCTGCATAATCAACTCGCCCAGGTCGAGGTCTTTGCCCTGGCTCCAGGCGTGCTCGAAGATGTTGCTCAGCAGGATGTGCTCGCGCGAGCGCACGGGGTCGATTTCGGTCATCCCCACCAGACCGAGCAGCGCGGTCACCGTGCCGCTGATTTTCTCGCGAATCAGTTCCTTGTTGTGTTCCCAGGGAATGTCAGGCGCTTTGAGCGAAGCCAGGATGGAGATCGGGATGCCGGCATCGGAGCCGGGCGTATAGATGGCAAAGTGCGCTGCGTTCTGCAAAGCACGGATGCGCTCCGGGGAGATGTCCCACTTCGCCAGGCCGTTGCGCCAGAGGTCGGCGGTCTCCGCAGCGACCTGCGCCAGCGACTTCCCCTCGCGGCGTGCCTCATCGGCATTCACCCACGGGGCGAAGTCCTCCGGGCGCAGTTCGGGGAAGTGCAGCAGCGCGTTGGTGATGTCACCCTTCGGGTCGATCATCAGCGCCGGGATGCCCTGCAGCGCAGCCTCTTCGAGCAGGTCGATGCACAACCCGGTCTTGCCCGATCCCGTCATACCGACCACGAAAGCGTGCGTGGTCAGGTCATCGGGATCGTAGAGCAGCGGCTGGTCGGTGACCTGCCCCGCTTCCAGATCAAAGGTACGTCCGAGATACAGTTTGCCGTCCGTCTCCATACAGCCCTTCCCGTGCCTGAGATGTTTCTAATTGTACGTCAGATTCCGCCAGGCCGTGCGCTGGGGTAGGTCACTCACTCGGTCGCTGCTTCCCACTCACGGAAGCCTTCACCCAGTACCTCGTGCGCGTGACCGATCACCATGAACGCGCGCGGGTCGGCTTCGCGCACCATCGCCTTCAGCGGGCCGACCTCCGCGCGGGTGACCACGCAGTACAGCACCGGGCGCTCCTGACCGGTGTAGGCGCCCTTGCCCGCCAGCCAGGTCACGCCGCGGTTCAAGCCGTGCAGGATGCGCTCGGTGACCTCCTCTGGATGGGCGGTCACAATCAGGGCGGTGCGCACCACGTTCGACCCTTCGCTGGCGCCCTCTGCCGCCACCCCGCTGACGTACAGCATCACCAGGGCGTACAGCGCGCGCTCCCAGCCGAAGGTCAGCCCGGCGAGGAGCATCACCAGCGCGTCGGCGAGCAGGTAACTCTGGGAGATCGGGATGCCGCGCCAGCGGGTGAGCACGCGCGCCAGGATGTCCGTGCCACCGCTGGTGCTGCGCCCGCGGTAGATCAGCCCCGCGCCCACACCGCCGATCACGCCGCCGTACAGCACGTTGAGCATAGGATCGTGCGTCAACCCTTCCGGCGGCAGGAAGCGCACCAGGCCGTCCACCAGCGCGGAAAAGACGAGCACGGAAAACGCGGTGCGCACGGCGAAGCGCGGCCCGCCCAGGAAGCGCCAGCCCAGCGCGAACAGCGGCACGTTGAACAGCGCCACCATCAGGCCGATCGGCCAGCCAGTGTAGTGGTGGAGAATTTGCGCAAGGCCGGTCACGCCGCCGCTGGCGAGGTCGGCGGGCACCAGGAAGAGGTCCACCGCCAGCGCCAGCAGCGCCGACCCAACGAACACGAGCAGGTAGTCACGTGCATCACGCCAGGAGAAATCAATCCTGCGCGGCATGGAGTTCCACCCCAGCCAGTTTTTCCAGCACGCCGATCACCGCTGAGTTATCCAGATCGGCCATCCCCATTTCGAGCATGGCGTTGAACAGTTGCGCGTTCACCGCCGTGACGGGCAGCGGCATGCCGTAAGTACGGGCGGTATCCAGCACAATGCCCAGGTCTTTTGCCATCATGTACGCCTTGAATCCCGGCTGACGGTCCCCGGCAAACAGGCGCGGCGGTTTGTTGTCCAGCGTCCAGCAGCCCGCCGCTCCACCACGGATCGCCTGAACCACTTTCCTTGGATCGGCGCCGGCCTTCTGCGCCATGAGCAGCAATTCGGCCATGGCGACCATCTGGGCTGCGACCATGATCTGGTTAGCCGCTTTGGCAATCTGCCCGGCGCCCGGCCCGCCGATGTGGGTGATCGAGCGTCCTTCCGCTTCCAGGATGGGACGCACCCGCTCCAGCGCCTCAGAGGGACCGCCTACCATAATGGTCAGCGTGCCCTGCTGCGCGCCCACATCCCCGCCACTGACCGGCGCATCCAGGCAATCCACGCCCTTCGCGCCCAACACCTCGGCAATGCGCCGTGCGGTCTCTGGCTTGATGGTGGAGTGATCCATGAAGATCAACCTCTCGCGGGCGGCCTCGATCACGCCGTCTTTTCCAAGCGCCACCCGCTCCACGTCCGGCGAATCCGGCAGGTTGGTGATCACCACATCCACCTGCGCAGCCACCTCTGCTGGCGAGAAAGCTTCCTTCGCCCCCTCGGCGACCAGTTCCTTCACCGCCGCGCGGCTTCGATTGTGTACCACCAGCGAAAAGCCCGCGCGCAAGATGTTGCGCGCCATCGGTTTGCCCATCAGCCCCAACCCGATGTATCCCACACGAAGCGTCATGTCGCACCTCCTGTCAGTTTCGGTGTCGAAGATAGTGTAACCCAGGTAGGAGTTACGCAGTTGGTTGAAGGGTCAGGGTAGGGTTGGCCAGGTAGTAGCG
>CAYSXA010000050.1:0-16867 GCA_964435005.1 uncultured Anaerolineaceae bacterium | reverse complement strand
GCTGGGCGACTGGGAGGACATCCACCGCCTGGGCGAGCGCTACCGCCTGATGTTCGACGCGGTGATCAACCACATCTCCCGCCAGAGCGCCTGGTTTCAGGCCTATCTGCGCGGCGAAGCGCCCTACCGCGGCTACTTCATCGAGGTCGCACCGGAGACCGACCTGCACGCGGTAGTACGCCCACGCGCGTTGCCACTGCTCACGCCGGTGGAAACCATCCACGGCACCCGCTACGTGTGGACGACCTTCTCCGCCGACCAGATTGACCTGAACTACGCCAACCCCGCCGTGCTGCTGGAAATCGTGGACTTGCTGCTGTTCTACGTGGCGCACGGCGCGGAGATCATCCGCCTGGACGCTATCGCGTACCTGTGGAAGGACATTGGCACGCCATGCATCCACCTGCCGCAGACACACGCGGTGGTCAAACTGTTCCGCGCCGTGATGGACGCCGTCGCGCCAGGGGTGCTGCTGATCACCGAGACCAACGTCCCACACGCGGAGAACGTGAGTTACTTCGGCGACCCGCTGCCCGACGGCTCCGGCACGGACGAAGCGCAGATGGTGTACCAGTTCTCGCTGGCGCCGCTCGTGCTGCACACCTTCCTGACCGGCGACGTGCGGCGGCTGACCGACTGGGCCAGCGACCTGCACGCCCCCGCCCCTGGCGCGACGTTCTTCAACTTCATCGCCTCGCACGACGGGCTGGGCGTGCGCCCGGCGGAAGGGCTGCTCACGCCGGAGGAAATCCAGGCGCTGGTGGAACGCACGCAGGCGCACGGCGGCCTGATCTCCTACAAGACCAACCCGGATGGCTCGCAAAGCCCCTATGAATTGAACATCACGCTGTTTGACGCACTGAACGACCCGGCGCATCCCGACCCGGAGCGCGACGTGGCGCGCTTCCTGGCCACGCAGGCAATCATGCTCGCGCTGGCAGGCGTGCCGGGAATCTACGTACACAGCCTGTTTGGCTCGCGCAACTGCTACTCGTGCTACGACCGCACCGGGCGGGCGCGGTCGCTCAACCGCGAGAAGTTCGACCTCGCCGCGCTGGAGGAAGAACTCTCCAGAGCGGAGGGGCTGAAAGCGCGGATACTTTATGGCTACGCGAAATACCTGCGCGCACGCCAGGCCATCCCCGCCTTCCACCCCGCTCAGCCCCAGCAGGTGCTCGACGCAGGCACGCACGTCTTCGCCCTGCTGCGCGGCACACCGCCACACCTCGCCCTGTGTCTGACCAACGTCACCGACCAGACGCAATCCCTCGCCCTGGGCAACCCCAGCCCAACCACTCCGCGCTGGCGCGATGTGCTCACCGGCGAGACCTTCCACGACGGGAACGGCCGCCTGGAAGTGACCCTCTCGCCCTACCAGACGCGGTGGTTGTTGAATGGCGATAGCGATTGGCAATTAGCGGTTTGCGATTAGCGGTTCGTGGTTTGCGATTTTGGCGAACAACCAACCTTACCAATGAAACCAATAAACCAGCAAAACCAAAGAAACCAGAGGAACCCATGCAACCAACCACCTACCACTACCTGATTTTGGGCGCGGGCCGTCAGGGCACCGCCGCCGCGTATGATCTGGGTCGCTTCGGCGACGCGCACCGTATCACGCTGGCTGACGTTCACCTGGAAGTGGCGCAGCAGGCCGCCGAGCGCATCAACCGCCTGCTGGGGCGCGACCTAGCCGTCGGCATCGCGCTGGACGTGCGCGACAGCGCAGCGCTGCGTGAGGCGATGCAGGACGCCGACGCCGCGCTCTCCGCCGTGCCGTACTTCTTCAACCTGGAAATCACCCGCGCCGCCATCGAAACGCACACCCACCTGTGCGATATGGGCGGCAACACGGAGGTGGTCTTCCAGCAACTCGATCTGGACGAGGCCGCCCGCGCGGCGGGCGTGAGCATTGTGCCCGATTGCGGCATGGGGCCGGGATTGATCAACACGGTTGGCGCGTATCTGATTCAGCAGTTCGACGAGGCGCACGCCATCCGCATCTACGACGGGGGCCTTCCCCAGCACCCCACCCCACCCTGGAACTACGCCGCCACCTTCCACATCAACGGCCTGACGAACGAGTACGATGGCACCACTGTCTTCCTGCGCGACGGCGACATGGTCGAGGTGGAAGGGCTGACCGAGCACGAAGTGCTGCACATCGAGCCGCTGGGCGAACTGGAAGCCTTCGTGACCACCGGCGGCGTGTCCACCGCGCCGTACACCTTCCGCGACCGCGTGAAAACCTACCAGAACAAGACGCTGCGATACCCTGGCCACTACGAATGGTTCCGTGCCTACAAGGCGCTGGGGCTGTTCGGTCTGGAACCCATCCGCGTGGGCGACCAGGAGGTCGTGCCGCGCGAGGTGTTCCACGCGCTGCTGGAGCCGAAAATCCGCGTGCCGGACGTGAAAGACGTGTGCATCATCCACGTGGTCGGCGAAGGCATCCGCGACGGCCAACCGACCACGCTCACCTTCGATCTGGTGGACTACTTCGACGAAGAAACAGGCTTCCGCGCCATGGAGCGCCTGACCGGCTGGCACTGCGCCATCATGCTGAACTTCCAGGCACACGGGGAGGTGCCGCCGGGCACGCATCCGCAGGAGGTTGCCATCGACCCCGCACGCGTGCTCGATGAAGTGCGCCGGCGGGGGATCGCATTCCGCGTCACCGAAGCCTGAACACAACACACAAAAACCGCCCGGCTTCACCTGGAAGTCGGGCGGTTTGTTTTCTGCACGCGTTGGTGCTCAGAACATCATCTCGTTGACCATCTGGATGGTCTCTTTCGGCGGGCGCAGGCGATCCGGCGTCAGACGATTGAGCGGCTCTTCCGGCAAATCGTAGATTTCGAACAACGAAGGCGCTTCGGTGTTCACGTATAGCAGACCGGTGAGCAACTGCTGGCTGCGGTTTGCCTCTTCGATGGCTCGCATGGCCGCAAAACGATCCGTGGGGTCGTAGTCCTCGTCCACGTTCTTCAACAACACGACGGAGCCGTCATACAGGCGCACCTCACGCACCTCGCCGGGTTTCAACTCCTCATCCAGTCGGATTTCGTCGCGCGGCGGGATGAAGTCAATCTCATGCAGCGGCGCCTCGTGATCCTTGCCCCAACTGTAGGAGTGCATGGAGCCTTCCTGGTTGTTGAAGGTCACGCACGGGCTGATGATGTCGAGCACAGCGATGCCATTGTGGTGGAAGGCCGCTTTGAGCAGCGTCTTCACCTGCTTGGGGTCGCCAGCGAACGAGCGCGCCACAAAGGTCGCGTTGGAGGCCAGCGCTTCCATGCAAATGTCCACCGGCATGTAGGGATTGATGCCCTGCTTCTTCAAGCGCAGGCCGATCTCGGCGGTGGCAGAGAACTGGCCTTTGGTCAGGCCATATACCCCGTTGTTCTCCACGATGTACACCAGCGGCAGGTTGCGGCGCATCACGTGCTTGAACTGACCCATGCCGATGCTGGCCGTATCACCGTCGCCGCTCACGCCAATACCTTTCAACGTGTGGTCGGCGAACAGCGTGCCGGTGGCGACGGCCGGCATCCGTCCATGCAGGCTGTTGAACCCGAAGGAGCGGCTGAGGAAGTACGTCGGGCTTTTGCTGGAGCAACCGATGCCGCTGAACTTCACCACATCTTCGGGCACCATACCCATTTCATAGAGCGCGGCGATGATCTGGCTGGCGATCGAGTTGTGGCCGCAGCCCTGACACAGCGTGGTCGGCGCGCCCCGATAATCGGCCTTGCTCAGGCCGGCAGTGTTCACGTTGCGTGGTCGTGCAGTCTGTCCACTCATGGTTCCTACTCCTGCGCCAGAATGGCGTCTTTGATCCATTTTGCCGTCAGCGGCAGGCCGTCGCTCAAGGCCACCGTCCGCAGGCGGACCGCCAGATCGGGCATATCCAGAATGAGCAACTGGTGCATCTGTCCGTCGCGGTTCAGCTCCACCACGTACACCCGGTCGTGGGACTCCACAAACTCGCGCACCTCTGGCGCGAAGGGGTAAGCGCGCAGGCGGAGGTAATCCGCGGGCAGGCCAGCTTCCACCAGGTAATCGCGCGCTTCCTTGACCGCCGGGTCGGACGAGCCATAGGCGATGATGCCGATCTTCGCGTCGTCCCGCGTCTCCAGTACCGGCTTGGGCAGGAAGTTCCGCGCGTTCTCGATCTTATGCTTGATGCGGGCATTGACGCGCACCCACACTTCGGGGTCTTCAGAGTAATTGGCGAACTCATCGTGCCCCGTGCCGCGTGTGAAATACGCGCTGCGCGGATGCCGGTTGCCGGGCACGGTACGGTAGGGGATGCCGTCCCCGTCCACATCCAGGTAGCGACCCCACTCGCCTTCCCACTTCTCCAGGTCTTCTTCCCAAAGGATCTTGCCGCGATCCATCGGCTCATCGGGGTACTCGAACGGTTCAGTCATCCAGGTGTTCATACCCAGATCCAGGTCGCTGAGCACAAAGACCGGCGTCTGCAGGCGCTCGGCGTAATCGAGCGCGCGCCAGCCGAACTCGAAGCACTCGTTCACCGAACCGGGGAAAAGCATCACGTGCTTGGTGTCGCCATGCCCCAGGAAGGCGATTTGGGTCACATCGCCCTGCTGCGTGCGCGTGGGCAGGCCAGTGCTGGGACCGACGCGCTGCACGTCCCAGATCACCACGGGCACCTCGGCGTAGTACGCCAGGCCAACGAACTCGCTCATCAGGCTGATGCCGGGGCCGGAGGTGGAGGTCATCGAGCGCAGACCAGCCCAGCCTGCACCGATCGCCATGCCGATCGCGGCCAGCTCGTCTTCCGCCTGGACAACGGCATACGTCGGCTTGCCGGTCTTGGGATCTTTGCGCAGCTTCGGCAGAAACTCGTTCAGTGTCTCGGCCAGGCTGGAAGCCGGGGTGATCGGATACCAGGCAGCGAACTGCACCCCGCCGTAGATCGCGCCCAACGCACCCGCCGTGTTGCCGTCGGCCATAATGTAGCCGTCGGTCTTGTTCATTGGCTCCACGCGGTAGGGATCTTTCTTCTCCAGGTTCTCCGCCGCCCACTCCGCCGCTGCCTGCACCACGCCAAAGTTCAGCGCAATGGGCTTTTCCTTACCCTTGAAGTGAAACTCCAATGCCGCATGGATCGCGTCCATGTCAATGCCCAGCATATGCGCCAGCACGCCCACGTAGGCCATGTTCGCCACATAGTCGCGCAGGTTGGACGGCGCGCCGGACTCTTTGGCCAGTTTCTTCGCCGGAATGGGATAGACCACCACGTCGTCGCGGTTGATCGGCATGCGAATGTGATCGGCGTAGAAGAACGCACCACCCGGCAACACCTTTTCCAGGTCTTTCTGGAAGGTCGCCGGGTTCATCGCCACCACGATCTCGTGCTCATCGCGACGCGCCAGGTAGCCATCCTTGCTCACACGAATGGTGAACCAGGTCGGCAGCCCCTGGATGTTTGAGGGAAACAGGTTCTTCCCGGAGACCGGGATCCCCATCTTGAAAATGGCACGCATCAGCGTCAGATTCGAGGTTTGCGAACCCGAACCGTTGACCGTGCCAACGGTGATCGAGAAATCATTGACCACCGGGGCGGCTTCCAGCCGCTCTGCTGAGGGTGCAGGTTGTACAGACATCGGCACTCCTTTTGGTTTACCGGCCAGGCCGGGATTGCTACGGTTAAGCGTCCGTCGATGCAGTCGGCGGACGATGATACAACAAATCCGTGTGCTCGATCAGCGCATGGTAGGCATCATCCACGTCGCCAGCGACGATCGCCCTGACCATTCGTTCGTGATACGTCCACACCTCACGCAGGTATTCGTAATCCGTGTAGGTGTTCAGACCAACCATCTCGTACAGATCCCAATACGCGCGCAACAAGCCAGTAACGAAGGGATTGTCCAGGTGGCGGTAAATGGTCAGATGCAGTTCGCGGTGTTCCTCATGGGGGATGCTGATCGGGTCGCCGTTCAGCTTCGCCCAGGCTCGTTCGATCAACGCCTGCAAGTCGTGGTGATCCTGCAGCTGAAGCAGCGCGACCGCTTTGCGAAAATAGGCTGCTTCCACCTGCGTGCGCAGGTCGGAAAACTGGTCAAAGTAACGGCGATCGAGCATGACCGCGTAAGCCAGGCTCTCGCGCACCGCCGGGAAGAAGTCGTACGGCAACCGGCGGATACCGGTGCGTGGGCGGACTTCCACCAGCCCCAACGCCCGCGCCACTTCCAGTTGCTCCCGCAACTTCGAGACGCTCACGCCCAGCGCCTCACTCAACGCCGTGAGCGGCGGCACGCGCCCATCCCCATCCTGAATCGGGCCGAGCGAGGCCAGGTACTCCAGCAATTCCGATTGCAACACCGAGCGTGGCATGAATTTATCCGCCGATCATTCGCATTAATCCGATTATTCTTACGATTACATTGTATCACCCCCATTGGCTTTCGTCAAGCAAAAAGCGGGCGCAACTCCCGGCTGCGCCCGCTCAACAACGGCCTCGTCAACCGCGAAAGTCATGCGGCGGCGTGGGCTTGTTGTCCAGGACCGCCTCAATACGTTCCATAACCTCCGGCGTGATCTTGTCCACCACATCGAGCGCCTTCATGTTCTCCTCGACCTGCTCCGGGCGGGATGCGCCGGTGATCACGGTGCTCACGTTCGGATTCTTCAAACACCAGGCCAGCGCCAGCTGTGCCATCGTGCAGCCAAGCTCCTCCGCAATAGGCATCATCTGACGCACCTTTTCGTTATTGCGCTGCGCTTCTTCGCTTTCAAAGCGGTCGCGCAACCACTTATAACCCGGCAGTGTCGCGCGCGAGCCTTCCGGGATACCGTTCACGTACTTTCCGGTCAACAGACCACTGGCCAGCGGGCTCCACACCGTGGTGCCCAGGCCAATGGTCTCGTACAGGCGGGCATACTCGCGCTCTACCCGATCGCGGTGGAACATGTTGTACTGCGGCTGCTCCATTGTGGGCGGAATCAGGTGCTCGCGCCGCGCGATGGCATAGGCCTCCATAATCTGATCCGCGCTCCACTCGCTGGTGCCCCAGTACATCGCCTTGCCCTGGTTGATCAGGTAGGTCATGGCGCGCACGGTCTCTTCAATCGGTGTGTGGATATCCGGGCGGTGGGCAAAGATCAAATCCACGTAGTCCAGTTGAAGCCGCGCCAGCGCAGCTTCCGTGCCTTCGATCACATGCTTGCGCGAGAGGCCACGGTCGTTCGGCCCCTGACCGCCCCAGAAAATCTTGGTCGAGATCACCAGATCAGAGCGCTTCCAGCCCGCTCGCTTAATGACCCGCCCCATGATGATCTCCGCCTGACCACGCGCGTAGGCTTCAGCGTTGTCAAAGAAGTTCACTCCGGCGTTGTAAGCAACCTCCATACAGGCAAAGGCCATGTCTTCGTCCATCTGATCGCCGAAGGTCACCCACGCGCCGAACGACAGCGCCGAGACCTGTAAGCCGGATTTGCCAAGATAACGGTATTCCATGCGATTCCTCCTGAAGCGAAACGTCGTCCCTACCCCAGCACACTCTCCCCGTGGGAGATCAGATAAAAACTGCGCGGGAAAGGTTCACGCTCAAACACGAAATCGGTCACCAGATAGCCCAGCTGGAAGAGAAACTCGAACACCTCGCGGGTGTGCAGGCGCCAGTCCAGCGCCAGGTCGCGGTCGGCGGCCTTCAGCGCGAGGAAATCCGACGGGATCTCCACCAGCAACGGATGACGATCGTCGGGCGTCGGCATTTGCCAGCTCCAGGTGGGACGAGGCCAGGGGCCGTCATGCTGCGCCGGGTTGATCACCGACACCCCGGCCTGCATCGCATGAGCCAGCGTAAGGCGCTTGCGCGGTTCCTGGCTCAACCGCTGTGCCACACGCTTCGACTGCACCCACCATTCCACCTGAAAGCGATCCGAAGGCAACCCGACGTTCAGCCCATCGCGCATCTCGCCGTACACCTCGCGCAGGTACGTGCGGCACACCGCACCCAGGCGGGCGATGTTTAAGTGCGCGTTGCGGCTGAGGAGCGGGTCATACGTCCAGGTGATCAGGTCTAGCTCCTGGTGCCGCACCCATTGCCACTGCGCCCGTTTCAGGCGGAAACCCACTCCTCGATCGCGATAATCGGGGTGCACGCCAAGCATATGTGAGCAATGTTTCGGGCGCGGGCCGTCTGGCGTGAAATACAGGCCAGGGAAACCAAACACAAACCCCACCAGCGGGCCATCTTCGCCATCGAACGCCCCCATCACCAGGCCGCCGTTGTGCGCAGCGGTCAATAACAGGTGCGCCGGCACCACGTCTGTCTCGCTCCCCGGCCAGACCGCGCGTTGCAACGCCTCGACCCGGGTCATCTCGTCCGGCTTTTCCAGAAAACGGATGACAATCCCCATGAGCTACCCTCTCCGCAACAGGCTACGCCACAACTCCCACCACCAGAAACGTCCGTCCAGGTGATCCAACCCCTGGCGCAACGTGGTCGGTAACACGCCGAAGGTGCGCGGCAACACGTCCAGCGCAGCGACACGGTTCACCGCCAGGTAATCCAGCCAGTACACCGACACTGGCAAACCAGGGAAGGTAGATTCCAGGAACACGGTCAGCGCACGCAGGGTGGGCAACGGGGTCGGCACCAGCCAGCGCCGCGCCCCCAGCCGCTCCATAATCGCCTCGACCACCTGGCGAAAGGTCAGATGTTCCGGGCCACCGACCTCGTAGGTCTGGTTGATCGTCTGCGGTTGATCGAGCGCCCAGGTCAGCGCCGCCGTCAGGTCACCGATCCACAAGGGCTGAATCAGCGCGTCGCCCTCGCCCGGCAACAAGAAAACGCCCGGCAAAGCGTACAGCAGGCGCGCAATGCCCGTGGTGAAGCCGTCTTCCGGCCCAAAGACCAGCGAGGTGCGCAGAATGGTGTACGGCACGCCGCTGCGCCGGACAGCTTCTTCAGCGATACCTTTCGCCTTCAGCACAGGGTACGCCGAGGCGCGATCCGCCTGGAAGTGACTGATGTAGAACAACCGCCCAACACCACTCTCCGACGCTGCGCGGCACACCGCCCGTGTGCCTTCGATGTCGACGGCCGCCAGGTCTGCATACGTGCCGTGCCACTCCCCACCCACCAGGTGATACACCACCTCCGAGCCTTGCATGGCCGCCCGCAGCCCAGCCGGGTCGTTCAGGCCGGCGACCACCACTTCCACCGGCAATTCCTGAAAAACCTGCAGCGAGCGCCCACCAGGGCGTAGCAGCACACGCACCGGATAGCCGTGCTCGATCAGCCGGCGCACCAGATGGCGTCCAATGAAACCCGTCGCTCCAGTGACCAGAATCACGCTGCGATTATACCAACCCGTCGATCACCGAACGATAGCGTTCGGCGAGCAACGCCGGGGTGCCGCCGGTGTGCCAGAAGAGTACGGTCTGATCACGGGTGAAGGCTCCACGGCGGATCAGGTCAATCAGTCCGGCAGCAGCTCGTCCGGTATAGACCGGGTCGAGCAACAAACCTTCGTAGCGCGCGAACAACTGAATCGCCTCACGCTCCACCGCGCCCATCACACCGTAGCCACCGCCTACATAGTCCGCATTCACCTCAACCTCATCCGGCGAGATGCACTGTGGCTCGCCCAACCGATCGCACACCTCGGTCGCCAGATCGGCCACCAGCTCCGCGTGCAGGGAAACTTCTGCCTTCTCCACGCTGATGCCCAGGATCCGTCCCTCAAAGCCGAGTAACCGCGCCCCGGCCACCAGCCCGGCCTGCGTACCACCTGACGAAGACGCCAGCACGATGACGTCCGGTCGCACGCCCTGGTCAAGCAGTTCTTTCAGCGCCAGGGCGTAGGCCGTCGCGCCGACCGCGTTCGACCCGCCGTAAGGGATCAGATACGGGCGTTCACCCGCACGCCAGGATTGTTCAAAAGTGCGCTGGAGCGTCTGGTCACGGTCGCCGTCCCCCACCCAGACGATCTGCGCACCGAAGAGCAGGTCAAGCAACAGGTTGCCGTCGGGGTGTGGTGGCGGATCTCCCGCGAGCACCAGTTTACACGCAAAGCCAAAGCGCGCCGCAGCAGCCGCCGTCTGGCGACAGTGATTGGATTGCACCGCGCCAGCCGTGATCAACGTCCGCGCACCGACCGCCTGCGCCTCGGCGATCAGACATTCCAGCTTGCGCGTCTTGTTGCCGCCGAAGGCCAGGCCGGTCTGGTCATCCCGCTTGACCAGCAGTCGCGGGCCGCCGAGACAGGCACCCAGGCGCGGCAATTCCTCCACCGGCGTGGGCAGGTGAGCGATACGAATACGGGGAACGGCTTGCATCAACGCCTCCATCGTTCAACGCAACCGGCGCCGGTCTCCCTCACGCACGGTCACACCAATGGCATCCAGATGTTCCAGAAACGCCAGCGCATAACGGCGACTGGTTCTCCAGCGGTCGCGCAGATCAGCCACGGTAATCGTACCCCGTTCGCGCAGCCAGGCGACCACGTCCGCGCGCAGACGTTCGTAGTCCTCGCGGCGGAAAATCACTTCCGGGGAAACCGGAACGAGTTCCCCCAGCTCGATCAGCGCCTGAAAGACCTCGTCGCCGACCTGTTCGCGGCAAGACTTCGCCGTCGGTGGGCTGGTCGGCTGCGCCGCGAACGCCCGCCACAGGGCATCCACCTGACGCTGTTGCTGCCCGGTGAAACGCACGCGGTGATCGGGCAGCGCCACACGGTGGCCGTTCGCCTTCAACCGCCCCTGAGCCTCCAGATGGGCCATCAGCGCTTGAAAAGCCGCCGAAGGCAGACGCAGCCGGCTCTTCAGCTCTTCACGCGGCATCCCCAAACGCAACGGGTTTTCACGGTGATACCGGCTGACCCAGCCCAGCGCCCGATCGCGCAGGCGATTCAGGTGTGAGGTATCCACCAGCCAGGCATTCACACCGAGCACGCCGGAAAGGGATACCATTTCGCCCGCGTCGGCCAGGGTCTGCGCTGCCGACAACGCTTCGTCGTGCGAGAGCCCCGTCGTTGCGATCAGCGTGCTCAGTTGAACCAGCCCGGCTTCGTTCAGCGCCTGACGCAACAGTTCTTCCGGCGTGGCCTGGGTGAGCGCCTGCAAACGTGCCAGCGTGGCCTCGGCGAAGCGCTTGTAGCGGCGCGCGGGGAAAGGATCCAGCACCTGGCCGCCGCCCAGCGTCTCCCCAGGGGACGGGCGGCGCAGGATGAAACGGTCGCCACGGCGGGCTACCACCGGGTGCGCCGGTTCGAGTTGAAGCAAGCCGGTCTCGCCGGGCGGCAGCGTCTCCCGCCCCAGCAGGCGCACCCGCGTGACCACCTCCGCCGTGCCGAGGAACAGCTTGACCTCCATGTTGTGCTTCAAGGGTTTGGAGACATCCGGCAGCAGGCGGAAGGCCACGTCCAGACGGCGCGTGGGGCGGTCGGTGCCGGGATGCACGATCACGTCGCCGCGTCCCAGGTCGTCCACCGAGACGCCGATCAGGTTGATCGCTGTGCGGCTCCCCGGCAAAGCCTGCTCCACGCTGCGCCGATGAGTCTGCAACCCGCGCACGCGTGAGCGCAGGCCGCGCGGCAGGATTTCCACCTCGTCGCCCACGCGCAGCGCGCCATCCGTCAGCGTGCCCGTGACCACCGTCCCAAAGCCGGCCACGGAAAACACCCGATCCACCGGCAGGCGCGGGCGTTCCCGGTCGGGACGCGGCGGGCGCTCACGCAACACCGCCGCCAGCGCCTCCTCCACTGCCCGCACACCCTCACCGGTGCGTGCGGAGACCGGTACAAACGGCGCGCCCTCCAGCCGCGTACCCTGCAGCACCTGCCGCACTTCCTCGCGCACCAGATCAAGCCATTCTGGATCATCCACCAGGTCAGTCTTGGTCAACGCCACCACGCCAGCGGGAATTTCCAGCAAATCCAGGATCGCCAGATGTTCTCGTGTTTGCGGCATCACCCCCTCGTCCGCAGCGACCACGAACAAGGCCGCATCAATCCCCCCCACGCCGGCAAGCATGTTTTCGATAAAATCTCGATGACCGGGCACGTCCACGAAGGCCACTTCTTCCCCATCAGGAAGCGTGGTATAGGCGAAGCCCAGGTCAATGGTCATCTCCCGCTCACGCTCTTCCTTCAGGCGGTCGGGATGCGTCCCGGTGATCGCCTCCACCAGCGTGGACTTACCGTGATCCACGTGCCCGGCTGTGCCGATGACGCGCATGGTTTTATCGCAGAGCGCCGCTCATCCGTTCATACGCGGTCACCCACTCCCGCACCAGCGCCAACAGGGACTGCAATTGCTGGCTGGTCTGCGCATCGATCTGTTGCAGAAAATCGCGGATTTCTTCCAGCGTCTCCTCCAGCCGCACCACCTGATCGCGCAACTTCTCCATCTGGCGAGCGGCTTCGTTGCGCTGCTCGTCCTGGGTGAGCATGTAGTTCGCCCAGCGCTTTTGATCTTCCGCCTTGAAGTTCACCCACTCCTGATGCATGCGGTCTTCCATCAGGCGCTGCATCTCGGTGATCTCGTTCACGCGCCGCTCGAAGCGCTCGGTGGCCTGATCCAGTGCCTGCTGGGACTGACGCACATCACGTTCCAGCAAGCTGAGCGATTGCAGGCGTGCTTCCAGGTCACGCGATTGTTGTTCAATGGTCTCAAAACGTTGCTCCCAGAGGTTCCAGGTGCGCTGGCGTTCGGCCTCCTGCAAGGCATGACGTTCCATAAAAGCGGCCTGGGTCTCGCGCCTTTCGCTTTCCAAGAGAACCAATTCTTTCAGCCGTTGTTCCACCCGCGCCAGCGTGTCTGCGGTGAGTTCGCCTTTGGAGCGTGTCTCTTCCAGTCGTTTGCGCAAAGCAGTGATCTGGCCGCTCAAATCTGTCAGGCGGCGAAGATCTTGAGCACGCTCCTCCTCCATCAGCTTGCGAGCGCGTCTCATTTCCTCCGTGTTGCGCTGAACTTCATCAAACCGCTGCTCCAGCGAAGCAATCAGACGCGCCAGGCGCGCGTCCTCTTCTGCTTGCGCCTGCGTCACCCCTTTCAATCGCGCCAGTTTGCCCACTTCCCTACGCAGATCGGTCAGCAATTGATGCAAACGATCGACTTCCCCTTTTCGAGTTTCTTCCAGCGCAGCCAGCCGTTCTTCGGTCTCGCGAGAAAGGCTGTTCAACTGACGCTGCAATTCTTTTCGGAACACATCGATCTCCCCTGCAAGTTGATCGATGCGATTCAACATGCCACTCAGGCGGGAGACGTCCGTTTCCAGTTTCTCAGTGCGACTGCGGGCCTCCTCAAGTTCTTTCAGCGCAGTTTCCAGTTGCTGTTGCAGCCGCGCGATCTGATCTTTATCTTTACGATGCTCTTCGTCCAGCCATTCCAGCCGTTTGGCAAGGGTTTCCAGATCCATGACTTGCTCCAAGAGTTGATGTGAGCGAATTATATCAGGGTTGTCGGATAGGCCGTTCAGGGAAAATTCGGGAAGAAGGACGCCAGCGGCTGCCAGAGCGACGAAAACAGCGCCGGAAACAGCCCCATCAGGATCAGCACCAGGGGAACAAACACCAGGAAAGCACCTCTGGGTAACGCCCATCCTGAGAACGGGAACAACTGCAAGAACACCCGGATCACTGGCACCAACCAGGTCACGCTGCCCAGGAAGGCCAACAACAAACCCACCGTATCGGTGCTCAAGGCCAGATAGACACTCAATCGGGGCGGGAAAGCAGCCAGGAAGGGCATACCCGCCAGCGCCATCAAGGCGACCAACGTGGTCATCGCCACCAGGGGGTGTTCGGGGAGCGCCTCCAACCCCTCCAGACGGCTCAGTGCCAGACCCAGCCCCAGCAACGCGATCAGGTGCGGCCACCAGAGCGCAAGGAACCGCGTCCAGGCCGGGAACTCACCGCTCCCAAGCGAGAGCAAGCCCCACCCAACGACCGACAACGTGGCCGCCGCCACCCACCTTCCGGGACGATCGGTCGCCGATGCAGCCAGGCCGGTCAGCGCGACCAGCACCGCGCCGCCCAGACGTGTTGCAGGTGCAACTCCTCCCGACTCACGCAGCCAGGCTGTCGAATCCAGCCAGGTCAATGCAAGCAACAGAACCGTGGTGCCCCACAACCAGCCGAGGAACGCACTCCCATAAGGTTCCGCGGCTTCGAATGCACGCATCCAACCGCCAACGAAGGGCGGCACGCTAAGCAACAACCCCAATCCCACACCCAGCAAGGCCATCGCCTGCCTTTGCGCCTGCGCACTTAACGGCACAACCTCTCCACCGGCAATGACAAACCAAGCAAAGAGCAGGATCAATCCCCCCCACACCGTCTGCGCCACAAGGCGCACCACCCCTGTAGCATCGGCTCCTAAAGCCAAGGCCATCGCCAGCACCGCCAGCAGCAGAAACAGCAACCCCAGCAAACCCACGGATAACGAGGTCAGGCGAAGCACGGTCAACGCTCCAACCGCAATCAACACACTCCAAGCCGGCATGGACCGGGGTACCTGCACCCCGGTCATCCCCCCCATCCAGAACGCCAGGCTAAGAAACCAGACAAACAGCAGGCCATCCGCCGGCGGCGCGAAGTCCAGGATCCGTCCGAACACCGCAGTGCGCGGTTGCACATAAATGATCAGGCCGCGCAGGGAAAGCGTGCTCCCCGGCGCCAGCCAGCGTGCTGCAACCGCCAGCCAGAACGAGACCATGGACAGTATCACCGTCGATGCGCGCCGGCTCGCGCGCACCACAAGCAATCCCAGCGCTATCACAGCAGGGGACACAACCCAAATCAGGAACGCGCTCACGCGTCGGCCTCCGCAACACGTTGCGCCAAGTAGCCCCCCACCAAGGCAATTACCAGTTGCAGCCCAAGCAAACCAGCCAGCAACAGGCGAGAGGGGTTGACCAAACCGAAGAACGCGGTGGTACCCGCCAGCGTTGCCAGCACACCCGCGATCACCGACCAGGGGCGAGTGGCCAGCCCGGATTGCAACATCCCGGTCAACGACCAGAACAGCGCGGTGATCATCAGCGGTCGTGCGTGCTCACCGAACCAGGGGAGCAGGGCTTCTGCGCCCAGACGAGCACCCACCGCAGCAACGACAAGTGCCCCCAAACGCGCGCCCCAAAGCGGTAACGCACGTCTTGACGACCGATGCGGCAACGACATCACGCCCGCACCAAGAATTGCCGCCGCCATCCACGAAGTAAACAGCCAGGTCACCAGAGGCACCCGCGACCAGAAAGGCACCATCAACCCCAACAACGCCACCTCTCCCAAAGCCAGGGCAAGCACCTGCCAGTGCCAGCTTGGCCCCAGTACGAACAATACCGCAGCCAGGGCAACCAATCCAGACCAGGTCAACGGCCACCTCCCCACGCATTGAGCAGGATCAGCGTGAGCAACAGTGCCCACAACATCCCGCCCTGCCCTTCCAGGACAGCCATCCCGGACTGAACCAGTCGTTGCCAGGCGGTGGATATCCACCGCCACAATTGGACGTCCAGACTAACCTGCTGCAAACGGGCCGTCCACCGCTGAAGCCTTGCCAGGCCATCCTGCGCAAATGAACGCTCACTCAAAAAGGCCCACACGCCGGCCAACCCCAGAACAGGGAGCGACGCCGGGATCGCCAGCGCCCAAACGCGCCCCACGCTCAGCGCAGCCATCGCCGCCACAGCCAGCCCCAACGAACCATACCACAATACGCGATCCACCCGGGTATCCGGCATTGGATCATAGTCCATGCGCAATCGACGCCAGGACGCCACAGCCACCCACGAAAGGAGCAGCACCCCAGCAACTGCCACACCGGGTCTCGTGCTCCACAGAGGCCAAATCAGCCAGGGGTAAGCCGTCACTGCCACCAGCGCGAGCACGCCGAGGCCAAACACGACAGTGTCCTTCACTTCGCCCCATGCGATGATTGCACCACCCAGCACTCCAAGAATCGCCGCGATCATCACTACTTCTGCGCTTTGCCAGGGCGTCAGCCCCCAAAGCACACCGCCCAGGGCAAGCGTCCATCCTTTACTCCAACGTTCCGAGCGCGGCGACCACCATAGGGCAAGCGCAGCCAACATCGCCGGAATCCACCCCAACATCAACCCCCATGGAGCCAATGGCATTCTCGTCATTCGCGCCAGCACCACCACACCGCTGATTAACAACCCACCCTGGCGCAGTACCGAAGTCCCTCGCCCATGCTGTGTGGACGGAAACAAAGCGAATATCCAACGCAGCCCAATCGCCAGCCAGAGCAGTTGTGCCAGCACTGCCGGCATCGCCGCAAATGCGAGCGGATTCCCCACCCCGCCCACACGCAGGCTCCCCCACAACAACAGGTACAGTGAAACAGCTCGCAACGCCAGCGCCCGCATCAACGCGCCACGCGGCGCGTCCGCGGGATGATCGACAAGCGCCAAAGCAAAATCCAGCCCATCGAACGCCGTCCAGGCAAGCAGTAACGTAAGCCCGTCAGCAGCCAGAGAGGCCGCCCAGGCTGCGCCAAGCAACCCCAGCCAGAAAAACCAACGCCACCAGCGCGCATCCGGCGCCTTCAGAGCCGCCTGCAACCAGGCCGCCAGCGCAAGCACGGTCAACGCAAAGGTGGCCTTCCAGGCCACCTCATCCAGGCGGAGCGCCAGCGCTACATGAGTCGCTCCTCCCATGCTCCAAAAGCCTACGATCTGGGAAATCGGAAGTCGCGAACGAAGAAACAACCAGGTACCTGCCAGAACGATCCATCCGACCAGGCCCACTCCCCAGGCGGGACGCACATCCCGCCAGCGGGCATAGACGACCGCCATGGCTAAACCAAGCACCAGCAACAGAACAAAGGGAAGTAATGGGATAGTGTCAAGTTCTTTCTGTA
>CAYSXA010000049.1:0-17071 GCA_964435005.1 uncultured Anaerolineaceae bacterium | reverse complement strand
ATTCGAGAAGGCGGGCTGACGGTTGGCGCTGGCGTGATCACCGAGATCCTGGACTGAGAACGCGCTGCTTGCAGCGCAGCAGTAGAGGTAAAGACTGATGGCCAAGAAAGGGAAAGATGTTCGCCCGGTGATCACGCTCGCCTGCACCGAGTGCAAAGAGCGGAATTACACCACCGAGAAGAATCGGCGTAACGATCCCGGGCGCCTGGAGTTGAGGAAGTACTGCCCGCGCTGCCGGAAGCATACGCTGCATCGCGAGACGAAATGACACAGACGAGGCGACGGGCCGGGTATAGTGCTCGTGCCCGTCGCCTCGTGGTAAAATAAAACAGCCCTTTTGGGTGGGGGCATCCCCCTCAGCAGAAGGGAAAGGCCAAAACACACAGGCCAGTAGCTCAACTGGTAGAGCACCGGTCTCCAAAACCGGGGGTTGTGGGTTCGAGTCCTGCCTGGCCTGCCTGCGAGATGGGCGACGCCGCTGTAAGGCGGCGTTTTAGCCGTAAGCAAGGAGTGATGCATGGCGAAAAAGTCGCGTCGTACGGCTCCCAAGAGCCGTCGTAATCAGAATCCCATTGTGCGCTATTACCGCGAGACGGTCGGTGAGTTGAAAAAGGTCACCTGGCCTACGCGACGCGAGGCGATCAATCTCACTGTAATCGTCCTGGGTGTGACGTTTGCCATGAGCGCATTCCTTGGGTTGCTGGATGTGCTGTTTAATCGCTTGTTTGGGTTGATTTTCTGATTGGTTGGTGCGCGAATAGCAGGAAGGTTTGTGATGTTTTTTGAGGAACCGGAAGAACAGAGCCTCTCGCTGCCCAAAGGGGAAATGCCGCAGCCTGTGGCGGAAGAACCTCAGGCGGGTGCCGCGAGTGGTGCCGAAGACACCACCGATGAGGCGGACGAACCGGATGACGGTCGCGCCTGGTACGTGGTGCATTGCTATTCCGGTTACGAGAACAAGGTGCGCCATAACCTCGAACAGCGCATTGAAAGCATGGGGATGAAGGACAAGATTTTCGACATCATCGTCCCCACCGAGGAAGAGATCGAGGTTAAGGATGGTAAACGGCGCACGGTGGAGCGCCGCGTGTTCCCCGGCTACGTGCTGGTCAACATGATCATGACCGAGGAATCGTGGTACGTGGTGCGGAACACGCCTGGCGTGACCGGCTTCGTGGGCATGGGCAATGAGCCCACCCCGTTGCGTCCGGAAGAAGTGGCGCAGATCATCAAGCGCATGGAGTCCGAGGCGCCGCGCATCAAAGTCACCTTCCGCCCGGGCGAAAAGGTGCGCATTGTGGATGGTCCGTTCAACGATTTCCACGGCACGGTGTCCGAGATTGACATGGAGCGCGCCAAGGTGCGCGTGATGGTCAATTTCTTCGGGCGGGAAACGCCGGTGGAACTGGATTTCCTGCAGGTCGAAAAGATTTAGCCCTCTTGCGCTGGTGGCTGGACCCCGGCGTTGTTGTGGGAGGATGAGTTTCATCCGCTAACACCACGAAACAAGGAGAGAAACTGTGGCCAAGAAAGTCAAAGCAATTGTCAAGTTGCAGATCGAGGCGGGGAAAGCAAACCCGGCTCCGCCCATCGGCCCGGCGCTGGCGCCGCACGGCGTCAACCTGATGCAGTTCTGCAAGGAGTACAATGCCCGCACGCAGAGCATGGCGGGACAGATTGTGCCGGTGGAACTGACCATCTTCACCGATGGGTCGTTCAAGTTCCGGCTGAAGACCCCGCCGGCGTCCTTCTTGCTGAAGAAAGCCGCGGGGATCGACAAAGGATCCGCGGAGCCGAACCGCGAGAAGGTCGGCAAGGTCACGCGGGCGCAGATCCGCGAGATCGCCGAGCTGAAGATGAAAGACCTGAACGCGGTGGATATCGAAGGCGCGATGCGCCAGATCGAAGGCACAGCCCGCAACATGGGCATCGAGGTCGTGGACTAGACGCTGAGCATCCGTGGGAGGGCGTTCCCCAGCCCGTTTGAACCACGAAGGAGGAATCATGCCGAAACACGGGAAGAAGTATTTGCAAGCGGCGGCCAAGATCGACCGCACGAAAGCGTACTCGCCGGAGGAGGCGCTGTCGCTGGCGAAGGAGACTTCGCCGGTGAACTTCGACGCCACAGTGGAAGTGCACATTCGCCTGGGTGTGGACCCGCGTCATGCGGACCAACAGGTGCGTGATGTGGTTGTGCTGCCCCATGGCCTGGGGAAAGAGGTGCGCGTGCTGGTCTTCGCCCAGGGCGATGGCGCGGAACTGGCCCGCCAGGCCGGCGCGGACTACGTGGCCGACGACGACACGCTGATCAAGAAGATCCAGGAAGGCTGGACGGACTTCGATGTGGCCATTGCCACGCCGGACATGATGGGCAAGATCGGTCGTCTGGGCCGCATCCTCGGCCCCCGTGGCCTGATGCCCAGCCCGAAGGCCGGCACGGTGGTGCAGGCGGATGACCTGGGCCGCGCGGTGACCGAGGCCAAGGCCGGGCGTGTGGAGTTCCGTGTGGACCGCACCGCCAACCTGCATGTGCCTATTGGGAAGGTCTCTTTCGAGACGGAGAAGCTGGTGGACAACATGGCTGCGCTGATGGAAGCGGTGCGCAAAGCGCGCCCTGCGGCGGTGAAAGGTGCCTACATCCGCAAGGTGTACGTGACCACCACGATGGGCCCCTCAATCAAAGTGGACACGGCCCAGGCCCAGGCGATGGAGTTGCGCGACTGAGTGCTGAACAAGTGAATTCGCTTCGCCGAAGACAGCAGGTGCCGTAAGGCGTAAATCCTGCCGAGGTGAGCCTCTGAAACGACGAACGCCCTGCGTTTGCAGAAGGAGTCTTTGCCTCGGTGGGAAGTGCGAGGCAAAGACTTTTTAACGAAAGGAGGTGAGAGAGCATTGGCTATCTCCCGCGAGAAGAAGCAAGAACTGGTAGCACAATACGTGGAGTGGATCGGGCAAAGCCAGGCTATGGTGGTGTCGAGTTACACCGGCCTGACGATGAAAGACTTCGATGCACTGCGTGCCAAGATCCGCGAGGCGGGTGGTGAATTCCACGTAGTCAAGAACACTCTGGCGAAGCTCGCTTTCCGCCAGGCCGGGCTGGAGTTCCCGGAAGAGTTGTTCGAAAAGGACACGGCCATCGGGTTTGCCTTCAGTGATCCGCCGGCAGTGGCGAAAGCTATCGTGGATCTGGCGAAGGAAAATGAGGCCGTGCAGGTGAAGGCGGGGTATCTGGATCAACAGTTGATCTCGCCCGCCGAGGTGACCGCGTTGGCCGAGCTGCCGCCGCTGCCGGTGATGCGTGCCCAGTTGCTGGGTGTGATCATGGCGCCGGCGAGCAAGCTGGCACGGCTGTTGGCCGAACCTGGACGACAGGTCGCGGCTGTGATCAAGGCGTATGCCGATCAGAGCACCGCAGAGGCGGCTGCTTGAGTTCCCCATCGTTGGTATGGGTTATCACTGAGAAAATCACAAATTCAGAAGGAGTTGAGACAAAATGGCTGATCTGGAGAAACTGGTTGAAGAACTGAGCGGGCTCACCGTGATTGAAGCGGCGGAGCTGGTGAAGCTGCTGGAGGAAAAGTGGGGCGTCTCTGCGGCGGCCCCGGTGGCCGTGGCGGCGGCTGCGGTCGCGGGCGGTGGTGAGGCCGCGCAGGAAGAGGAAAAGACCGAGTTCGACGTGATCATTAAGGAGACCGGCCCCAAGAAGATCGAGGTCATCAAGGCCATCCGCCAGCTGACCAGCCTGGGCCTGAAGGAAGCCAAGGAACTGGCCGAGACCGCAGGCGCCAAGGTGCTCGAAGGCGTGAGCAAGGAAGCGGCGCAGGATGCCAAGTCCAAGCTCGAAGCCGCTGGCGCGACCGTCGAGGTCAAATAGCCTGTTGTGGCTTGTGCGTCAAAGTCCCACCCCGCTGGGTGGGACTTTTTCATTTCCCCTGCCTGTGGTATAACCTCATCAACAGACCAACTCGTAGGAGGCGTGCGTTCAGCAGGGCCCATGGTGCTGCTGGGGTTTTCACGCGCTCAAGAGGTGCGTATGGGCAAGAAGATCCTGATTGTCGAAGACGATGTCGCCATCCTGAAGTTCCTGCGGCGCAGCCTGGAACTGGAGGGGTACGAGGTGGAAATCGCCACCGATGGGCGCTCTGGTTTGCAACAGGCGCAGGAGACCGCGCCCGACCTGATCATCCTGGACTGGATGTTGCCCGGTATGGACGGCCTGGAAATCTGTCGCCGGTTGCGATTGAGCGGACACAAGATGCCTATTCTGATGCTCACCGCGCGCGACGCGCTCACAGACCGCGTGAAAGGCCTGGATGAAGGCGCGGATGACTATTTGACAAAACCCTTTGAGACGGATGAACTGCTTGCCCGTATGCGCGCCTTACTACGCCGTGCCAGCCCGGCACAGCCGGAAGTGTATCGCTTCGCCGATCTCATCCTGGATACAGGGACGCATCAGGCACGTCGGGGCGACCGCGTGATCGAACTGACGAACAAGGAGTATGAACTGCTCGAACTGTTCATGCGACATCCACGTCAGGTGCTCACACGCGACTTGATCTATGACCGCGTATGGGGCTACGATTTCGGCGGCGAGTCGAACATTATCGAGGTTTATGTTCGTTACCTGCGTCAGAAACTGGAGGCTGGCGGGGAACCGCGCCTGATCCACACCGTGCGCGGGGTGGGGTACGTGCTGCGCACGGACGAGTGATGACCCTGCGAACGCGCCTTACCCTGCTCTACTCCGCCGTGATCGGCGGGGTCTTGTTGCTGTTAGGGGGAATGGTCTATGGGCTGGTGAGCACCGTGCTCATCCGCCAGGTGGATCGCACGCTGAGCCAGACGTTCGAGGAGATTTTGAGCACCACTCAGGTGTCCGTGGTGGGGGGCCGGCGGGTGATCCAGTTGCCACCGCTGGACATGGCCTCTGGTGTGTTTGTCCAGGCGTGGACGTTGGACGGGCGGCTGAGTGCATGGTCGAGCAACCTGCAAGGCTTCGATCGCCCGCTTGACTCCCTGGGGCTGTCCACCGCCAGGCCGGTTTTCCACGATGTGACGATAGGGCAGGCTCACTTGCGCGTGCTCAGCGTGCCGTTGCAGCTTGGGGAACACGTGGTCGGCGTGATCCAGGTGGCCTCGCGCCGGAATGAGGTGGATGCCGCGCTGCGTGTGCTGTTCACGGTGCTCACCGTGGCGGTGCTGCTTGGCATCTTGCTCGGCGGGTTGCTCGTGGGATGGGCGACGCGGCGCAGCCTGGCGCCGCTGGACGATGCCACGCAGACTGCGTTGCGTATCACCCGCGCAGACGACCTGTCTTCGCGCATCCCCTATCATGGCCCGCCGAACGACGAGATCGGGCAACTGGTGCTGGCGTTCAATCGCACGCTGGAGCGGCTGGAGGCGTTGTTCGATGCACAGCGTCGCTTTGTGGCCGATGTCAGCCACGAATTGCGCACGCCGCTCACGGTGATCAAAGGCAACGTGGACTTGATGCGCCGCATTGGTGAGCTGGATGCCGAGGCGCTGGATAGCATCGAGGCGGAGATCGACCGCCTGACACGCATGGTGAACGATTTGCTCACGCTGGCGCGTGCAGAGAGCGGACGGCTTCCGCTCAACCTGCAACGTACCGACCTGGATGCGCTGGTGCTCGATGTGGTTGGTCAGATCGGTGTGCTGGCAAAGGAAAAAGGCGTGCGGTTGCGGCTGGGTGGTTTCGATCAGGCGGCGGTGTGCGGTGACCCCGATCGGTTGAAACAGGTGCTGGTGAACATCATCGGGAACGCGGTGAAGTATACGCCCCCGGAGGGCGATGTCACCGTTTCGCTGGAGAAAGATGACGCGCACGTTTGGGTGCACGTGACGGATACCGGCCCCGGCATTCCCCAGGAAGACCTGCCTCACATCTTCGAACGCTTCTACCGGGCGGAGAAATCACGTACGCGCGCGGACGCGAAAGGGTTTGGCCTGGGGCTTTCGATTGCGTACTGGATCACACGCAACCACGGTGGCGACATCACCGTGGAGTCCACCCTGGGGGAGGGAACCACGTTTCACATCATGCTGCCGCTGGCGGATGAGGAGGGGTGCCGTCCCCATGAGCAGGAATAGCCCTATAGCGCGAGGGAGTCAGGGTTGAAGTCCCAGCGTTTCTCGTGCCTGGCGGCAAAGCGAGGCGCCGCCGTGTGCCAGCCATTCGTTCAGTGTAGCGCTGTGGGCACGACCGGCCTGGGCGTCTTCCCAGATGCCCGTTCCCCAGATCACATAGCGTCGGGTTTCATCCGCCCAGGAGGCCTCGGCGCGCTGTGCGCCCTGCAAGCCCCCATTGTAGGCCGCCAGCGCCAGCCGCACATCAGAGTCGAACTCGTCTAGCGCGCGGCGCAGATAAGCCAGACCACGACGGGCGTTGGTGTCTGGGTTGAAGGGGTCTTCGCCGGGGGCGAAGTGGTAGGGCATCACCTGGAACAGGCCGCGCGCGTCAGCAGGTGACACCGCGCGTGGGTTGCCGCAGGATTCGATTTGCATCACTGTGGCGACCAGGTTCGGCGGGAGCGCCCATTCCCCTGCCCAGCGGTGGATGTCGGCCGCCCAGAACTGCACCTCTGGGGTGAACAGAGGGGCCAGTTGCGTTGTGCTCGCAGGGGCTGGTGAGGATTGTGGCCTCGCTACACTGCTCAGCATGCTGAAGATCAGCAGGCTCATGCTAAGCACGGTGAAGGGGGGGATCAGGAACGCGGAACAGCCCCCACCGATCTGGCTAGGGGCTGCTCGCGGGGCGGAAGCGGTGGGTTTGCGGATCATGTACGTCGGTAAGCGATTGGTTCGGAGTCCAGCGTTTCGTAGGTCGGTTCGCGTGGCGCAGCTGCCCGTCGGTAAGCGGCGCTGGTGGCGGTACGGGTCGCCGGGCGGGTGTAGGTGGAGGAGTGCCGCGCCGTGTTCGTGGTTGTTGGGCGGCGGGCGACAGTGCGCTTGGGAGTGTCCGCCTGGCTGAACAACCGTTCCCCGGCCACGGAGAACGTGCCGATGATCAGCACGCGGATCAGCCACACCATGATGGCGACGAAGATCGGCACCACGCGCAACAACGTCTCACGCGAAATCACGCTGTTTCCAAGTGTATCATGTTTCAGAATGGCGATGGAGACGCCCCACCAGGTGAGCATGGCATTCATCGTGGCGGCCAGCAGCCAGGCGCCGAACAGATACCACACCTCGGCGGGTTCGTCGGCGCCCTGTTCGGGGGTGAACAGACGGGCGATGCCGGCGAAGTCGATGCCGCAGAAGGCGATGGCCAGGATGGTTGCCCAGCGGACGCCCATGAAGCGCAGGTCGCCGAGCAGGTCGTTCAGAGCGAAGTCGGTGGTGCTGTAGTTGAATAACTCGAAGGCCAGCAGGGCGGCGATAATCAGCGCGCCGAAGACAAGCCCGCGCTGGATCCGTGCGCGATGGAGCAGCGCGGTCAGGCTGAAAGGTTGGGCGACAGATGCTTTCATCGGGTCCTCCTCGAAAACAAGAACAAAGGTTCGGTATCCGGATATTAGCACATATGTTCTGTTTTGTCAACAGGTTTTTCGAGGAGTTTTTCGCCCTTATCGGATGGCCGAGCGCACCTGTCGCGCCAGCGCGCCGAACTCCGAGGTGTATTGCACGTCAGGCTGTCGGGGACGGGGCAACGGCACCTCCAGATCGAGCACCACGCGCCCCGGACGCGGCGAGAGCACCAGTACGCGGTCGGCGAGCAGCACGGCTTCGCTGATCGAGTGTGTGACCATGAGTACGGTCTTCCGCCGTGCCTGCCAGATGCGCAGCAGCTCTGTGCCCATGCGCTCGCGCGTGAGCGCGTCCAGCGCGCCGAACGGCTCGTCGAGCAGCAGAATCTCCGGGTCGTGGATCAGTGCGCGGGCAATCGCCACCCGCTGCGCCATGCCGCCGGAAAGATCGGCGGGATAAGTCTGTTCGAAGCCGTGCAGGCCGACCAGGTCGATCAGATCGGCGGCGCGGCGGCGTGCCTGTTCTGCTGGCACGCCCTCGATCTCCAGGGGTAGGGTGATGTTCCCCAGCACGGTGCGCCAGGGCATCAGGTTCGCGTGCTGGAAGACCAGACCGACCTCCGGCAACGGGCCGTCCGCCATGCGACCGTTGATGATCACCTCGCCGCTGGTCGGGCGCAGCAGGCCGGCGAGCACGCGCAGCAGCGTGGATTTTCCACAGCCAGATGGCCCCAGGATGGCGACGAACTGCTGTGGACATACGGCGAAAGACACATCTGCCAGCGCCTTCAGCCCGCCGTTCTCGCCAGCGAAGGTCACGCTCAGGTTGCGAACGATCAGGTTGGGATCGGTTTGTGTGTGTGGGATCATGGGGGAAGGAAAACAGGGCGGCTTTACGCCGCCCTGGGGTCTCATTTGATGAACTCGTTGGTGAACGCCTGGTTCAGGTCGAGGGGTTTGGTGATCAGCCCCATGCTGAGCAGCGTCTGCTGCATGTTCTCCCAGGCTTGCGTGTTGGATTGGCCAGGCGCGTCCGTCTTCCAGAACTCGATGGAAGTGCGCAGTACCTCCATTTGCACCGCCTTGTCGGCTTCGGCCAGCCCTTCCACATACTTCTTGCTGATCTCGTAAGCTTCTTCGGGGTTGGCGATGGTGTCCGCCAGGCCGTGCAACGTGGCCTGTACCATGCGCTGCACCAGGTCGGGCTGCTCGGCGATCACGGTCTCGTTGGAAATCAGGCCGTTCGAGGCCAGTTGCACGTAGTCCGAGACGCGGAACACGCGCACATCGTAACCTTGTGCCTTCAACTGGATCGGTTCGTTCGCTGCGTAGCCGACCACGGCGTCTTCCTGATCGGTTGCCAGAGCTTCCACCTGGTTGAAGCCGATGGCGTCCAGGGTGAGCGCGCTTTCGGGCACGTTCACGGCGTTGAGCAGCGCGCGCAGGCCAACGTAGGTCGCGCCGAACAGCCCCGGAATGCCGACCTTATGACCGGCGAGGTCTTCTGGCGACTGGATGCCGCTCTCTGCTTTGGTGATCACCGCGATGGGGTAGTCCTGATACCAGGCCATGACATAGACTACCGGCAAGCCCTGGGCGCGCGCCAGCAACACCTGTTCGCCAGAGACGAGCGCGAAAGGCAACTCGTTGGCGCCGACCAGCGCGATGCCGTCCGTCTCGAAGCTGTAGTCGAACTCGATCTCCAGGCCAGCCTCGCGGTAGTATCCCTTCTCCACGGCCACGTAGAACGGCGCGTACTGGATGTTTGGGATGTAGCCCATGGGCAAGCGAATGTGATCCACCGCGACCGGCGTGGGCGGCTCTGGGGTGGCTTGTGGCGCGTTGCCGCCGCTGCAGGCGGTCAGCGTGAGCGCGATAAGTAGAGTGATGAACAGTGTGCGACGAAGCATGAACGGGAACCTCCTATGTCCCTAAAGTTTTGCGGCTGGGCTGGCGTTGCCAGGCCAACAAGCGTTTTTCGAGCAAAACGACCATGCCATACAGGATCATGGCCATCAGCACCAGGGTGAACACGGCAACGAAAACCAGCGCGGTGTCGAACTGGCCGCGGGCGACGTTGATCAGAAAGCCCAGGCCGCGGTCGGCGCCGACGAACTCGCCGACTACCGCGCCGATCACCGCCAGTGTGGCACCGATGCGCAGCCCGCCGAGGAAGACGGGCAGCGCTGCCGGCGCTTCGAGCAGACGGAAGGTCTGCCAGCGCGAGGCGTTCAGCGAGCGCATCAGATCGCGCAGGTCTTCCGGCACGGAACGCACGCCGACCACGGTGTTCACCAGCACGGGGAAGAACACGATCAGCGCACAGATCAGCACTTTGGAGAGCATCCCCGGCCCGAACCAGATGACCAGCAACGGCGCGATCGCCACGACCGGCACGGACTGGCTGGCGACGATGTAGGGCGAGAGCAGCCGCTCCAGGTTGCGCGATTTGGCGATCCCATAACCCAGCCCGCTGGCCAGCCCCACGCCCAGCGCCAGCCCGGAGAGCACCTCGCGCAGCGTGTACAGCGTGTGCCGCAGCAGCGTCTGGTTATGGACGGACTGGATCAGCCGTTGCCAGACCATCTCTGGCCCCGGCAGGATGAAGGCGGGGAAGTCCCCCCAGCGCACGATCCCTTCCCAGAGCAACAGCGCCAGCGCCAGGGAGAACAGGACGAGTACGTTGCTGGCGCGCACCGGGTGCGGCGATAACGGTGGTTTGCGTTGGTGAGGAATCTCCATTCGCCAGTCCTTCGTGTTTCGGGGCGGGCAGGTTGAGCAAATCCAAGGATTTGTTCAACCTGTCCTCGCCCTTGAGTGTGCGCGGTCGGGGAAAACAAACGCCCCGACGCAGGATCGGGGCAAGGGGAAATACGCCACGCATAGACGCACGCCCCAACAAAAATCCCGAAAACCGCTAGGCTTTCGGGGCAATACAAAAGGGACGAGCGCCGTCTGCGGGCTCGTTCGTTCAACCTTCTCCCATCCGGACTATACCGTCGGCACCGGAGTTTCACCGGTTCTGCGCCATACCAATAGCGCTCGTGGGCTTTCACCACCGGTCGGGAATTGCCGCGCCGCGGCTCACCCTGCCCCGAAGGTTGCGTATTCAGTTGGCAGTTGCATTATAGGATCATTCGCTCATATGGTCAAGGGGCAGACACGGCACGCTTTTTGGGTTACACAGGTAGATTTTCCTGGAAGGCGGCGCTGATGCTGGGGATCACATCCGCGGCAATCATGCGCCTGGCAGTGCCCAGGGCATTACGCACTGCCACCGCCCGGCTTCGTCCGTGCCCGATGAACATCGGATGACGCACACCGAGCAGCACTGCCGCGCCATAGCGCGCATAGTGGTTGCGCGCCTGCACCAGATCGAGGTGGGCGCGTACCACGGCGGCGGTCTCTGGTGGAAGCGCATCCAGCACCTCGGCCACCTGGGCGAGCACCTGCGTGACCGCTCCTTCCATGGTCTTGAACACCACGTTACCCAGGAAACCGTCACAGACCACCACGTTCACGGTGCTGTGGAACAGGTCGTGTCCTTCCACGTTGCCGAGGAAATTCAGGTCGGGCGCGGCCTGCAACAACGGCCAGGCGGCTTTGTAGATTTTGTTTCCCTTGTTCGGTTCCGCGCCGTTGGAGAGCAAGCCGACTTCCGGCTGAGGGATTCCGGCCACCCGCTTCACGTACACGCTGCCCATGCGGGCGAAAGCCAGCAGGTGTTCCGGGCGCACGTCGGTGTTCGCGCCGGCGTCGATCAGGTACAGGTCGTCCCGCATGCCAAGGAAGGGAACCAGGATGGCCGGGCGCTGTACTCCCGGTAGCCGTCCGAAGTGCATCAGGGCGGCCACAAAGCCCGCGCCGGTGTGCCCCATGGTCACCACGCCGTCGGCCTGGCCGTCCAGCACCAGCCGGCAGGCCACGTTGATGGACGCCCCGGCGCGGCTGCGCACGGCCAGCGCCGGGTCTTCGTCCATGCGAATCACGTCGTCGCATGGGGCGATGTCGATATCCAGGCCGGTGGTGTCGTGGCGGGCGAGTTCGGCCTGCACGGCCTGCAGCTCCCCGACCAGGATGAGCGCGACGCGGTGCTCGCGCGCGCCCTGCACTGCGCCAGCGATGATCTCCTGGGGGGCGAAGTCGCCTCCCATGGCGTCCACGGCCAGACGGATGGATCTCATTCCCATTGTACGGTCAACCCCAGCAGGCCGGGGCCGAAGTGCACCGCCAGCGCCGGGCCGAAGTCCACCACGTACAGGTCGCCTTCGAACCCCAGCGCGGCTTTTGCGTCTTCTGCCCAGACGGCGGCTTTCTCCGGGATGTTCCCGTGCACCACGGCCATGCGTTTCACCCGCCCGTCGCCGATGCGCTCGCGGGTCATGTCGAGCACCTTGCGTAGGGCGGCCTTCTGTGTGCGCTCTGCAGCGAGCGCTTTGGGGACCCCGTCCACGACGGAGACCACCGGCTTCACGCTGATGGCGGCTTCGGTAGCCTTTTCTGCGCCTTCCGTGCGCCCAGACGCCGCCAGGTGTTCCACGTCGGTCACGGTGAAGTGGATGCAGGAGTGCGCCTTCACGCGGTCGATCGCGGCCAGCGCTTCATCCACACCGCCGCCGGCCTCCACGACCTGGATCGCTTCAAGCAGCATGAAGCCCATATGCATAGACGTGGTCGCGCTGTCCACCACGTGGACGTTGATGCCTTCCACCATGCTCCTGGCGAGTTCCGCAGACTGACAGGTGCCCGACGATTTCGCGGTGACGTGGATGGAAATCACATCGGTGTAGCCCTGGGCGGCCAGGTCGGCGTACGTCGCGCGGAAGTCCTCCGGCGTGGGCTGCGAGGTGGTGGGCATCTTGCCGGTCTTGGCGCGGTATTCGCCCAGGCGACGGTAGAACTCCTCCGGCGGCATCTCCACGTAATCCTTGAAGGATTCCTCCCCGAAGATCACGTACACCGGTACCACGCGGATGCCATAGCGATCGCGCAGGTCATCCGGTAAGTTGCAGGTGGTATCGGTGACAAAGGCTATGCGAGACATGGTTCCTCCTTACTTCTGCTGAATGGGTGTCGTTGATTACAACACGAAAGTGCAGCAAAGGATGCAGGTAAAGGGCTCAGGATCGGGTATAATGTTAAAGCTCTGCAGGTAGTGAAAGGATGGATGGGGTATGTCAGCCAAAATATTGGTGATCGAGCGGCGGCGAAAAGAGATTCCTACGTTTGCGCGTGGCCTGGAAAAACAAGGTTTCGATGTCGTTCTGGTGGGGACAGGGAGCGCGGCGCTGGCGCGCCTGATGGAAATCGCCCCGGATCTGGTGGTGGTCAACGCGGCTTCGCTACGCACTTCCGGGCGTCGCATCTGTCACCTGCTGCGCGAAGCGGACAACGATCTTCCCATCCTGCTGGTGGTGACGAGCGACGTGGTGGTGAACAAAGACCCTGCCGCCAGCCTGGTGCTCACCCTGCCGTTCACCCTGCGCAAACTGTCCAATCGCGTGCGGCGGCTGCTGCCGGGGGAAGGGGATCGCGTGCTGCACGCCGGCCCCATTCGGTTAGACCTGGACACGCGCCGGGTGCGCTGTTTGAGCAAGGAAGCCCGTCTCACACCGCGACTGAGCCGCCTGCTCCAGGTGATGATGCGCCGCCCGGGTGAGGTGTTGGAGCGGGATTGGCTGTTCTCTCAGGTTTGGGAGACCGATTACACGGGGGATACGCGTACGCTGGACGTGCACATTTCCTGGTTGCGGAAGGCCATTGAACCAAACCCGCGCCAGCCACGATTCATCAAGACGCTGCGCGGCGTGGGGTATCGCCTGGATGTGGAAGACTCATAGCGTCCAGGCGCCGTGCGCCCCGTCGAGGGCGACCCAGCGCACTACAAGGTCTGTCGCCTCTGGCGGGAGCGGAAGCGACAACGGCGCCAGCTCCGTGGAGCGCAACGGGCGCAGTGCCTGTGCCACGCTGCACAGGGCGTCTCCTGTGCGTCGCAAGATCTCCCAATAGTCCACCTTGTTCAGAAAATCTTTCGGGAAGTACACCTGACTGCCCGATATGCGAGGATAGGTATCGGTCGGTGAGGCGTCCGTCGGTAGCGGGGAACGCGCCTCGTATTCCAGGGTGAACGGTGGCGCATCGGGTGTCTCGACCAGCCGGCGGCGGGTGGTGTGCACTGCGCGCCAGGTGGCGTCGCAGGCCAGAAAGCGCCGCCCCAACCGTGCGGCCACCACGGCTGTGGTGCCGGAGCCGCAGAAGAAATCCGCCACCCAGTCTCCCTCGCGGGACGAAGCACGCAGGATGCGTTCCAGCAGCGCCTCCGGCTTTTGAGTGGGGTAACCAGTGCGCTCGTTATGCAGCCGCGCCACCACGGGGAAGTACCACCAGTCTTCTGGCACTTTGCCGCGCTTCAGGTCGGGCACTTTGCCGAACCCGGCCTTCGGCGAGGACTGGAAGGTCTTGACCGTGTTCGGGTGATACGGCTCGCGCACCGCGTCCGCATTGAAGTAGTAGTTCGCGCTTTTCGTGTAGGCCAGGATGGTGTCGTGCTTGCGGTTGAACGCGCTGCGGATGGGAGAAGGCCCGTGGTACACCCACACAATCTCGTTCAGCAGCCGCTCTGGGCCGAAAATCTCGTCCAGCAGCACGCGCGCGTAGGCATTCGCGTGCCAGTCCAGGTGCAGATAGAGCGTGCCGCCGGGCGCGAGCAGGCGGTGCATCAAAATCAGGCGTGGGTAGAGAAAATCCAGATAAGCGTCCAGGTTGGGCCAGTGGTCCGCATAGCCTTCGGCAAGTTGCCACTCTTGTGGGCGGCGCGAGTCCTCCCCGCGGCCGATGCGCGCGCGGAATCGCCGATTGGTGAAGAACGGTGGGTCGGCGTAAATGACCTGGATGCGCCCCTCAAACTCTGGCAACAGTGCGGCCATCACCGCCAGGTTGTCCCCCAGGATCAGGCGGTTTTCGGGTTGGGTGGAATGCCCGCGTCCATGGGGGTAGATGCAGCTATCCAGGCGTAGTTTCCCTTCCGGTAGGGCGACCGGACGTTTGCCGGGCCAGGTGAGCGTAGGCATGGGGTTATTGTATCATTAGCGATTACGAAGAGTGGACGCAGCGCCTTGTTTGTGGTATCCTACAGACCGACCAGTCGGTCTGTAGGAGAACCGCATGGATAACGAGAAAAGCACCCGTGATCGCATCCTGGATGCCGCCATCCAGGTGTTTTCCACCAAAGGCTACCACGATGCGCGCATGGATGACATTGTGGCAGCCGCGCAGACCTCCAAAGGCGGTCTGTATTTCCATTTCCCTGGCAAAGAGAAACTGTTTCTGGCAGTGATAGATGAATTCGCCCACTTGCTGGAGTCGCGCCTGACCGAGGCCATCGCCCGCGAGCAGGGCGGTGTGCGCCGCGTGGAAGCCGCCTTGCGCGCCGGCCTGGAGACCTTTGGCAAATATCGCCCGCTGGCGAAAATTTTCCTGGTGCAGGCGGCGGGGCTGGGACAGTCGTTCGAGGAGAAGCGGCTGCAAATCCTCGACCGCTTCGCCCAATTGATTCGCACCCACCTCGACCAGGCGGTGGCTGAGGGCGACATCCCGCCGCTGGACACTGATGTGGCGGCCTATGCCTGGGTGGGTGCCATCAATGAACTGGTCATCCGCTGGGTGCTCACTGGTCAGCCCACGCCGGAACGCCTGCTACCCACCCTGCGCACCGTGCTGCTACGCAGCATCGGCCTGACCGATGAGCGCATCGCTGCCGGAGAGGAGGCCGTTGGATGACCGCTCCCGCCGTTACGACCGCCATTCACCCGCTGGCCGCGCTGCGTCAGGCCGTTGGGGAACCGCGCTTCGTCTGGTGGGCGCCGCAGCGGCTGCTCGTCGGTCACGGCGAGGCAGCTGAAGTGCGCGCGATGGGCGGCGACCGCGTGACGCGCGTGCGCGCAGCGCTGTCTGCTGCGCCGCGCTGGTTCGGTGGGCTGGCCTTCCGCGCCGATCATCGCCTGTCCGCGCCCTGGGAGGGGTTCCCCGCCGCGCGGTTCGTCGCGCCGGAAGAGGTGCTGGAACTCGACCCCGACCTGGAAGTGGCGGTGGACGCCCCACGGCCTGCACTGTGTGCCAGTGACCCGACGCCCGACCATGCGGGCTGGTGTCGCATGGTGGAGGCGGCGCTGGCGGCCATCCAGCGCGGCGACTTGACCAAAGTGGTGCTGGCTCGTGCGCTGCGACTGACCTTTGACGCACCGCTCGACCCGCTGGACGTGCTCGTCCGCCTGCGCCGCGCGCACCCCGATACCTTCTGCTTCCTGTTCGAGCCTCAGCCCGGATGTGCCTTCGTCGGCGCCACGCCGGAACTGCTCGCCCGCGTGGACGGAGACGCGGTGGAGACCGAGGCGCTGGCGGGTTCCATCGCCCGTGGGGCGACGCCGGCGGAAGACCGTGCGCTGGGCGAACGCCTGCTGCGCAGCGCGAAAGACCGTCACGAGCACGCGCTGGTGGTGGAAGCCATCCGCCGTGCGCTCACGCCGCTCACGGAGACTCTGCACATCCCGTCGGAACCGCGCCTGCGCCGCCTGGGCAACGTGCAGCACCTGGAAACGCCCATCCACGGGCGGCTGCGCGATGCCGACCTGCTGGCCGTGGTCGAGGCGCTGCATCCCACCCCGGCGCTGGGTGGCACGCCGCGCGACGCCGCGCTGGACTTCATTGCCCGCCTTGAGCCGTTCCCGCGTGGCTGGTATGCTGCCCCGGTTGGCTGGATGACCGCCGACGGCGAAGGCGAGTTCGCGGTCGCCATCCGTTCCGCCCTGATTTGCGGCAACACGGCCATCCTGTATGCCGGTGCAGGCATCGTGGCCGGCTCGGAGCCTGAGAAGGAGTGGGAGGAGACCGCGCTCAAACTGGACGCCATGCGGCGGGTGCTGGTGACTGATGGTTCGTGATTGGTGATTGGTGACAGGTGGGCGGCTGTGATTGATTCAACGACCGCGACTGGCGAACCACTCACCAGGAAACCAATGAACGAACAAACCAATGAACCATTGAACCAACGTAACCAATGAACCCAAACACCCTGTGGGCTGAAGTCTTCGTGGACGAGCTGATCCGCGCCGGGCTGGCGGCGGTGGTGCTCGCGCCGGGGTCGCGTTCCACGCCGCTTACGCTGGCGTTCGCTGCGCGCGATGACCTGCGCCGCTTCTCGCTGCTCGACGAGCGCAGCGCGGCCTTCTTCGCGCTGGGCTGGGCGTTGGAGACCGGTCGCCCGGCGGCGGTGGTCTGTACATCGGGCACGGCGGCAGCGGAGTTCTACCCTGCTGTGGTGGAAGCCGACCGCAGCGGCGTGCCCCTGCTGCTGCTCACCGCCGACCGTCCACACGAACTGCGTGACAGCGGCGCGAACCAGACCGTGGATCAGGTGAAGATGTACGGCGAGCGGGTGCGCTGGTTTGTGGATGTCCCTCCGCCAGAAGCCGACCCGCCGGACCGCGTGCTGCGGTCTCTGCGCGCGCTGGCGGATCGCGCCGTGGCCGTCGCGCTGGGTTTAGGCAACCCGCCTGGCCCGGTGCACCTGAACTTTCCCT
>CAYSXA010000048.1:0-17456 GCA_964435005.1 uncultured Anaerolineaceae bacterium | reverse complement strand
GTTCTGGGTGGTGGCCTGCCTGCGATTGCCGCTCTTTGCCCTGGGCGCGCTGGCGGCTCTGGTCGGCTTCAGTCTGCGGGCGAGCACCTGGGTGCACGTGCGCGTGCGTTTGCCGGAGAGTGAGTGGCCGCGCCGTGTGACGGTGTGGCTGCCGCTGCCGCTCGGCCTGTTGATTGGCTTGGTGCGGATGTTCGGCTGGGCGTTGCCCCTGGAGACCGCATCGCTGGAGCGCTTCTTGCGGGCGTTGCGCGACATCCGTCACGACGGCACGCCGCTGCGCGTGGAGGTGCAGGAAGCGGACGGCGAGATGGTAGAAGTTTTTGTTGGATGATGAAAGGAGAACTGAACCATGATGATGGCGACATCGGAGGAACGTATGCGTATTCTAAAAATGGTGCAGGAAGGGAAGATTTCGGCGGAGGAGGGCGCACGTCTGCTGCAGGCGCTGAAGGAGACCGCGCCGGCGGATCGCCCCCGCCGGCGGCGGCTGAGCGGACGCTGGCTGCGGGTGCATGTGACCGACGAGCGCGGGCGCGCCAAGGTGAACGTCAATTTGCCGCTGCGCCTGGTGGACGCCGCCCTGGGCATCGCCGAGCAGTTCGTGCCCGAAGTCGAGATGGCGGGCATTGTGGATGCGCTGGACGAGGCCATTCAGGACGGGTTGATGGGCAAGATTGTGGAAGTCCACGATGAGGAAGACGGCGAGCACATCGAGATTTTCATCGAGTGATGCTCTGACGTTGTGAGACGGGCGTTTGAGATCTTCCGGTCGGCCTGGGCTGACCGGAAGACTGCTTCGGGAAAGGGATGTGAATGAAAGCAAACGCTACCCCGCCCACGGGCATGAAAGCCTTTCTGGTGATCGCCGTCGGTCAGGCGATCTCGCTGCTGGGCAGCGGGATGACCTCTTTCGCCATTGTGTACTGGGCGTGGACGGTGAGCGGTCAAGCCACCGTGCTGGCGCTGGCGGGTTTTTTCTCCTTCGGTCCGACGATCTTACTCAGTCCGGTGGCCGGCGCGCTGGTGGATCGCTGGGACCGCAAACTGGTGATGATGCTTTCCGACCTGGCTGCCGGGCTGGCGACGGTGGTTTTGCTGATTCTTTACCTGACGGGTGCGTTGCAAATCTGGCACCTGTACGTGCTGGGGGCGTTCGAAGGCATCTTTCAGGCGTTTCAGTGGCCAGCGTACTCGGCGGCGATCTCGGTAACCATTCCAAAAGAACAGTATGCGCGCGCGAATGGGATCATGGAACTGGCGCGCGCCGGGTCGGGTATCCTGGCGCCGATGATGGCCGGGGCGCTGATGGGCGTGATCGGTATGGCTGGGATCATGGTGATCGACATCGTGACCTTCGTCGCGGCGATCGGCGCGTTGCTCCTGGTGTACATCCCCCAACCGCCGCGCACGGTGGAGGGCGAGGCCGGACGTGGCTCGCTATGGCGTGAGACGCTGTACGGCTTTCGCTACATTCTGGAGCGCCCCAGCCTGCTCTGGCTGCAGATGGTGTTCTTCTTCATCAACCTGACCACCTCTTTCGCGTATACGCTGATGCCGGCGATGATCCTGGCGCGCACGGGGAATCGGGCGACCGTGCTTGGTGCCGTACAGTCGGTCGGTGCGGTGGGTGGCGTGGTGGGCGCGCTGCTGCTCAGTACCTGGGGTGGCCCACGGCGTAAGGTGTACGGCGTGCTGGTGGGGATGATGCTCTCCAGCATTTTCGGTACGGCGTTGCTGGGCCTTGGCCGCGCCTGGCCGATCTGGGCGGTGGCGGCGTTCATCGGTTCGGCGACCATCCCGGTGCTGAACGGCTCCAACCAGGCGATCTGGCAGGCGAAGGTCGCGCCGGATGTGCAGGGACGGGTGTTCGCGGTGCGGCGCTGGATTGCGCAGATCACCGCGCCGGTGGGTATGCTGCTTGCCGGCCCACTGGCAGACTACGTGTTCGAGCCGGCCCTGCGTCCCGGCGGGGCGCTTGTCTCCACGTTGGGGCCGGTCTTCGGTGTGGGGCCAGGGAGTGGCATGGCGCTGATGTTCGTGATCGCCGGACTGTTGGGGTTCCTGGTGGCGCTGGCTGGCTACCTGATGCCAATTGTGCGCCATGTGGAGGACATCCTGCCGGATCACGATGCGATCCCGTTAGCGGGATGATTTTTCTTCGGGAAACGGAAATGCGAAAAGGCGGATGCGTCGCATCCGCCTTTTTCTTTGCTTCAGGGGATCAATCTTCGCGCCGGTATTCCCCCTCGATGGTCAGCGTACGCTGTCCGTCTTCGCCTTCTTCATAGATGAAGTAACGTAGTTCGATGGGGATGATCTGATTCAGCATGTTCTGCGCTGAGCAGTAGCGCACGGCGGAGAGTTCAATCGACCGACGTACGGCAGCTTCGTCCACGTTGTGGCCAGTGACGTGATACTCGATCACCGCCGAGGTCATCACCTTCGGGTGCTCCGTGGCGCGCTCGGCGTGGCCCTTGACCTCGAAGTCGGTCACGTCCTGGCGTTTCTTCTTCAGGATAGAAATCACGTCCATTGCGGTGCAGCCGATTAGGCTGACCAGCATGAGTTCCATGGGGCGGGGGCCGTCGTTCGCCCCGCCGACTTTGGGATCGGCACCCAGGCGGATGGTGAATCCGCTTCCGGTGGTGGCGTCGAAGCTCAGATGGCCCTTCCAGGCGACTTTCGCGTCCATAATGTCATTCCTCCAGCAGGGGGGTTACGTACTCTTCCAGTGTACTGCGTTCGATCGCACCTGTCCAGGCCAGCCGTACGCGCCCGTCGCGGTCGATTACGAAGGACGAGGGCAGTGCGTCCGTGCGGAAGCGGGTCAGGGAGAGGTTCTGCGGGTCGAGCCAGACCGGGAAGGTCAGGCCGTATTCCTGCACGAAGGCGCGCACCTCGTCCGCCGGCTCGCCGGCTTCCACGGCGATCAGCACGAAGCCCTGTCCCTGGTGGGCTTCGTAGTAAGCCTGGAGCGTGGGCATTTCCGCTTTGCAGGGCGGGCACCAGGTAGCCCAATTGTTCAACAGCACCACCTGACCGCGGTAATCGGCCAGGTCAACGGGGTTGCCGTCCAGGTCAGTCAGTTGCAGGTCGGGCGCGGCGTAATCCACGCGTGCGGGTACGACCAGCGGGCGCGCAGCAGCCGGACTGCTCGCGGCGGAGCGAGGGAGCGTCAGCAGGGCGGCCACACCCAGCCCCAGCAGCCCCAGACCGATCAACGCCAGCGGCCAGATAGGACGGCGCGCTTGCCTGGAATTGCGGTGAGATTTGCGGTGAGAGGATCGTTTCCGTGCCATAGCTCATTGTTTTCCCTCCCCCACGGGGGGGAGGGAAAGGGAGGGGGAATCAGTGATGGTGATGATGCGCTGCGTGCACGCGGCGGGGATCGCTGGTCAGCGTGCCGTTCAGATAGGCGGCGAGCACGGCGTTCACCTCGCCAGCGGCCAGGATCACGTCCAGCCCGGCAGCCAGTGCAGACTGGTAGGCCGGCTGTCCCATGCCGCCAGCGATCAGTACCTCACAATCGGCGATGGGGGCGAACATGTCGCCGTGGTGATGATGATGCTGCTCGCCCGGCTGCGGATGGCGGGTGTGGTGGGGCTTTTCGCGTCGCTCCTCGGCCACGATCTGGCCGTTCTCCACGGTGAACACCAGATACCACGGCGCCATGCCAAAGTGGCGGCTGACCTGTACGCCGTCTTCTGTGACGATCGCGATGCGGGACATGGCTTACGCTCCCATGACTTGCTGAATCTGAGCCAGCAGATGATCTTCGGGCACCGCGCCGACCACGTGCGCCGCACCGTCGTTGATGGTGGTGTGTGGCACGCCGCTCACGCCATAGCGGGAGGCCAGTTCGGGGAACTCCATCGCTTCGACCATCTCGGCTTCCACCCACGGGCTTTCCATTGCCATCTGGTGCGCCAGCACCACCGCGCGCGGGCAGTACGGGCAGGTCGGCGTGACGAACACCTGCAGGCGCAGCGGGCGGTCAAGCGACTTTAGGTACTCGCGCGTGCGGTCGCTGAGCGCAGAATCCCGCCCGCCGACCATCAGGATGTCCTGGATCAGCGAGGTGAACTCGTGCCCGGAGGGGATGCCGGCGTAGCGGATGCCGTAGTCCACGATCTGATCGCCTTCTTTTGCCGCGATCACGATGCCAGGAGCTTTGTCCACGCGGTACTCGGCGGCGACTTCCATGTCCTCTTTCAGGTCATAGGTCCGGAGGTGGATCTGATCGGAAATCTCGGCCACTTCTTCGAGCAGTTGGCGCGTCTCGTCGCAGTAGTCGCAGTTCTCCTGCTGCCCGAAGTACAGCAGCGCCACCGGCTGTTGTAATTGGGCGAATACCTCGCGTACCTGCTGGACGACGTCTTCATTCAATAATCGAGTCATAGATACCTTCCTCTTTATCTTGCAACCTGCAATGTTTGTGTTTCGCTCCACCGGAGCGGTTTCGGCGGCCTATCAGGTGAAGCATCCGCCTTGTTCGAAGTCGCACCGGTTGCAGATCAGGTTGAGCAGACCATTGTACTCCAGGCGTCCTTTCCCACATTGGGGGCAGGGGGCGCCGGGACGGAGCGTTTCCGATTCGGCTGGAGTGCCTTTCTGGGGCATTTGCAGCACCAGGTCGGCCACGCTCCAGGCGCGATGGGGAGTGTCCTGGCGGTCGCTCATGATCTGGTCTCCACGCGAGCACTTCCTTGCATTCGATGCACCAGGGGGCGCAGATGTGACATCAATCCTTTTTCAGGAAGGCATCCAGTTTCAGCCGCACGTACAGCCGTTCGCGCACCCCTTCGGGGATTTCTGGATCGGGGCGGGTCTTCTGGTATAGTTCAATGGTCTTGCGCAGTGTGTTCACCACGATGCGGCAATCCTCGCAGGTCGCCATGTGGCGTTCCAGTTCCTCGCAGAGCGTGGGATCGAGAACGCCGTCGAGGTAATCCGAGAGGCTTTCCAGTAGCTCGTGGCAGCTTTCCTTTGCCATACATCACCTTACCGTTCAGAGCAGATGAGCGGAGGTGTTCTTACCGTACCCGCTCACCAAAATAGGAAGAAAGCAGTTCACGCAATTGCAGGCGGGCGCGGGAGAGACGGGTGCGCACGGCGGCCTCGCTGATGTTCAGCACTTCTGCGGTCTCGCGTGTGGACAACCCTTCGATATCGCGCAGCACGAACACGGAGCGCAGCGCCGGCGAGAGCTTCTGGACAGCCTGATCCAGGTAGGCGCGCGCTTCGCTGGAGAGCAGTTCGTCTTCCGGCAGGCAGCACCAGTCCACGATCTGGCGTGGTTCGTCGGGTGTGTCCTCGCCGTCGGGTGGCTCGTCCAGGGAGAGCGTATCCGGTCGTCGTCGGCGCAGCACCATCAGTGCCTCGTTGGTCGCAATGCGGTACAGCCAGGTGCTGATCTTCGACCGGCCATCAAAGCGCCCGATGTGCTGGTAGGCCTTGATGAACGTCTCCTGAAGTACGTCCTCGGCGGCGTCCGGGTCGTTCAGCATCTTCAACGCCAGCCGGTAGATCATGCCCGAATGGGCGTCCACCAGCGCGGCAAAGGCGTCCGGGTCGCCGGCCTTCAGCGCTTCCAGGTGGATGTGTGGTTCGGTCGGTATATCAGTCATTGGATGCCTGTCAGAGGTCAAACGTTGCAAATTCAGCCGCCTTCGGGTAAAGTATAACCGATGAGCCGCCCTTTGCAGACCCATCTGGAGGAATTTGCCGCTCTCTGGCGCGCATGGACTGGCGCGCCTGGTTTTGCCTGGCAAACCCGGACGCCGCAAGACGTGCCGGACGCCGTGGCCCAGGCGGCGCAACAGACGGGGGAAACTTCGGTGCAGCTCGGTGCGGAGACCTGGTGGGTTGCCCGACAGGACGGCGAAGCGCCCCTGGCGCTGGCCTGTCAGGTGCGGGATGAACGCGACCTGCAGCTGTTCCGCTTTTCCTTTCGCCTGCTGGCCGACCTGGCCGAGGAGCAGACGGTCAACCAGCAGCTCACGGATGAGTTGATCAACGCCTGGGATCGGTTGCATTTCGTCTTCGAACTGGCCCAGTCGGCCAGCCGCTTCACGGAGATCGGGCCTCAGATGGAGGAGATGATCCGCACGGTTCACGAGGTTTTCCCGGCGAAGGAAACGTTTCTCGTGTTATGGCGCGAGGGGGATGTTCAGGTGTTCAGCACGGCGTCCCCACCCCATCCAGTGTTAGCCCGCTTTCCTGAAGAAACGTGGCCGGGCGAGCAGTTGCTGATTTGCAGACGTGAGGAGGCGGGGAACCTGTTGCCGGTTTTGCGATCTACCACGGCGACCTGGCGGAACTTCGTGCTGGTGCAGATGCACGTGGCCGGTTTCCAGGGGCTGTTGGGGCTGCGCGATTACCCCGACCCCAACCTGACGGCGGCGGATCGCTCGTTGCTGTTGAGCGTGGCCGAGCAGCTCTCCGCCCTGCTGGAGGCTTCGTTCTCCCGGCTGGAGCACCTGCGCAACCGGCACCTGCGCCGGGAATTGAACATCGCGCGCCAGATTCAGCTTTCCATGTTGCCCCGCTCGCTCCCCGAAGTCCCCGGCATGGAGTTCGCCAGCCTGATCCAGCCGGCCTATACCGTAGGCGGCGATTTTTACGATGTGGTGAGCACCCGTGACCGCATTTTGATTCTGGTGGGTGATGTGGCCGGCAAGGGCGTACCGGCGGCCATGCTCACCGCGCTGATGCACGCCATCTTCAAGAGCGAAGCGCAGCAGGACGTGCCAGTGAAGGACATCTTGCAGTCCATCCATCGACAGGTGTACCCCGACCTGGATCGGGCGGAGACGTTCATCACCGCGGCGCTGGTGGCCGTGGAGCCGGAGCGCCGTCGGTTCACCTACGCCAGCGCCGGGCACACAACGTCGTTGCTCTTTCGAGCGGAGACCCGTCAGGTGATCGACCTTCCCAGCACCGGTGTGCCGTTCGGGGTGTTGCCCCAGGCGGAGTTCGACATGACCGAAGCGTCGCTGGCGCCGGGCGATGAGTTGTTGCTCTACAGCGACGGCGTGACCGAGGTGGAGAACACCAACGGCGCCGTGTTCGGCAAGCAGGGGCTGATTGATGTCCTGATGGCGGTGTTCCCTGCGGCGGCGGAAGAACAGGTCGCGGCCATCCGACGCGCGGTGGATATCCATCGCTCCGTGGAGACGCTGCGCGATGACCTGGTGATGTTGCTGGTGCGGGCGCTCCCCGAACGTTCGGACGCCATTCGGATCGTGCCGTTTGTCTATCCGGTGGAACTGCGCACGGCGCGCGCGCTGACGCAGTTCATCCGCCAGCAGGCCGAAGTCATGTGCTTTGCCACCCCGAAGCAGCGCCAGACCTTTCTGGATGAACTGGAACTGGCCGTCTCGGAAATCGTTACGAACGTCGTCACCCACGCCTTTCCGCCGGGGCGGACGGGGCGCGTACAGGGCCGGGTGACGGTGTATCCGGAGCGGGTGGTGGTGGATTTGATTGACAACGGAGAGCCATTTGAGGCGATTGCGCTGCAATCCGTGCGGGCCGTGGACGAGCCGTCCACCCGCGGCTATGGGATGCACATCGCCCGTCAGTTGCTGCAAATCTGTCAGTACCGGCGCTTGAAGGGCCAACGCAACCACTGGTTGCTGGAAAAGCGCGTTGATGGAGGAGGCATTCATGCGAATTGATGTGGAATATCCGGATTTGATGATTGCGGTGGTGCGCCCTCATGGGCGGGTGGACGCCGAATCGGCACCCCAGTTGCGTTCCACCCTGCGGGAGGTCGTCGATTCCGGTGCGGTGCTGCTGGTGGTGGACTTGAGCCAGGTTACGTTCATGGATTCGGCGGGCCTGAGCGCACTGGTTTCGGGGCTGAAGGCCGCTCGCCTGAAGGAGGGCCTGCTGGCGATTCATCGTCCGAACGATCAGATTCGCACCGCGCTGCGCCTAACCATGCTGGATCGCGTCTTCCGCACCTTCGACGATATGGACAGCGCGCTGCAAACGTTGCGGGGCCTGGCGGAGCGGTAGCATGGGTGTGGCTGGGAGACTTCCCGTCCTGCTCATTGTGGACGACCAGGCCTTCGTCCGGCGGTTGATCACTCGCATTGCCGACCGGTATGGCTTTCGCCCGCTGGAAGCAGCAAGCGTAGGAGAAGCCCTGGCGTTGTTGCGCTCCACGCCGGTGGATGTGGTGACCTGCGACCTGCGCTTTCCCGATGAGGAAGGGCTGGACTTGTTGCGGGCGATGAAGGCGGAGGAGAAACTGCGGGACATCCCGGTGATCATGATCAGCGCGGTCGGTGAGGACGCTCCCTTTGACCTGGCGCTTCAGCTGGGAGCGTACGACGTGCTGAAGAAACCGTTTGGCACGCGAGACCTGGTGGAGGTGCTTCGAGGAGCAGTGGCGACCAGACGTCAGGGGGGAGTTGATGGCAAAAGTGTTTGAAAGCCCGTTCCTCCAGCTGGTGCTGGACGTGGAGCAGGGACGCTGGAGCGTCTTCAACCGCCACTTTCAGGGGCAATCGCTCGAAGAGAGCCTGGTGGGGGCGCATTACCGCGTGCGCTGGATGCGTTTTCGCGCCCTGAGCACCTGGCGCCTGGATGGTCCGATTCGACGCGGTGTGGCGGAGTCGCGCCTGGGGCCGATGCAGCAGATCATCCTCACCTTCCGACCGGATGGCAATGGTCTGCGCTTTGGGTTGACCTTTGGCCTGCCGGAGCGCATGCCGCTGCTGCTGTGGCGCATTTCCGTGGTCAACGAAGGCCAGCACATCGCCCGGCTGGAGCAGTTTGATCTGTTGCAGGCCGGCGTACGTCGGCAGAAGCGGCGACGCGGTTTGCGCATGGGGCCGGGGGTGCTCATGCTGCGCTGGCCCCGTCCGCCCCGTGAACGTGGTGCGGTGCGCCCGCATCCCGACCCCGGCACCATGCGCTTTTTCGCCGAAGGCTGGCAATCCTGGTCGTTTGCCGGTTCGTATGCGATGGAGGACATCCAGCGCCGTGCGCCGTTCACCCTGCTGCGGCATCCGGTGCTGCATAACCGCTCCACACCACGGCTGCGCGAGCCGGGGCGCTTTGCGGCGGATATGTACGGCGTGCTCGCGGACGTCGATCACCGTACCGGTTTGCTCGTCGGTTTTCTCAGCCAGCAACGATTCTTCGGCACGCTGGAGGCTCGCCCAGACGCCTACTCGCCTCAGCTCCACCTCTACGCGGCGGGCGATGGTCTTCGCCTGGAACCCGGCGAGGAGGCCCGCACGGACTGGGCGGCGCTTCAGTTCATCCCCGACCTGGACGATCCCGACGCGTTGGCGCCGTATCTGGATTCGGTCGCCCGTTATCATCAGGTGGACGCGGCGGACGCTTCCCCGTTGCAGGGCTGGTGTTCCTGGTATCACTTTTTCAACCACATGACGGCGGAGGACATCCGACAGAACGTGCAGGTCATTCCAAAGATGCGCGACCGCCTGCCTCTGGAGATCGTGCAGGTGGACGATGGCTATCAGGCGAAACTTGGTGAATGGGGCGACTTTAGCGTGCGTTTCCCCGACGGCGTGGCGCCGCTGGCGCGCGAAATCCAGGAGGTCGGATGCCGCCCCGGTTTGTGGATCGCGCCCTTCCTGGCGGCGCGGGATGCACCACTGGTTCGGCAGCATCCGGATTGGGTGCTGCGCAACCGCTGGGGGTTGCCCGTTTCGCCGGGCTACGTGTTTGATACTTTCCCGCTGGTGCTGGACGTCACTCATCCGGAGGTGCTTGCACACCTGCATGAGGTGACCCGCCGCGCGGTGCAGGACTGGGGCTTTGATTACCTGAAGCTGGATTTTCTGTACGCCGCCGGCCTGCCGGGGCGACGCCATGACCGCACGCTGAGCCGGGCGATGGCGCTGCGCCGTGCGCTGGAGGTCATCCGGGAAGCCGCCGGGCCACAGACCACGATCCTGGGCTGTGGCTGCCCGCTGGGTCCGGCGGTCGGACTGGTGGATGCCATGCGCATCGGCGCGGATGTGGACTTGCGCTGGTATCCGGCCTTCCGTAGACAATCGTGGTCGGTGTTCCTGCTCGATTTCGGTATGCCGGCGGTCTCCAATGCGTTGCAGAACACGTTGACTCGCGCCGACCTGCACCGCCGCTGGTGGCTCAACGACCCGGATTGCCTGCTGTTGCGCGAGGAGACCCAGCTCACGCTGGCCGAAGTGCAGACCTGGGCCACGGCGGTGTGGATGAGCGGCGGAACGGCGATTGTCTCCGATCATTTGCCGCTTCTTTCGAAGGAGCGGCTGCGCCTGGGCGAGCAGCTGTTCCCGTTGCATCGCCGCCGCCCCTGGGTACCCGACCGGTTTGATGCTACACGCCCTGCTCTGATGCGCCTTGACCTGTCCCTGGCAGGCGATGCGGTGCACTTGCTGGCTGTTTTCAACCGGGACGACCGCATACAAGACCGCGAACTGCCACTGACCGCGTGGGGGCTGTCTGAGGGTGACTGGTGGGCGCGCGAGTTCTGGACGGGGGCTTTGCAGCGTGTGCGGGATGTGCTCCACGCGCCGGCGATGCCACCTCATGGCGTCCGTTTGTTTGCCCTGCGCCCCGTGCGTCCGGATGCGCCGCAGTACCTGGGTTCCGATCTGCACATCTCTCAGGGGATGGAGGTGACGACCTGGGAGATGGACGGGCGATCCTTGCGGTTCACCCTGGAGCGCCCCCGTGCGGATGGGGCTGTGTTCCTCGCCCTGCCCGGTGAACCCGCTGAAGTGACCGGCAACGGCGTCCCTCTGGATTGGGAAGCGGTACAATCCGGGGTGTTTCGCGTGCGCGTGCGCTTCCGCGGACGACTGGATATGAACATCTGTTACTGAAATCGCTTTCCTCTCTCTTGCCCTCCCCCTTAGGGGGGAGGGCTGGGGAGGGGGGGAAATCACCAATCACAAGTTGCTATTGACCATGGACTCAACCCTCACCTCCTTCTTTCATCCCAAAGGCGTCGTGCTGATCGGTGCCTCTACCGACCCGCGCAAACTGGGCTACGGCGCGGCGCGCAATCTGATTGAGAGCGGCTACACCGGGGCGGTGCACCTTGTCAACCCGAAGGGTGGCACGTTGCTCGGACACCCGTTGTACCCTTCGCTGGATGAGGTGCCCGATCCGGTCGATCTGGCGGTGGTGCTGATCGCCGCGCCACTCGTGCCACCCACACTGGAAGCGATCGGTCGGCGCGGCATCCGGGCGGCGATTGTGGCGTCGGGTGGCTTCCGCGAGACCGGCGAAGAAGGCGCGGCGCTGGAGGCGGAGATCGCCCGCATTGGCCGCGAGTACGGCATCCGGCTGATTGGGCCAAACTGTATCGGTCTGCTGGATACGCACCTGCCACTGGACACCACCTTCCTGCCGCCGCCTGGCCCCACACCGGGGAATATTGCCTTCATCTCCCATTCCGGCGCGATTTGCGAGGTCGTGATCGACTGGGCGCGCGGCCAGGGCTTTGGCCTCTCGCGTCTGGTCAGCCTGGGCAATCAGGTGGACGTGTGCGAGACGGATGCGCTGGAGGCGGTCGCCGATGACCCCCACACCCGCGTGATTACCATGTACCTGGAGGGCGTGCGCGACGGGCGGCGCTTCGTGGAGGCGGCGCGGCGCGTGACGCGGGAAAAGCCGGTGATTGCGCTCAAGGTGGGTCGTTACGCCAGCGGTCGGCGAGCGGCGGCCTCGCACACCGGCGCGCTGGCCGGTCAGGAGAGCGCCTTCAACGCGGCGTTCCGCGCTTCTGGCGTGCTGCGCGCGGATACCAGCGAGCAGACGTTCGACTGGGCGCGGGCGCTGGCCTGGTGCCCGTTGCCGCGTGGGCGTCGGGTGGCTGTGCTCACCAACGCGGGCGGCCCCGGCGTGACCGCGGCGGATGCGCTCGAAGCCCAGGGACTGCAACTGGCCGATCTGGATGAAGCCACCTGCACTGCGTTGCGCGACCTGCTCCCGCCGGCGGCCAGCGTGCACAACCCGGTGGACATGCTGGCCTCTGCCTCGCCGGAGCAGTATGCGGAGAGCCTGCGCCTGCTGCTGGAGGACGACGGCGTGGACATGGTGATGGTCATCCTGCCGCCGCCGCCGATGTTCACCGCTGGCGCGATGGCGCGGGTGCTCACGCCGGTCATCCAGACCACGGACAAGCCGGTGGTGATTGCGCTGATGGGCGAGCGCATGATTCAGGAGGCGGTAGAGATTTTCCGCGCCGCGCACGTGCCGGAGTATCGCTTCCCGGAACGTGCGGCGGAGGCGTTGGGTGTGCTTGCCCGCCGGGCCGAGGCGTTGGTGCACACTGCGGACGAGCCAGTGCGCTTCCCCGACGTGCGCCCGGAGATCGTGCGCAATGCATTGCGGTCACCGGCGGTGCGCGCGGGGGAGTGGCTGCCTTCCGAGGTGGTGCAGCGTATCCTGGCGGCGTATGGGGTGCGTATGCCACGGGTGGCGCTGGCGCGCGATGCGCGTCAGGCGGCGGACCTGGCGCGCGAGATGGGGTTCCCCGTGGCGCTCAAGGTGGCCTCGCCGGACATCCCCCACAAGTCGGACGTGGGCGGTGTGTTGCTCAACCTGGATAGTTTCGAGGCCGTCTCGCGCGGTTTCATTACCGTGACGCAGAACGCCCGTCGTGCTGTGCCGGGGGCGGAGATTCTGGGGGTACACGTGCAGCGTATGATCCCTCAGGGACAGGAGGTGATCGTCGGCTCGGTACAGGATCCGCAGTTCGGCCCGCTGGTGATGTTCGGTTCAGGCGGTGTGGAGGTCGAGGGGCTGGGTGATGTGGCCTTTGCGCTTGCGCCGTTGAGTGCGAACGAGGTGGATTACCTGCTGGAGAACACCTGGGCGGGGCGACGGCTGCGCGGCTTTCGTCATCTGCCGCCCGCGGATCGCGAAGCGGTGCGCGAGGTGATCCTGCGCCTGGCGCAACTGGCCTCCGATTTCCCCCAGTTGAGCGAAATCGAAATCAACCCGCTGCGGGTGCTGGCGGACGGACAGGGGGCGTTTGCCGTGGACGCGCGGGCGAAATTGTGCTAAGGCGTAGGCGTGGCTTTCGGGCGTTCGATCAGGCTGTTCGCGTCTGCGCAATCGCAGGCGGTCACGGTGTTGCCGAAGCGGGTGAGCGTGCCCAGGTAGGGCGCGGGGCCGTTGTGCGCGATCCAGCCGTCCAGGTTGAAGGCCAGCGGGCCGTCGGCGGGGATCCATTCGCCGTTGTACTTGCGCGCGATGTGGACGTGGGTGCCCGTGGTGCGTCCGCCTTCGCAGGAGGGGTGGCCGATGGGGGCGTCGGCCTGCACGACCTGCCCGACCGAGGCGCGGCCTGGCGTGCCCACGTGCAGGTAGAACACCACCCAGCCGGTGCGTTCGTCGCCGTCGCCGTCCAGATCGAGCACCACGATACCGGTCTCGGAGCGGACGACCGTCCCGGCGGCGATCGCAGTGGCCCATTCGTTGGACGGCGTGCAGCCGCCGGCCGTAGAGGGCGGGGCGAAATCCAGCGCGGCCAGCGGGTCACCCTCGCCCCAGCCGGTGTGTGGCCCGCCGGTGTAAGCCCACCGGCGCCCCGGTTCGAAGGGCAGGTGCATTTCGGGTTGCGTCAGGCTGCCGGGGATGTGGGGTTCCGCCGCCGACCAGGGGTCGCCGAACAGGGTGCGGTAGGTCTGGATGAATCCGTCAGGAGAGATGGCCTGCACGTAGGCGTTCGGGGGCAGCACGGCGGCAAGGTAGTACATCAACCCCGCGCTGGCGGCGTTCTGCCAGGGGTCGGGGCGTTCTTCTCGTCCGTCTTGTAGCGGGATGGTCTCCAGACGCCCGGTGCGCCAGCCGTAGTAGCCGTTGTTCAGCCGGTTCGCTGCCCAGACCAGTTGCAGGTACAGCCCGCGGTGGTCGCGATCGGTGAAACCCAGGGGATACTCATCCAGGTCGGATGGCGGGGAGGGGTTGGAGAGCGCGCCGGTCTGATATTCCAGCAGGGCGAGCAACAGGCGGGGGCTCAGGCTGAAGGTCTGTGCGATGTAGTCCACCAGAGCCGCGCCGGAGCGGGTCTCCCCGGCGGCGTAGGTGCGGTACGCCTTCAACCAGCCGGGGTGCGCGTCCACGAAGGCGGTAGTGTCGAAGCCGACCTGCGCCGGCCCGTTGACGAACAGGCTGTCCGGAAGGATTTGGAACGCCGATCCCCACAACGGGGCGTAGTAAATCGGGATCTGCATAGGCAGGCCGGGCGGCAGCGTGGTTACCTGATCGGGCAGCACGGGGTTTGCTGCCCGGATTTCGTCTTCGGTGGTGTTGAAATGCGCCGCCAGCGCAGGCAGCGTGTCGCCGGTTTGCGCCACGTAATCCACCAGCGTGCCCGGTGCGTACACCGGTCGGGTGGGGATCGGTGTGGGCGCGTCCGACCGGGCGACCGTGGCGGTGGGCTGGATCGGGGACGGAGTGCGCGTCGCCGTCGGCACGCAGGCACTCAATCCAAAAAGCAGCGTGATCAGCGAGATGGCGAGGTTACGGGTCATCGTCGGTACGGATGATGCGGGTGAAGGCCGAACCGCAGGGACAGGCCACAATGGTCTGGTCGCCTTTGGTCAGCGTGCCTTCGTAGGGTTTGTCGCCGGCGTGCGCCGTCCAGCCGCTGAGTACAAAGGGCAGTGGGCCGTCGGCGGGGATCCATTCGCCGTTGTATTTGCGGGCGATGTGCAGGTGCGTGCCGGTTGCCACGCCGCCCTTGCAGGAGGGGTGTCCCAGCAGGTCGCCGAGCGCGACCCAGGCCCCCACCTGGATGGCCGCGGGGACGTTGTCCACGTGGAGGTACAGCAGGTTCCAGCCGGTTTGCTCGTAGCCGTCGCCGTCCAGGTCGATCACGATCACGCCGGGGCCCAATCGGACGACGCGGCCAGGGGCCGCTGCCAGGATCCAGTGATTGGATTTCGCGCATCCAGTTTCTGTGGAGGAAGGGGCGAAATCCAGCGCGGCACGGGCGCCGTCGTGTTCCCAGGCGCCGTGCGGCCCGCCGGTGTAGTGCCACAACTGCCCTTTGAGGAAGGGCAGGATGAGCGGCGGTTGCTGTAAGCCAGCCGGGTAGAGGGGCTCCACCTGGACGGCGCGCATCCACGGGCTGCCGAACATCTCCTGGTACAGCGCCACGAACCCGCCATCCGGGTTGACGTCTTCCAGCCATTGTTCGGCGTCGTGCAACTGGGCGAAGAAGTACTGGACGGCTACCGAACCGGCGTTCAGATCGGGGGCCAGGCGCGCGACCGCGCCGTCGGGAAAGCGGATCTCCGTCAGCAACCCTTCCCGCCAGCCGTAGTAACCGGTCGAAATCTGGTTGACCGCCCAACTCAACTGGTGGAACAGGTCTTTGGCGTTCAGGTTGACGTAACCCAGCGGGTAGTCGCGATCTCGCAGCGTCTTCGGCTGCCCGAACACCCAGCCGCTCTGGTATTCCAGCAGCGCCAGCAGTAGACGGGGGTTGATCGAGTTGTTCAGCGCCACGCGGCGCACGATCTCCGCGCCCGAAGTCCAGCCAGTGCTGTTCAGGTACTGGCGGTAGGTACTCAGGTAGCCGCCGGCCTCACGCACGTAAGCGTCCACGTCGAAGGTGGCTGCGGAAGGGGAGTACACCACCTCGCTGTCCGGCAGCAGATGGATGGAGGACGTGGTGTTGGCGATGCGGCGGGGAATGAGCAACAATTGATTCGGCGGTAACAGCTGGTTCGAGGGGAGCGGGTCGGGGGAGGTGATCTCGTTCGGCTGCACGCCGAAACGCACCGCGACCGTCTCCAGCGTGTCGCCGGCCTGGGTGTAGTAGAGCAGCGGTGGAGCGTTGATCGGCAGCGGCGTGGCTGTGGGTGAGGCGCCGGGAGCGATCAGCGTGCCTGCTGGCGGGGGCGGCGTGGAGACTGTCGATGGGCTGGTCGGTTGCGGGGTGCCTGGTGCTGGGGTGTTTGTCCACCACAGGATGGGCGGCAAGGTGGGCGCGGCAAACGGGTCTGCGGGAGGGGCGCTCAGCGGCAGGTTGCAGGCCAGCGTAGCCAGCAGGAGAAAAGTCAGGGCGAGGAGGAGGGGGCGTCGCATGAGGGGAGTATGGTCGCGGTCGTCGCTGTGGTCGCGGAGGCGTCAGGGGCGCAGGGTGTTCGTGTCGGCGCGACACTCGCAGGCTTCCAGTGTCTGCCCGTCGCGGCGCAGGTAGCCGTCGTAGGGAATGCCGCCTCCGCTGGAGACCCAGCCGTCCAGGTTGAAGGGCAGCGGCCCATCGGCGGGAATCCATTCTCCATTATACCGCCGCGCCAGGTGGAGGTGCGTGGCGTTGGCGATCCCCCCTTCGCAGGAGGGATGGCCGATGCGGTCACCACGGCGCACATACGTGTTGGCCGGTACACGATCCTGGGCGGCGATGTGCATGTACAGCAGCGTCCAGCCGGTTTGTTCGTAGCCGTCCCCGTCCAGGTCCTGGACCACTGCACCGTGGTCGGCGCGCACGATCAGCCCGTCGGCGGCGGCGACCACCCAGGCGTCGGAGGGCCAGCAGGTGGCGACCGGGCCGGGCGGGGTGAAGTCCAGCGCAGCCCAGGCGGAGCCGTCGTCCCAGCCGCCGTGGGGGCCGCCGGTGAAGAACCAGGGCACGCCGGTTTCAAAGGGAAGCCCCAGCGATGGCTGCGTCAGGTCGGGCGGTAACAGCGGCTCGATGGCGTAATCGAAGGGGTAGCCGAACAACCCCAGGTAAGTGGTAAACAGCCCCGCGGGCCCGACGGCGGCCTCCCATTCGGCGCGCCCGTACAGGCGGGCGAACAGCTGCTGGACGCCCGCTGTGCCTGCGTTGATCGTCGGGTCAATGGGGACGACCGAACCGTCGGCCAGCGTCCAGTGGTTGACCCCGTTCACCCGCCACAGGTAATAGCCTCGGTTCAACTGATCGGCAGCCCATGCCAGTTGCCGGTACAGCCCGGCGCGTATCGGGTCATACTTCTTCAATGGAAAATCACGTTCCCGGGGATCCCTTTGCGTCACCCAGCCGCTCTGATACTCCAGCACGGCGAGCAGCAGGCGCGGGTTGACCGAGTACTCCTGCGCCACGCGCTGCACGATCTGCCACCCCTTCAGCGGCTCCTCATCTACCTTTTCTTCATAGCCGGCCAGGTAGCCGCCTGCGCTGACTACAAAATCGGCCACCCCGAAGACCGCGCTCGCCGGGCCGTACACCAGTTCCGAATCCGGGATGATCTTGAAGTCCGGGCCGGGCGCCCCGGGCGTGGCCTGGGGAATGACCAGCACCTGTCCGACATAGAGCTGATCCGGGTTCGTGAGCCCGTTGACGCGCATCAATTCGTCCAGGTCCACCTGATAGGCGATGGCGATGCTGCCCAGCGTGTCGCCCCATTGCACCATGTGCTGTTTGACGCCTGTGTCCAGGGGCGGGATCGGGTGGGGCACGTCGGGGGTGGGGCTGAGAATGGGCG
>CAYSXA010000047.1:0-17527 GCA_964435005.1 uncultured Anaerolineaceae bacterium | reverse complement strand
GTGGAGAACCCGTGCCGATCAACCTTTCATCCCTTAAAGTGTCCGGTGGCTAGGGTTTCACCCATTTGCGCGCAATCGCCCGCCCGATAGCGGAAACCGTCATCAATGAGCCCGCCAGCGGCGATATCTGCTCCGCCACCACGCGCCGGTCGGTCAGGTAGCAGGTGCCGGGCTTGACGCGCATCGGTCCGTGGATGAACGACACCATATCCCTGCGCAGCAGGCGCTCGCCCCCTTGCAGCACGAACGAATCATCCATGGCTTCCTCCTTCGACAAAATCTACGCAAAAGTATATGCCCATCTCTGCGAAAACACAAGCCGTTTTGTCCATGCTATAATAACCTGGAATATTCTTTATCCGGTGCAACCATGCTGCGGACGCCCATACGCGCTCCCTACTGGCTTCTGGCCCTCTTCCTGTTCCTAACAGCCTGCGGTGCTCAGGACATCCAACCTACGCCCACCCAGGCGCCAAGCGCCACCCCCCAACCACCAACCCGCACGGCCACCCCTTCCCCCACAGCTTCGCCTTCTCCTTCATCTTCCCCCACCGCCAGCGCATCTCCCACAACCACGCCCAGCCGCACGCCGTCGCCAACGGTCCCGTCCCCCACCCCTTCTGCTTCGCCTACCCCAACGCCCACGCCGATCATCCCGCCTGGCGCGTGCGTCCCGCCTGGGCAGCCCCCTCTGCCCACCACTTTTGACGACCTCTTCCGGGACGAGTTCTACACCGCGGAAGCCAGTTTCGACAATTATCAGGGAATGTTCCTGAGTTACCTGAATCAAGGGGGGGACCCCGAAACCCTGGAAACCCATCTGAACGCCATCCCGGTGGGAGACCAGGATACCATCCACGCGGCCTTGCAGGTGGCGAATCTGAACAACGACGGGATTCCCGACATCCTGGCCTGGTTGCTCGTCCCCGGGCCGGGCAACTTCGTGGACACGATGATCTACGGCTTTGTCTGCGTGGATCACCGTTACCAGACCGCCTTCATGTTCCAGCGGAGCCCCTTCGAGCGCTTCACGTCCCAGGATGGCTACCACCTGCTGGCCGTGCTGGATATGAACGGCAACCGCATCCAGGACGTGGTGATTTACTTCCGGGCGGCTCAGCAATACACCGTCTGGATTCTGGAGTGGAACGGCGAGGCCATGACGAGTCTGATCCCGCCGATGACCGACCCGATGTTATATATCGAAGTGCAGTACGTTCAGTTCCTGGCGGGGAAAGACCGGCCACTGGCCGTCAAAGACCTCAACGGAGATGGGCTGGTTGAACTGGTCATCACACGAGATACCTCGTTCGACGACGCATGGCCTCACTGCTCTGGGGCGACCGACGTGTGGGCCTGGGATGGCTCGCAATTCCGGCTGGACTGCTCCCTGACCGCCCCCTGACCAGGACAACTTCCATACCGAACAGGCTTTCAGAGCATGACGACTTTTCTACGATTCCTGACATACACGCTGCTGGGCGGCGCGCTGCGCACCCAACGCCTGCGACGGCTGTCCGCTCGCGCCGCCGTAGGCATCGCCCTGCTGCTCGACCTGCTCTGGAGCTTCGTTTCCGGCGTCGCGCTCTGGGTGATCCCCTTTCGCCTGCCGGCGGCGTGGATCGGAGCCCTGTTTGGCTGGTGGATCGCGCCACGCTTCTGGCCGGGCACCCGCGCCGACCCGCATTTCGACCTGCTCGCTCCCTGGTACGAGCGGATGATCCACCCCAAACAACCGGACACTCTGCTCCCGCTGCTGGCGCTCACCCCCCAGGCACGCGTGCTGGACGTGGGCGGCGGCACGGGGCGCGTGGCGCAGTTCCTGCATCCCGCTGCCCAGGTAATCGTGGCCGATATCTCCCCGACCATGCTACGCTTCGCCGCCACAAAAGACGGCCTGCAAACGGCCTGCGCCCAGGCCGAGCGCCTGCCCTTCCCGAATGGCGCGTACGACCGTGTGCTGATCGTGGACGCACTGCACCATGTCTTTCAGCAAGAGGCCGCGCTGACGGAGATGTGGCGCGTGCTCGCCCCTGGCGGACGGCTGGTGGTCGAGGAGCCGGACGCCAGCCGCTGGCTGGGCAAGGCGATCGCCGTGATGGAAAAAGCGCTGCTCATGCGCAGCCGTTTCCTCACCACCGAGCAGATCGCCGCCCGCCTGCCCGCCGATGCCCAAACCAGCATTCATCACCGCAAGATGATGATCTGGGTAGTCGCAGAAAAACCGGACCACCCAACCTGAGCCCAACGCCAGAGAGCGCCATCGAGTCCTTCTTATCCTGCCGGTCGGTTTCCAGCCGATCGGCTTTTTTTGTGTCCGCTTCCCACCCCCCATCGAAAATTTCGCATCTGCTGCCACCTGAAGACTTTGTCGAAGCGCACGGGTGAATCAACGGGCGTCAATCTGGCGTCTTACGCCAGAAAAATGGTACCTGACGCCAGACGGAGATCCCGCTTCAAGTGATGCGTACCGCTTCCCAAATTGCTACGATAAGAATGGTACACATGGGAATCGAACCTGGCGGAGAAGAATTCATGCCCCGAAGGTTGCTCACCATCGGGCGTCATCGTCTGGCATGTGAGGCGGCGCGCGCCTTGCTCACAGACATCGATGCTGTTTTCCTGGATCACCTGGAAGACCTGCCGGACGACTGGCGCACTCTAAACGCATTACAGCCGGACATCCTGCTGGTGGAAAGCGACACGCCAGAAAACACCCTGGCCGAGATCATTGAAGCCTACCACGGCCCGCTTCCCTGGCAGGTAGTGGTGTTCAGCATCCGCGATAACCATCTACACCTCTATCACTACGAACAACGGCCCTTGATCAATGGTCAGGATTTACTGCAGGCACTACAAGACCTGAAAAACTGATTGCCTGACGAGCGAGGACAAGACATGCGCTGGATCCGACTGCTTCCTCACCTGGTCTGTCTGGCCATTGGCCTGATCGTCGGCACGTGGCTGATGCAAGCCCAGCCAGTCCACGCACTGCCGGAATACGCCGAACGAACCGGTGAACCGTGCACCACCTGTCACATCAACCCGGCGGGCGGCGGCCCGCGCACGGAGCGCGGCATGTTGTGGTTGGCGCTGGGCAAACCCGACGCAGTCCCCACATTGCCATCCCCGGCAAAACCCACTCCAGCGTCCCAGGGCGGTGAGGCTGCCGCGTTGTTCACCAGCCTGCAATGCGCCGGCTGCCACGGCGCAGACGGCTCCGGCGGCCTGGGCCCGCCCCTGAACACCGGCGAACTGACCGCGGAGGGCATCCACCAGGTGGTGCGCCAGGGGAAGGGCGCCATGCCCCCCTATGACTCCCGCCGCCTCTCGGACGCTGACCTCGACCTGCTGATCGCTTTCATCCAGGGGCTGGGTGCGGCGCCCGCCGGCGCGCCCGTGGAAATCCTGACTTGCGGAGGGCACCCATGAGCGAGATCACCCGACGCGACTTTCTGAAACTCGGTCTGGGGGCGACTGCCACCGCGCTGGGCGTTGACCTGCTGCGCCCCAGGGAGCAAGCTACCGCCGCAGGCATCCACCCTAATCTGCAACCTGCCGGCGAGGAGCGGCGCGTGACCAGCGTGTGCGGCGTGTGCCCCTGCGGGTGCGGCCTGCAGGTGCGCGTGGTGGACGGGCGCGCGGTGAAAATCGAAGGCAATCCAGTGCACCCGATCAACAGCGGGTCGCTGTGTCCCAAAGGCCATGCCGCGCTGGAGATGCTCTATCACCCTGACCGCATCCTGCAACCGCTCAAGCGAAGCGGCCCGAAAGGTTCCAACGAGTGGGAACCCATCTCCTGGGAGCAGGCGTTGCAGGAAATCGGCGAGCGGCTGAAGGCGCTCCGCGAGCAGGGGCTGGCGCACACCGTGGCCTTCCTGATCGGTGAGGCGCAGGGCACGACCGCTGACCTGTGGGAACGCTTCGTCGCAGCCTATGGCTCGCCTAACCTGATTTCGGAGCACAGCCTGGGAGCAGATACCGCCTTCACGGCCACCTTCCTCACCCAGGGTGTGCGCGAGATGCCCGTGTACGATCTGGAGAAGGCACAATTCGTGCTGAACTTCGGCGCAGCGTTGTTCGAGGCCGGACGCCTCACCCAGCGCTACATCGCCGGCGTGGCCTACATGCGACGCGGTCGCCCCACGCGCGGCAAAATGGTGACCATTGACCCGCGTCAGTCGGTCACGGCGATGAAGTCGGACGAGTGGATTCCCATCCGCCCCGGCACGGACGCCGCGCTGGCGCTCGGCATGGCGCGCTTCATCGTGCAATCCGACCTGTACGACAGGGACTTCGTCCACAACCACACCTTTGGCTTCGAGGACTTCGTGGATCAGGACGGGGCGAAGCACCTCGGCTTTCGCAGCCTGTTGATGCGCGACTACGACCTGAACAAGGTCGCCGAGATCACCGGCGTGCCGACGACCACGATTATGCGCCTGGCGGGGGAGTTCGCCAGCAGCCGCCCGGCGGTCGCCATTCTGCCCGTGCGCGGCGGGTTGCTGAACGGCTCCCCGAACGGGCTGTACACCGCCATGGCCATCCACGCGCTGAACGCACTGGTGGGTGCCATCGGGTGCGAAGGCGGCGTGCTGGTGCAGCAGCCCCCGCCGCGCGCGCCGCTACCGCCGCTGCCCGACGACCCGGTCGCCGCCGAAGGCCGCGCGCAGGTGCGTCTGGACTACGCTGGCACGCGCTATCACCCCCTGGCGCGCTCGGCCTACGCCGAGGTGGCCGACCGCGTGCTGACCGACAATCCCTACCCGATCAACGCGCTGTTCCTCTACCACACCGACCCGGTGTACCGCACCCCGCGCGGGGACGCCTTCGCTCAGGCATTGGCCAAAGTGCCGCTGGTGGTGGCGATCACTTCCTTCCCCACCGAGAGCACGCCCTACGCCGACTACATCCTGCCCGAACCCACCTTCCTGGAACGCTGGGAGGACGTGCCCGTGGAGGGCATCGGCTACCCTGCGCTGGGGTTGCGCCAGCCGGTGATCGAACCGCGCGGCGACACGCTTCAGGGCGGCGAGATGCTGATCCGCCTGGCGAAAGCCATCGGCGGCGGCGTGGCGCGCGCCTTCCCGTGGCCGGATTTCGTCAGTCTGCTGCGCGCCCGGCTGAAACTGCTGCGCACCGACTGGGAAGTGCTCTCCACGCTGGGCGTGTGGGTCAACCCCGTGCTGAGTTACCCCGTACCCGGCGGGGAGGGCTGGGATGGGATTGTCGGGCGCGACCGCACCAGCGAATCCGCCCGCGACGGTCGCTTCGACTTCTTCTCCCGCGAACTGCGCTGCGCGCTGATCGCCGTCGGTGCGGACACAGCCGACAAAATCGCCGAACTCGGCGTGCAGGAGGCCGACAACGACCGCCTGTTCCTGCCCCACTACGAGCCGCCGCCGCAATCCGCGCCGGAGGCGGAGTACCCCTTCACCCTGGTCTCCTACCAGCTAATGGCGCTCGGCGACCCGGAATACAGCGCCAACCTGCCCAGCCTGATGGACGTGGTCGGTATGCACACCCAGGTGCGCTGGGATTCGTGGGTGGAGATTCACCCCCACGCCGCCCAGGAACTGGGCATCCGCGACGGCGACCGGGTGTGGGTGGAATCGCCCACCGGGCGCATCCAGACCCGCGCCAGACTGTGCGAGGGCATCCGCCCCGACGTGGTCGCCATCCCAGACGGGATGGGACACACCACCGGACGCTTCGCGGCCTACCGGGGTGTGAACCCGAACACCATCCTTGTGGGCGGCGTGGACGGTTTGACGGGCACCGCCGCCTACCGCGGCACGCGCGTCAAAGTGTATCCGGCTTGAGAGGAGGATTCCGATGCCTCGCTGGAGCATGGTGATCGACCTGGACAAATGCGTCGGCTGTCAGGGCTGCACTCTGGCCTGCCGCATGGAAAACAACACGCCGTATTCCAACCCCGATCAGTCGGCGCAGGGACGCACCATCCTGTGGAACGAGGTCTTCCCCTACGAGGGCGAGGGCGAATACCCCAACGTGCACGTGCACATCATCCCGCGCCCCTGCATGCACTGCGACAACCCACCCTGCATCAAGGTCTGCCCGGTGCAGGCCACGTTCATCGACGAAGAAGGGCTGGTGCGACAGAACTACACTCGCTGCATCGGCTGCCGCTTCTGCACCGTGGCCTGTCCGTACGGCGTGCGTTATTTCAACTGGTACGAACCACGCTGGGATGAACAGATCGCCCAACACCTGAACCCGGACGTGGTGAACACCGCCCAGACGCTGGAAGGGCCGGTGCCGCGTCCGAAAGGCATCGTGGAGAAATGCACCTACTGCGTGCACCGCCTGCAACGGGCACGCCAGCTGGCGGAGGAGGAAGGCCGCGCGTTCCGCGCCGAGGATTACGTCCCCGCCTGCGTGCAGACCTGCACCGCCAAAGCCCGCTTCTTCGGTGACACGGATGTCCCGCGCTCCACGGTATCCCAACTGCTGAAGAGTGGCCGCGCCTTCCGCATTCAGGAGGAGGTAGGTACTTATCCCAAGACAGTCTATCTGCGCGAAGGCTGAGCGAAGGAGTGAGGACAGGACATGTTGAACGTCTCTCCCAAAGACCGCGAGAAATTGATCGACCCGCTGTTCCACGCCAGCACGGCGTGGTACGCCCTGGCCGGCCTGCTCGGTCTGGCGGTATTGTGGGGTGCATACATGTACGTGCGCCAAGTGATCTACGGCCTGGGCGAAACCGGCATGGATCGCCCCACCTATTGGGGCGTGTACATGGTGAACTTTATCTTCTTCATCGGCATCAGCCATGCCGGTACGCTGATTTCGGCCATTTTGCGCGTCACCCATGCCGAATGGCGGCGTCCGATCACCCGCATCGCGGAGGCGATCACCGTCTTCGCGCTCCTGGTAGGCACGCTGCAAATCCTGTTCGACCTGGGGCGCCCCGACCGCATCCTGTACCTCTTCCGCTGGGGACGGGTGCAATCGCCTTTGCTGTGGGACGCCATGTCGGTGACCGCCTACTTCCTGGGTAGCGTGACCTACCTGTACCTGCCCATGATCCCGGACATCGCCCTGTTGCGCGATAACCTGCCCCCCGACGCACCCGCCTGGCGGCTGCGACTGTACTCCACGCTCTCGTTCGGGTGGCGCGGCAACCGTGCGCAGTGGCTGCGGTTGGAAAAGGCGATCGCCGTCATGGCGGTGATCATCATCCCAATTGCGGTGTCCGTGCACTCGATCATCTCCTGGATTCTGGCGACCACGGTGCAGCCCGGCTGGCACTCCACCATCTTTGGGCCGTATTTCGTGGTCGGTGCGATCTATTCCGGCATCGCAGCGCTGTTCATCGCCATGACGCTGATGCGCCGCGCATACCGGCTGGAGGAGTACATCACCCACCGCCAGTACAGCAACCTGGGGCTGATCTTCATCGCCATGAGCGGCTTCTGGTTCTACTTCACCTTCTCGGAGCATCTGATTCTGGCTGCCGGGCAGCAGAAGGCCGAGCTCCCCATCCTGGCGAGCAAATTGTGGGGGCCGTACGCCTTCACCTTCTGGGGCATGGTGTTCGCTATGGTGGTGGCCTTCTTCGTGCTGGTCTTCCCGCGCCTGACGCCATTGAAGTGGGCCGAGCAGCCCGCCGGCCTGAAGCGCATGGTGTTCCAGCCGCGCTTTGCGATGGCCTCTTTCCTGGCTGCGGTCGTGCTCACCTGGCTGGCCTACACGCCGCCCGAACCGACGCGCGCAGCGCTGACGGGCAACCCGCTATACGGCTACCTGCTTCTGCTGCTGGCCACGCTGGCGCTGCTCATGGTCGGGGTCAGCCTGTTACCCTGGCTGAAGCGCCACATGATCGCCGCCTCGGTGATCGCTTCTGCGCTGGTGCTCGTGGGGATGTGGCTGGAACGCTGGAACGTTGTGGTGCCTTCACTGGCGCGCGGGCGGCTGATCCCCTTCCTGTGGTATCGCCCCAGCCTGACCGAATGGTCGCTCACCGCAGCATCGGTGGCGCTGTTCATCCTGCTGTTCATGGGGTTCTTCAAGCTCTTCCCACCCATCTCAATCTGGGAGATGGCGGAAGGTCGGGTGGTGGATCGCATCCGTCAGGAAGCACGCATGCCCTTACCCGAACCTTCGCACCGCCACAGCCGGCTGAGTCAGAGCAAGGAGGTCGGATGACGGCACGCTTGCGGGCACTGGCTGATCTGTTCGCGGCGCTGGCGGCGGCGCTGGCCGAACCCGCTCCCGGTCTGCCGCAGGCCGATCTGCTCCCGGCGCTGCGCGAGACGACACGTCGTGCGCTGCCCTACCTACCCGCTGCTGCATCGGACGCGCTCGCCGCGCTGGAAGCCCTCGCCGCGCCCGCGCCAGGCGAGCTGATCGCCCGCCGACGGCACATCCCGGGGATCTGGTATCAATCGCTGGCGCACGGCGAACGCCTGCTTGGGCCGACCGCCGACCATCTGCGCGCGGAGTACGCCCGCGCCGGTCTGGAGGTCGCGCCGGAGGAGTTGCCCGACCACGCCGCAGTCGAGGTGGCTTTCCTGTCCTGGCTGTGCGCGGCACAGGCCGGGTGCACCACCCTCACCGAGGCCGGGCGACTGGCGCACAGACGGCGCGAGTTTCTGCGACAGCACGCCCTCACCTGGCTGCCCACCCTGGCACAGACGCTGCAAGCCAGCGGCGACCCCTTCTACGCCCCCGTCGGACTGCTGCTGGCCACTGCGCTCCAGGCCGCACACCGCTCACCGCGTCGCCGCGCGCAGCCGGCCTGGCTCCCCGTCATCGACAACCCTGCGGCCTGCGTGCTGTGCGGCTTCTGCCGCCAGGCCTGCCCGTGCGGTGCGTTGCGCATCCACGAAGACGACAATCACACGCGGCTGATGTTGTACCCAACGCTGTGCACCGCCTGCGAACGCTGCCTGCCGGTTTGCCCAACCCAGGCCCTGCAACACGGTACGACCGCGACCGAAGCATCCGTCGAACTGCGCCGCTCGCCGCGGGCACATTGTCTGCGCTGCGGACAGCCCACGGTCAGCCAGGCCGAACTCGAATGGGTGCATACCCAGTTGCAAGACAGCACCACGCCGACCGTGCTGACCCGCACGGCGCTCTGCGTGGCGTGCAAGTGAGGAGGAACAGACCATGAACTTTCCCGACACGCCCTTCTATCACTTCCTGTACTACCTGATGAACACCGCCGGCGTGGGGAGTCTGGTGGTGCTGGCCATCGGGCTGATCTCCATCGGGGCATATCTGCTTACGCTGCGCTGGATCGCACGCGGAGCGGATCTGCCCGAACTGGAGGACTACGCTTACCCCACCCCGGCGCTGCATTCTCACGATGAACAGGCCGACGAATGAATACAGTAAGGAGGTGCGCCATGAAAACACGCAAAGCGATTCTCTGGATCGGCCTGGCTTTGATCATCCTGTCGCTGGCCAGTGTAGCGTTCGCGCGCAGCACGGCGGCCACCGGCGGGCAACTGTACGACGCCTGGTGGAAAGTCACCGGTGCGCCGCCGCCCACCACGGATCATCCCCTTTGGGCGGAGCAGAGCACCAACCCACGCCACGGCGCGGACACCTGGCGCTGCAAGGAGTGCCACGGCTGGGACTACAAGGGCAAAGACGGCGCCTACAGCCCCGGCTCCAGCCACTACACCGGCTTCCCCGGCATCCTGGACGCAGTGCGCGACCGCAGTGTGGATGAACTGCTGGCTGATCTGCAAGGGCGCACGGATCCACGGCATGACTTCGCCACCGTGATGGATAAGGCCAGCCTGCGTGCGCTGGCGGTCTTCCTCAAGGAGGCGCTGGCCGACCCGGCGCAGGTCATCGCTCCGGACGGGTCGGTGCGCGGCGATGCCGATCACGGCAAAGTGCTGTTCGCCCAGGTCTGCGCCGCCTGTCATGGCGAGGACGGACGCGCGTTCAACTTCGCCACGGTGGACGCGCCGGAGTACCTCGGCACGCTGGCGCGCTACAACCCCTGGGAGGCGTTGCACAAGATCCGCTTTGGCCAGCCCGGTACGGACATGCCCGCTGGTGTAGATTCCGGCTGGACGCTGGGCGACGCCGCCGACGTGCTGGCTTACCTGCAAACCCTGCCCGGCGAGAAAGCCGAACCGGAGCTGGCTCGCGGCGCGGCGCTCTACGACAACTGGATGACCGTCACCAATCGGAGCGCGCCCGCCGGGGATCATCCGCTCTACCCGGCACAGGGAAAGCAATCGGGCGCGGCAACCTGGCGCTGCAAGGAATGCCACGGCTGGGACTACAAGGGCAAAGACGGCGCCTATGGCCCTGGCTCCAGCCACTACACCGGCATCACGGGAGTGCTGGGGCTGCTGGGTCGCTCGACCGGCGAGGCGCTCGCCTGGTTGAACGGGCAGAACAACCCCAACCACGACTTCTCCGCCCACCTGAGCGCGGACGACCTGCAGGCGCTGGCGCGCTTCCTGACCGAAGGGCTGGTGGACGACGCACAACAGATCGCATCCGACGGGGCATCCCTCGGCGACCCGCTCCGCGGTCACATGCTGTTCAACGCCACCTGCGCCTTCTGCCACGGCAAGGACGGCACGGCGATCAACTTCAGCGACGAGGGCACGCTGGAGTACATCGGCACGATCGCCCGCGAGAACCCCTGGGAGTTCGTCCACAAAGTGCGCGCCGGACAACCTGGCACGCCGATGCCCGCCGGCCTGGCGCGCGGCTGGGAGACGCAATTCGCCGCCGACGTGCTGGCATACGCCCAGAGCCTGCCGCTCGAACCCATCGGCGACCAGATCGCGCTGGGCGGTGAGCTGTACGACAAGTGGTTCGCTGTGCTCGGCGTGGAACCGCCCGCGAACGACAATCCCATGTGGAGCCGCCAGGCCACGAACACACGCTCTGGTGGCGATACCTGGCGCTGCGTAGAATGCCACGGTTGGGACTACAAGGGCAAGGACGGTGCATACGGGCATCCCGCATCCAGTCACTACACCGGCTTCCCCGGCCTGATGGACGCCATTCACCACAACTCGGTGGAAGAGATGGTCGCTATCCTGCAAGGGAAGCAAGACCCAGCACACGACTTCTCCCTCTACATGGACGAAGACCATCTATGGGCACTGGCCTACTTCCTGAAGTACGGCCATGTGAACGATGACGACTTCATCGACGATCTGTCCATGCGCGCCATCGGCGGCGACATCGCCCACGGCCAGGTGCTATACGATCAGGTGTGCGCCGAATGTCACGGAGCGGACGGCACGGCTATCGAGTTCTTCGACGAAGGTTATGTGGAGTACATCGGCACGGTGGCCGCCGAAGACCCGTGGGAGTTCCTGCACAAGGCGCGCTTCGGCACGCCCGGTACGGACATGCCCCAGGGCTATCTGCTCGGCTGGACGGAGCAGGACGCGCGCGACATCCTGCGCTACGCGCAGACCCTATCCACTGGCCAGGAGAGCGCCGCACAGAGTCAGGCCGCTGCCCAGGCTGCGCCGGTGGAGACTTCCCCGCCCGGCGGCCCGGCCAGGTCGTGGTGGGGCGGCATCGGCACCGCGTTGGCGGCCTTCGGCGCAGCCGTGGGCGTCAATCTGCTGGTCATCGGGGTGCTGGTGGGGATGGTGTTCCTGGTGATGTTCGTGTGGCGCCGGCAGCCATAACCCCGCACCACGCTGCCCTTTAGCGTGTCATTGCGAGCGCCCTTCGGGCGCGAAGCAATCCCCATGGAAACGTTGAAGATCGCTTCGGCGGTCTGCGACTGCCTCGCGATGACTCTTCAAAAAAGGCTCGCGCACAAGCGCGAGCCTTTCGGTCGTTAGAGCGGGATACACCCATGCTTCTTGGGCGGGTTGTTGTCCCGTTTGTTTTGCAACATCTCCAGTGCGTTGATCAGGCGCGGGCGCGTCTCACGCGGTTCGATCACGTCGTCCACATAGCCGCGGGAAGCCGCCACATAGGGGTTGGCGAACGCCTTGCGGTATTCGGCCACCAGTTCCGCCTTGCGCGCCACCGGGTCTTCGGCCTGCGCCAGTTCCTTGCGGAAGATGATGTTCACTGCACCGTCCGGTCCCATGACCGCGATTTCCGCCGTCGGCCAGGCCAGGTTCAGGTCGCCTCGAATGTGCTTGCTGCTCATCACGTCGTACGCGCCGCCGTAAGCCTTGCGCGTGATCACCGTCAGTTTGGGCACGGTGGCCTCGCAGTAGGCATACAGCAACTTCGCGCCGGAGCGGATGATGCCGCCGTGCTCCTGCACTGTACCGGGTAAGAAGCCAGGCACGTCCACAAAGGTCACAATCGGGATGTTGAACGCATCGCAGAAGCGCACAAAGCGCGCCGCTTTCTCCGAGGATTTGATGTCCAGCACGCCGGCCAGCACCGCTGGCTGGTTGGCGACGATGCCCACGCTGTGCCCGCCCAGCCGCGCGAAGCCGACCACGATGTTCGGCGCGTAGTGCTCGTGAATCTCGAAGAACTCGCCGTTGTCCACAATCAGGCGGATGACCTCTTTGATGTCGTAAGGCTTGCTTGGATCGTCCGGCACGATGGAATCCAGGTCTTCTTCCATGCGCAAGGGGTCGTCGCCGGTGTCCATGTACGGCGGGTCTTCCAGGTTGTTCTGGGGGAGATAGGAGAGCAGTTTGCGAATCAGGTACAACGTGTCGGCTTCGCTATCCGCCGCCACGTGACACACACCGGAGGTTTCAGCGTGCACACCCGCGCCGCCGAGGTCCTCGAAGGTCACATCCTCATGGGTGACCGCCTTGACCACCTCCGGGCCGGTGACGAACATGTAGGACGAGTGGCGCACCATGAAGATAAAGTCGGTCAACGCGGGGGAGTACACCGCGCCACCGGCGCACGGCCCCATGATGGCGCTGATTTGGGGGATCACGCCGGAAGCCAGCGTGTTGCGCAGGAAAATGTCGGCGTACCCACCAAGCGAGACCACGCCTTCCTGGATGCGCGCGCCGCCGGAGTCGTTCAGCCCGATGACCGGCGCGCCGTTCTTCAGCGCCATGTCCATGATCTTGCAGATTTTCTCCGCGTGCGCCTCGCCCAGGCTGCCGCCCAACACAGTGAAGTCCTGCGAGAAGACGTACACCAGCCGCCCGTTGATGGTTCCCCAGCCGGTGACCACGCCGTCGCCCAGGAACTTCTTGTTCTCCAGGCCGAAGTTGTTGGCGCGGTGGGTGACGAACATGCCCACCTCGCGGAAGGAACCCTTGTCCAGCAGCAAATCCAGCCGTTCGCGGGCGGTCAGCCGCCCTTTCTTGTGCTGGACTTCGATGCGTTCCAGCCCGCCGCCCAGGCGGGCCTGCGCCTTCATCTCACGCAAGCGCTGAATCTTGTCGTGTTCGCTCATTGCTCTCTCCATGACCTCTTTCAGGGTTCCGGGATCAGCGGCGGCGCACCAGGGCGCTCCGCAGTCGAGGCACAGGTGTTCCAGTCGTTCAATACCACGGGCGTGACGGTCTCCCCCGCCACGACCGTCACCGGCTTCAGGGGCTGCCCGCAGGAAGGATCCATCCCGGTGTACGCAGCCACCGCCTGGTAGCCGCTGTCCAGGCGTGTCCCATACGCCAGCACCTCATACTGGCCGGGCGGCAGATGAACGCGGAAAGAGCCGTCGCCGAACTTCGTCTGCACCCAGGTGTAGGTGTCCTGCGTCATCTCGTGGAAGACCACCACCACCGGCGCACTGCCCAGGACCGGATCGTTCACAAACGGCGGCGCGGTGGTGAAATCCACCCGGCCCGCCACCACACCCTCGTCGGCGGTCGGCTCCGGCGAGGCCGGCGCCTCGATCACCGGGCGCACCCACAAAAGGAAATTGTCCTTCTGCGAGGCGTTCTCGTTCACCTGCAACGCCAGGCTGAACTGCACCGTCTGCCCGGCCAGGGAATCCAGGTTCACCTCCACCACCCGAATACCGTCGCTGAGCCGATGCGGCCAGGATTGCAGGGTGTGGTACTGCCCCTGCGCGTCCCGGTACATCAGGGCGAATGTGGCCTCGCAGGGCGAATTGTCCTGGCAGCTGAGCACGGCACGGAACACGTCGCCCGCCTGTACCTGGAAGGGAGGGTACAACCCGAACAGCCCCAGCCCCTCCGGATACGCCATGCCCGGCACGGCCAGGATCAAGGGCATCATGATCGGGATGTTCCCTTCGCCCAGGTTGTACACGCCCGGAAACACGCCCGGCTCCTCGATGTTCCCATCCGCGCACGGGACCACGGTGGCGTTGGTCGTCCAGACGGCTTCACAGGCGTGGGCGACGAAGTCGTAGCGCACCTCGCCCAGCTGCCAGGGCACCAGCGTGGGTATGGACAACGGCGGCAGGGTCGCGGTCGGCGCCGGGGTCGCCGTGGGCGGGAGCGGCGTCGCCGTCGGCATGGCCGTGGCAGGGGGGACGTCCGTCGCCGTCGGAGATGCCGCAGGCAGGGCCGTCGCCGTCGGGGGCGCGCCCGTCGCCGTTGGCGGCGAGGTTGAGGGTAGCGGCGAAGGAACCGTCGGCGGGGCCGCGGAGAACACACAGCCGCCCAGCAGCACAGCGATACACAACAGCATACCCCGTTTCATCGTCGTCTCCTAAAGAAGCCTGCGGTCAGCGCGAACACCCCGGCCAACCCCAGCGCAGCCCAGCCGACGAACCAGGCGGCGCCCAGGAAACGCCACTCCGGAGCAGCCAGGACAAAGCGGTCGAGGGCAGCCCAGGCAACGTAAGCAAGCGCCGCCGCCCGGATACCGCGCCCGGCCCAGGGGCGCTGCGTCCACACGCTCCACGCCAGAGCCAGCCCCACGCCGCCCCACAGCGCGCCCGACGCGAGCGCATACCAGGGCGGCACGGTGAGGGGGAGCGAACGCAACAGCGGCAGCGCCCGCCAGCCGACCAGCGCACGGATCAGATTCACGCCTGCAAGGAAAAACACGAAGCAGGCCAGGATGGTTACGCGCTTGGGACGGCGGGGCATGGCGCTTTCCGTTGAGCCGGGGGTCACGCAGGGATGCTCAGGGTGATTTTGCCCAGTTGCTCGCCGCGTTCCAGGCGTTCCTGCGCGGCGCGCGCCTCCGCCAGCGGGAACGTCCGGTCGAGCACCGGCTTCAGTTTACCGGCGAACACCAGCCGCATCACGGCAGCGAAATCCGCCCTGTTGCTCATCGTCGAGCCGATCACGGTCAGGTGCTTGCCGAAGATGAAGCGGTTGTCAATCTCGAACTTCGGGCCGCCGGTGTTGCCCACGGTCAGGATGCGTCCCCCTTTGCGCGCCGCGCGGAAGCTGAGCGGGAAGGTGGTGCCCACGTTATCCACCACCACATCCACGCCGCGTTTATGAGTCAGGCGGTACACGGCTTTCGCCCAGTTTTCCTCTTTGGAGCGGTCAATCAGATGATCCGCGCCGAGCGACTCGGCCAGCGCCAGCTTCTCCGGGCCGGAGCCGACCACGGTCACGGTGCAGCCGGTCAGTTTGGCGATCTGGATGCTGGCCGTGTTCACGCCGCCCGAAGCGCCGACGATCAGCACGTGCTCACCGGGGCACAGGTTGCCACGCGTGATCAGCGAGTGCCAGGCGGTCTGGAAGACCAGCGCCGTCGCAGCCGCCGCGTGCGGGTCGAACCCTTCGGGCAAGGGGAACACATTGTCCGCCGGGACGACCACGTACTCCGCGTAAGTGCCGCGCACCGTCTCGCCGAGCAGATGCCAGTCGCGGCACAGGTTGTCCTGGCCGGCGACGCAGAACTCGCACCTGCCGCAACTGAGGTTGGGGTTGATGACCACCCGGTCACCGACCTGCCATTCGGTCACCCCCGCACCAACTGCGGCAATCCGACCGGCGCCGTCCGCGCCAGGGATGTGGGGATATGCCAGGCGGATGCCCGGCCAGCCGTTCAGCACCCACAGGTCAAGGCGGTTGAGCGCCGCCGCCTCCAGTTGCACCAGCACCTCGCCGGCGCCCGGTTCCGGTGTGGGGAAGTCGGCGTATTCCAACACGTCCGGGCCGCCGTGTTGATGGAAGAGGATGGCTTTCATGGGTCTGGTCTGATTGGTCTGATTGGTCGCTTGGTCTGATGAGTCTGTCGGTCTTATCTGGTCGGGTTGGTCGAGGGGCCTGGGTTGGTTTCGCGGATTGCGCTGATTCGGATTGATTCGTTCGTTGCGCTGATTGCAGTGGTTTCACTGGTTGCCCGCTTGCCGGAGCACCTCATCCCGGCCACCTTGTCCCGCATCCCTGATCCCGGATGCCGGACCGTCTCATACCCGCAGGCCGGTCTCCAGGCGGGCGATGACCAGCCGCTGAATCTCGCTCGTGCCCTCGTAGATTTCGGTGATTTTGGCGTCACGGAAGTAGCGCTCGACCGGCAATTCCTTCGAGTACCCCATCCCACCGTGGATTTGCACCGCCGCGTGGGCGCAGAACATGGCGGTCTCCGAAGCAAACAGTTTCGCCATCGAGGCCGCCAGGGTGTAGCGCTTGCCGGTCTGCTTCGCCCGCTCCTTTTCCAGCGCGGCGTTGTAAATCAGGACGCGCGCTGCCTCGATGCGCATCTTCATGTCCGCGATTTTGAACCCCGTACCCTGGAACTCCCCAATGGGGCGATCAAAGGCTTCGCGCTCCTTCACGTACTGCACGCTGGCTTCGTAAGCCGCCTCAGCGATGCCCAGCGCCTGCGCCGCGATGCCAATCCGCCCGGCATCCAGCACGGTCATAGCAATTTTGAAGCCCTGCCCCTCTTCGCCCAGGCGGTTCGCCACCGGCACGCGCAGGTTCTCGAACACGATTTCGCTGGTCGCCGAGGCGCGGATACCCAGTTTCGGCTCCTCCTTGCCGCGAATCAGCCCAGGCCAGTCACCCTCCACGATGAAGGCGGTGATGCCGCGGTGCCCCTGCGAGGGGTCGGTCATGGCAAAGACCACAAAGTAATCCGCCACCGGGCCGCTGGTAATCCAGTTCTTGCGCCCGTTGAGCACGTACTCGTCGCCATCGCGCACCGCCGTGGTGCGCATGTTCGCCGCGTCGGAGCCGGAAGACGGCTCGGTGAGCGCATACGCGCCCACCGCCTGCCCGGAAGCCACCGCCCGCACGTATTTCTGCTTCTGCTCCTCGGTGCCGAACTTGTAGATGCCATGACAGAACAACGAGTTGTTGACCGACATCACCGTGCCGTGCGCCGCGTCGGCCTTGCTGATTTCCTTCAGCGCGAGCACGTAGGCCAGGGTGTCCATCCCCGCGCCGCCGTACTCCTCCGGAATCTCTATCCCCATGAAGCCCATCTCGCCCATCTTGCGGATGGTCTCGCGGGGGAATTCGCTGCGCTCGTCCAGTTCCGCCGCAATGGGCGCGATCTCGTTCTGGGCGAAGTCGCGCGCTGCATCCAGAATCATGCGATGCTCATCGGTGAACAACACCTCTTCGAGACCACTCATGTTTTCCTCCAGGGTGTGAGATGAAAGCCCGTTGCCACGGGGTCATTATACCCCGACCAGGGGGTTCGAAAAGTCAGGCGGAAGGGCATGACGGGGTAAGCCATGGGGGAA
>CAYSXA010000046.1:0-17544 GCA_964435005.1 uncultured Anaerolineaceae bacterium | reverse complement strand
GCCCCCGACAGGCGCTCACGCTGTACTTCGACCAGCCGATGGACGCCACCTCGGTGGAAGGTGCGCTGCGCACCGAACCGGCCATCGGCGGGCGCTTCACCTGGCTGGACGAGCGCACAGTGCGCTTCGAGCCGGAAGTCACGTTGCCGCCGAACAGCACGCTGAAGGTCGAACTGACCACCAGCGCCCGCGCGGCCAACGGGTTGGCGCTGGTCGCGCCCGCGCAGGCGACCTACCACACCCCGCCCACCTTGCAGGTCGCCCAAACCGTGCCGTCGCCCGACGCGCAGGAGATTAACCCCGCCGGCGACCTGCTTGTGGCCTTCAACCAGCCCGTGGTTCCCCTGGGCGCTGACCCGGCCACCCTGCCGCCTGCCTTCACCCTCGACCCGCCCGCGAGCGGCCAGGGCGAGTGGCTGAACACCAGTACCTACCGCTTCCGCCCGGAGCCCGCGCTGACCGGCGGCGCGACGTACACCATCCGCCTGAACCGCGACCTGACCGCGCTCTCCGGCGCGCCACTCGACCCGGACGCCGCCGACTGGACGTTCACCACCGCCGCCCCGCGCCTGCTGCAAATCGACCCCGACCCCAACATCCCCTGGGAACCCACCACCGCCATCACGCTGACCTTCAACCAGCCCATGGACGCAAAGGGCGTAGTCACTCACTTTGCCCTGCTGGACGCAGACAGCCAGCCCGTGCCCGGCGAGGTCACCTGGGACGAGCGACACCGTGTAATGACCTTCACCCCCGCCGTCCCGTTGCAACGCGCCCACACTTACCGCATCGCGCTGGACGCCGCCGCGCCGTCCGCGGGCGGCACGCCCATCGGCCAAGCCGTGGAAGTACCGGTAGAGGTGCTGCCGCCACTGGTGCTGCGCGCCACCTCCCCCGCCGATGGCGGCACGCTGGGTGAGTACCAGGCGCTCACGCTCTACTTCACCGCGCCGGTGGACGACAGGCTCGCGGCGGATTATCTCCATTTCGACCCACCGGTGGAGAACCCCGGCGCATACTGGGACGACAGCCAAAGCGCGCTGCGCATCGCTGGCGACTTCCAGCCTGACACCGATTACACCCTGACCGTGGACGCCAGCCTGCCCGACCGCTGGGGCGAGCCGCTGGGCGAGGGCTTCACGCTGCGCTTCCACACCGCGCCGCTCTCGCCCGCGCTGAACCTCAACCTGTTCACCAGCGCGGTCTCCGTCACACCTGACCGTGCCGCGTTGCCCGCCCAGGCCGCCAGCCTGCGCCAGGTGCAGGTGAGCACCGCATCGATCACCCTGAAAGACTTCATCCTCGCCCTGGCGCCCGGCGACTACCTGAACCGCCTGCACCCTTCGCCTCAGTTCTCGCAGGCGGTCGATCTCGATGCCCCCACCGACCGCTACCAGGACGTTTCCCTGCCGCTCACCACGGACGGGGAGTCCCTGCCACCCGGCCTGTACCTGACGCGCCTAAAAGCCGACGCGCTGCGCTACCCCCTCTCCCCGCTGCTGGTGGTCAGCAGCCGCGTGCAACTGACCTACAAACAGGGGGCAACCGACGCGCTGGTGTGGGCCGTCCGCGACGACGGCACGCCGCTGGCTGACGCGCCGGTGCGCATCCTGGATGACCGGGGCTACCTGATCGCTTCCGGGCACACGGACGCGAACGGGCTGCTGCACCTCACCCATGCCCCCATCACGGAGCCATATGCGACGACCTATGCTATCGCAGGTGAGGTCGGTGAGGACGACTTCGGCCTGGCAGTCAGCGACTGGAACCTGGGCATCACCGCCTGGGACTTCGGCTACCGCGTGGACCGGCGTCCGCCGCACACACAAACCTACCTGTACACCGACCGCCCGATTTACCGCCCCGGCGACACGGTGTACTTCCGCGCCGTGACGCGCACCGCCTTCAACGGGCGCTACACGCTACCCGAAACCGACCGCATCACGGTGACCCTGGAAGATTACACCGGCGCGCTGGACGAGGCCGGCCTGCCGCTTTCCGCCTTCGGCACGGCGCACGGCGCGTTCACCCTGCCAGATGACGCCCAGCCGGGTGTGTACAGCCTGCGCAGCGGCGACGACGCGGTGTACTTCGAGGTCGCCGACTACCGCAAACCGGCCATCGACCTGCAGGTCTCGCTCTCCACCGCCGACCTGGGCGAACCCATGCTGGGCGAGGCCAGTGCGCAATACTTCTTCGGCGCCCCAGCGGCGAACCTGCCACTGCGCTGGAGCCTGTACGTCCGCCCCGAAACCCTCGCCCTGCCCGACGGCTATCAGAGCGGCCCGCTCACCACACGCTGGACGCCCTACGCCTTCGGCTGGGGCGTCGGCCTGGGCGACCTAATCGAGCAGGGCGAGACGGCCACCGGCGCAGACGGATACTTCGCCGTCGGCATCCCCACCATCCCCGGCCTGGACAGCCCGTGCGCGCCGCCGGAGGTCTGCCGCTACACGCTGGAGGTCACGGTGACCGACCTGAACGGCCAGCCGGTCAGCGCGCGCGCCACCTCGCGGGTGCTGCCTGGCGGGGCGATTTACGGTGTGCGCCCCACCGCCTGGGTCGGGAAGGCGGGCAAAGCGCTCACCTTCGAGGTGCAGGCTTTCGACGCCGACCTGCAACCCACGCTGGCCGCCGCGCCGAGGGTCACGTTCGGCACGGTCACCTGGGAGAAGAACCCCGATTGGCCGTCCGACCCCTTCGCCTCGCCGCTGACCCCAGTCTTCACCCCGCTGGAGAGCGCACCGGTGGCGCTCGACGCCCAGGGGCACGGCACGATCTCCTTCACCCCGCCGGAGGGCGGCACGTACCTGATCCGTGTGGAGCAGGACTTCACCGTCAGCGAAGCGCTGGTGTGGGTGAGCGGTGCGGGGAAACCGACCTGGCCATCGCTGCCCAACCAGCACCTGCCGCTCCAGGCGGACAAAGACGCCTATCAGCCCGGCGAGACGGCGCACGTGCTCATACCCAATCCGTTTGGGGAAGCCCTGTCCATGCTGGTCACGCTGGAGCGCGGCACGGTGCTCAATGCCTGGGTGCAGACGCTGCCCGCCGACGGCCTGACCCTCGACCTGCCGCTGACCGACGAGCACGCACCGAACGTCTATCTGAGCGTCACACTGCTCGACGCCCCCGCGCACACCTTCCGCCAGGGATACCTCAACCTGGCCGTGACGCCCGTGGCACAGACGCTCCAGGTGGAAGCCGCCATAGAGCCGACACAGGCTGCGCCCGGCGAGCCGGTGACGCTGAACATCCGCGTCACCGACGCGGACGGCCAGCCAGTGCAGGGCGAGTTCTCCGTCGCGGTGATTGACCGCGCCGTGCTCGCCCTGGCCGAGCCGAACGCGCCGGACATCCTGGAGGCCTTCTACGGGACGCAACCGGGCGGCGTGATCACCGCCCTCACCCTGGCCGCCGACGTCGGGCGGACGACGGCCTTCCCCGGCGGCATCGGTGGCGGTGGCGGCGCTGCCGAAGCGCCAGCCGCCGTGGTGCGCGAGCGATTCCCCGACACCGCGCTCTGGGAAGGCGCAATCACCACAGACGCCGACGGGCGCGCGGCGCTCACCGTCCCCCTGCCGGACAATCTGACCACCTGGGAGGTACGCGTGCGCGGGCTGGACGACGAGACCCGCGTGGGCGAGGCCGCGACGCAAATCGTGGTCAGCAAGCCGGTCTTCGTCCGCCCGGTCACGCCGCGCTTCCTGGTCGTCGGCGACCGGGTGCAACTGGCGGCCATCGTGCACAACACCACCGACCAGAAACTGACCGCTCAGGCGACGCTCCAGGCCGACGGCGTGACGCTGGACGACCCCGCCCAGGCCACGCAGACCGTGAGCCTGCCGCCGCACGGCCGCGCGCGCGTGACCTGGTGGGTCACCGCCCTCGACGTGCCGCAGGTCGACCTGGTCTTCCAGGTACAGGCTGGCGACTATCAAGACGCCGCGCGCCCGGCGCTGGGGGCGCTGCCCGTGCACCGCTACGCCGCGCCGCAGACCTTCGCCACCGCCGGCGTGCTGGAAGCCCCCGGCGACCGGCTGGAAATCGTCGCCCTGCCGCGTACCTTCACCCCGCTCGGCGGCGAACTGTCCGTCACGCTGGCGCCTTCGCTGGCCGGGGCTCTCGTTCAGGCGGTGGAGCGCGCCGCTGCGCGCGACCTGTACAGCAACGAAAGCCGCGCTGCCCGTCTGATGATGATCGCGGCCACCGCGCAGGCGCTGCGCCAGGCCGGGGTGGTCTCACCGGTGCTGGAGCGGGCCTGGCAGGTCGCCGAAGCGGACGCCGCCGCCCTGTTGAAGGCACAGGCCGCCGACGGCGGCTGGGGCTGGTGGCCAGGGGACGCGCAACCGTCGCCCAGGTACACCGCGTCCGCCCTGATTGCGCTGCACGTCGCCGCGCAGGCCGGTCTGGCCGTGCCAGAGGAGGTCATCGCGCAGGGCATAGGCTACCTGCAGGCTGCGCTGCCGCCGGTCAGCGCACAGCGCGCGGGGCCGGGGCTGGACACCCTCGCGCTGGCGCACTTCGCCCTGACGTGGAACGGTGCACCCGCCCTCGCCGAACTGACCGCGCTGGCCACCCGGCGCGCAGAACTCAGCCCCTGGGCGCAGGCACTCACCCTGGCCGCGCTGGCGCAGGCGCAGCCCGACGCGCCCGAACTCGCCACGCTGACCACTGACCTGCTCGCCACAGCGGTGCGCTCTGCCAGCGGCGCGCACTGGGAGAGCCGCTACCCGGATTGCGGGTGCTTCGACCGCGCGGAGGTCAACACGGCCATCGTGCTCTATGCGCTGGCGCAACGCGACGCCACTGCGAACGAACTCGCCGACGCAGTGCGCTATCTGACCTCCGCACGCACGGCGCGGGGCGACTGGCGCACGCTTCCCGCCAACGGCTGGGCGGCGCTGGCGCTGAGCACCTACCTGGTACGCCATCCCGCCGACTTGCAACCGGACTTCGACTTCGCCGCCGACCTAAACGACCACCCCCTGCTGCAAGGGAGCGCGCACAGCCCGAACGACCTCAACCCGGTTCATGCACGCGTGCCTCTGGACGACCTGCTCCCTGCGAACTTGCTGGTCATCCGCCACGGCGACGGCACGGGCAACCTGTACTACACTGTGCACCTGACCGCGCTCCGCCCGGCGGAAGAGGCGCCGCCGCTCGACCAGGGCATCCACGTGGAGCGGCGCGTCGAGGCCCCTGGCAGCGGCGACACGGCGCAGGTGGGTAACCGGGTGCGCGTCTATCTCACACTCACTACCGCGCAGACGCTGTACCACGTCCAGGTGGACGAACCCATCCCTGCCGGCACAGAAGTCATCCAGCGCGCGCTACAGACCGCTGAGCAGGGCACCATCCAGGACGAAGAAACGCCGCTCCTTCCCTGGGGAGCGATGCCCTTCCAGCGCTTCGACCTCGGCGACCACATCACCTGGGTGGCGGAAGAACTCCTCCCTGGCACTTACGAGCTGACCTATACGCTGGTGGTCACCCAGGTAGGCGAATATCGCTGGCTGCCCACGCGCGCCTGGGAAACCTACTTCCCCGAAGTGCAGGGGACGAGCAACGGGATGATCTTCCGCATTGAGGAGTGACGGCACTCTCCTGCATGGGTACCCGACAAACATCAACAGGGCGTCGGCTGCTGGCTCGACGCCCTGGTTTCGTCTCTGGGACAGCAGGTGCTCAGTCGGAGAGCGAAGTGCGCATCCGACGCACGATCACAATGAGCAGCAACAGCCCCGCGGCCAGCGCGAGCATCCCCGGCGCACCGACGTCATCCGCGAAGCCGGTTTGAGGCAATGCGGTAGGCGTGGGCGTACCACCGCCTAAAGCAGCCGCCTGCGTCAGCAAGGCCGCGACGGTGGCCGTGAGGGCAACCTGCTCCGCAGAGAGCGTCGGGACGGGGGTGTCCGTCGGCCCTGCGCCGCCACCCGTGCCCACCACGGGGGTATCCGTCGGCGCCGGCGTCGGTGTGGGCGGAATCGGCGTGTTCGTCGGCGAGGGGGTGATCGTTGGGGTAGCGGTAAACAGCGCCGCCTGCGCCGTTTGCGTCACACCGAGCGCAACCTGCGTGTTCCGCATCAGGATTTCATATTCCTGGGTGGCGCGCAGACTCCGCGCACGGGGCACATACCACAGCCCGTACGCGACGATCACGATCAGCGTCAGCAAGATCAACCCACCCAACACTCCGGCTGCGATCAAAAAGGCTCGGTTGCTGGCCTCCTCCGGTGGGGGGCCGCCTTCTTCGGGGCCGACATCTGGGGTCATATCCATGTCGTCAAACATTGGCAACTCTCCTTGCGTTTCCAGGTTGCATTCAGGCAAGCACCTGCAGGTTTGCTAGCGGCACCGTAACCGTTTGTTGATTGCTCAACCGCACCAGCGCAGCGGGCACCCGAACGCCAGAGGGCATGGGCGTCAGACCGGGGAGCAACTTGACCACCTCGCCCGCCCGTGCTGCATGCGGCCCACCGATCACTCGCACGTCCAGACCAGGACGCCAGTACTCCACCACCGAAGGAAGTTCAACCTCGCGACCAGCCGGGCTTGGCAAGAACAATTCCGGCTGCTCACCGCTCTGACGATCCGGGCGCACCGCACGCACCAAGATCTCCCGATTTTCCAAACTGGCCAGCAATTGATGAGATTTCTCATCCAGAGGAAGCGTTCCAAACCCTTCCAGCAGCAAAATCGGGTACGTGCTTTTCCGCGCTTTGGCAAGCAGCGAAGAAGACATACTTCCCAGGATCAGCCCTTTTAAGCCAATTTCCTGCGCTATGTCGAGCACATCGCCGTCGCCACAATGGCCTGCGAAAGCAATCTGGCCACGCAGGCTGATGTCCATTTGCTCCAACGTGAGCTCATGATCCAGACGGTCGGCCAGCACTTGTAACAACCCGATCGTCGTCCGTCCGTTACCCCAAACGCCCTGGATCAACGATCCCGTGTTCTCGATCACCACCCCCCGACCTTCCACCACCTCGACCACTTCGCCCGGATAATCCGCCGTCAGCTCCAACGGCGGGGTTTCCAGTTGAAGCAAGATTTTCCCATCGCCGACCACCACAACGCGGCTCCGTTGCGGCGCCCGGACCACATCCCGTAGCAACCCAACCGGGCCGGCCAGCACCTCGTCTGCTTCCACCAGTTGACCCGGTTTGCAACGGATCACTTGTTCAGCACGTGCCCGGGGAAGGTCCAGCAGGTCAGCCACGTCCAGCAGAGCGTGCCGTGGCTTCGCCTGGGCTTCCGCAACCACGTCATCCGGGTTCACCTGGCTTCCTACATGGACCAGGACACGCCCAGGCACGGGAAGCAACCGCGATCGCCGCAGTTTGATCAAAGGGGAAACAATCGTCACAGGCGCCAGCATATCACCATCCAATGTGCAAGAAGTGTGCCGGGGTCATCCACCGAGCTGATTCGCCCAGCTTTGCAACCGCTCCAAACGTCGATCCGGGTCCTTGGGCAACCGGATCGGGCGCCCACGTGCGTCGATCACCACGCCAAACGTCCCGCCGACCACTCGAAGCGTCTGCGTGGCCTGCCCTTTTCGTCCCGGGCCAAGGCGCGCGCCATGCAACGGTTGCAGCTCCAGCGTCGCCGGCTGCCCCAGAGGGATGGGGATCACTTCCAACGCTCCGGCCTTAACCTCACCCCGAATCACATTGCCCGTCTCTTCAAACATCGCCTTGAAGCGCAAGACCGGCGTTCCCAGCTTCACCTGCCCCACCAGTGAAAGCACAGTAGCCAGGCTGAAGAACGCGCTTGACTCCAGCACCTGAACCGTCAGAATGGGATTGGCCACCGCAGCTGCGCCCAGGGCAGGCATAATCCCATGCTGGTCCATCACCAGCGTGGTGATCCCCAACGGCTGGGCACCATCCAGGATCATCATCAAAGCCTGCGCGGGGGTCGCGCGCTTGAAGACCTCCCCTGCAATCACAATCGGCTCATAGAATTCCTGCTCCGCTGTCCGCCGGCGCAGACGCCTCAGAGCCACTCCCAACGCCGCTTTGCTCAACGCCTGCTCCAACGCCATCTCCTTCTGGCTGACAGGCACAGCCCAAGGATATAAAGCGCGATTGTACACAAAGTCCGCCACTTCCGCCAGCGAAACGTTAAAAGGAACCCATGCTGCTATCTGGGCTGGCGGAACGTGCCGCAACAACTGGTCTGGCTCCATGACCCCTAAATCGGGATACACGCCTAACGCCAGTTTTCCATCATACGCTGCCGCCACCGTGGTATCGGCGGCGTTCAACTCAACACCCAGCACGCCACGGTCTGAATCGTACAGGTGACTGAGGAAGCGCATCACCCGTCCAAAGGCAAATTGTCGGGGGTACAGGTGCTCTCCGCTCCAGGTTTGCAACTCAGCCATGCCAGGCACCTGACGGATTCGGTTGTCCACGTACAGGTGCGCCAGTGCGGACTGCGCCGGTTGCAGGTCTTCAACCCCCAGAGCCGGGCGGACGTTCGGGGCGGTCTGAAGCACGGTCAGCTTCCCCAACATCTCACTCACCTTGTCAGTCAGCGACTGATTGCCGGCGAACAGCACATCGGGGCGTTGCTCCTGAGGAGCCAGGAACGCGGCTAGCCCAACTGCTTCTACAATCTGCAAAACGGATCGGCTGGCACCGCCATTCGTCCCGCCGGTCACGATCAAGATATCCGGACGGGCATGCAGCAAAGTGTCAATTTGCTCTTCCAGCTTGCGGCGGTCGTTCAGGCCGATCTCAGCCACCACCTGGCCGTAGATCGCTTCGCTCAAATGGCGGGCACTTTGTAGCGAAACCTCGTCCAGCAAACCAGCCAACGCCACGCGCACCGGCGGCCCGACACTCACTGCCGCCACAACCGTGTCCACGCCATTGCCGTCTGGCTGGCTCGGCATGACCAGGGTCTCATCGGCACCGATAAACACCCGCTCGGTGAGCTCGCTCAGTTCATCCAGCGCCAGTCGGATGCCTTCGCTGACGTCATGGATCGGCGGATCGGCTGTAGCCGGGGCTACACCCTGACCAATAAACCGATATCGGCCTTCTACCACATCAAACAGCAACGCCCGTGTATAAAGGGGGGTGATATCAATGGCCAGGACCGGGCCGGCGTCCACTACGGAAACATCCATGTCGGTGCCTCAACTCCCCATGAACATGCGAAGAAATTGCACCATCGCGTGCAACCGATTGACCAGCGCCGTGAGGGCCGAAAGATAGACACCTGCGAACATCGCCCCAAACGTCACGGCGATAAACACCTCGCCCACCTTTGCCAGCGCTTCCATCCACACTGCCCGTTTTTCCTTCCCTTTGCGGGTGCCATAATGGAAATAAGCCAGCGAGGTCACCGTACCGATCAACATGGTGAACGCGTCAAACAGACGCTCCCCGACACCAACTCCCTGAGCCTGAGCAGCCGCGGTGTCGAACATGTTCGTGGTGGCCGTTACCTGCGGGAAAATCGTGCCGACCACCGCACCCACCACGGCTACGGCGGCACCTACCCCCACCAGATAAGCCACCGAGGGGTTGCCCAGTCGGGTCAAACCGGGAAACAGCTTCATCAGCAGCAAAACACCCAGCACCAATGGCACCAGCGCCAGCAAGCGACGATCCAGAGAGGTCGAGGAGAGCGCAGGCAAAACCACCGTGGGCCAGATCACGTTGTACCAGGCCACCACCGCCGCGTACCCCGAAGCCACGCCAATGAAGACAAAAATGGCCAGGCGGAACAGCGGGTTGTCGCCCAGCAGGTAACTGAGCACCATGACCGTAAGCAAAAACGCCACCGCACTCCAGACCAGATCCGTCATCCCTGCACTGCCCTCCTGCGCGACCACCATCCCAGCCCCAGGTAAAACAGGCTACCAAACAACAGCAGCAATTCCGCCACAATCGCCCCCATCGCCAGTCCATCCCAATACACGCGCGGCAAACCGGCCTGCTGGATCAACGCCGCATAAGCCGCTCCGCCTTCCAGACCAGTGACCAAACCATGTACCTGCGCCGGCGTGGTCTCGTAATACGGTCTGACCAGGGGTTCCGCCTGCGAACTGACCACCATCACGAGCGGCGTCTCTCCCAGCGACGGGCTCACCTGTTCCACCCAGCTCCGCGCCACGCCGGGATCATCGGTGATCACCATCACCATGGCAAAATCGGTGAGCCGCCCCACATCGTGCAACGCATTCTGCGGGTCTCCCCATACCGGCGCCCCACTCACATCGAACGGGCGGCTCAGCGCCGGGAAGTGCGCAAACTGGTGCAACCCGACGGGGCCACCGGGGAGATACCCCAGGTTGAGATAGCGATCGGGCGTCGTGTAACCGAAATCGGCCAGGTGCATGGATAGCATCTGTTCTGCCTGAGCCTGGCCGCTGGGCAGGGTGGAGATCAAGATCAGGCGTGCCTGTTTCTGCATCAAGTCCGACAGGACCGGCTGCGCCGCCGCTTCCATCTCGCCGGAATAAGCGGGTTCGTAGTCAAACGCAACCAACACAGGCGCCTGCTCTGGCAAAGCGCGCACCAGGCGGGAGACCGCCAACGTCTCCGGCGGTACCAGACTGGGAAAGGCCACCTGTTGCGAGCCCAGAAACACCGGCACGAAAACCGCCAGGAACAACACCAGCGTGACCAGCCAGCGGAACAAACGTTGCGCCGGAAGAACCGCCGGCTCAGGCAAGCTGGCCACATTGGTTTCTGTGATCAACAGGTTTTGCAACAGTGCCAGTCGCTGTTGCTGTCGCTCCTCAATCTGCAGTTTGACGGAATACGGTGGCGGCTTACGAATTTTTGCGATGTCCGCTTCTGCCGGCAATACCCCCCGCAAGCCGGCAAGCGGGCCATACTCCACAATCTCCCCCTCGGCTTCTTCAATCTCCATTTCAGTAGCGACGGCCTCCACCGGACGCATGGCCTGCAACCAGGCTGGGAGCTCTGCCGGCGCGATCGCCTCGCCTTCTTCCACAGCCTCCTCGGTCAGACCTTCGGTCTCCAACCCCTCCACTTCTGTCAACCAGTCCGGAAGGTCTTCCAAAGAAAGCTCTTCCAGGTCACTGAGCGCCAGTTCCTCATCCTCTTCAGGGGAAGCCGAGAAATCCAGCGGGGGAACCGCCCCTTCCGGCAACTCGATTGCCTCGCCTTCCAGCTCCTCCAGCCAGTCAGGAAGCGCTTCTCCTTCAGCAGTTTCTTCAATCGAGAGATCGAACGCTCCTGTGTCCGGCGGCGCCGTGGCTTCGGGCTCGGTGATCTCTTCCTGAACCAGCGGAGGGCTGACCGAGCCTTCCCCGACAGGGGGAACTTCCTCTCCCTGCTGGGCAATCTCCTGAAGCCAGTCCGGCACTTCTGCTGGCCCTGCTTCGGTAGCCTCCTCGTGAGATGGGGTTTCCAGCTCCTGCAGCCAGGACGGAGCCTCCTCCGCCAGGGGTTCTTCACCAGGTAAAGCTGATCCCGCCGGCGCTTCTTCCAAAGGCGCTTCAGCTTCCTCTGACAGAGGTGACAGAGGTGTTTGCTCTCCCGCCACAGAAAGATCTGGTTGCAGCTCTTTCAACCAGTCCGGGACCTCTTCTCCAGCGGATGGTTCCGCTGCACCCGCCTCCTCCTGAAATTCAGCCAGCCAGTCCGGGAGAGATTCCTCTGAGGAAGTCGCCATCGCTGTGGGCTCTCCACCAACCGTCTCTGCACCCTCAAAGGCAACCGGTGATTCTGTCGCACCTTCGCCCGCTTCAACCAGCATGGCATCCAGACGCCCTTCCAGCTCAGATGATGGGATCTCCGACTGAGCAGCTTCTTCCCCTGCGAACGGAGTTTCTTCTCCTCCCAGATCACTCAACCAGTCAATGTCCGCTTCCTCGTCAGCGGCTGTTCCGGCTTCGCTCTGACCCTGGTCAGCCAGTCCGCGCAACCAATCCAGCTCGTCTTCATCAGCCTCCGATGTCGGTTGCGCCTCCGCAGTGGTCTCCCCCACCAGAGACAGCGGTTCTTCCTCAGGCTCTTCCTCGTCCTGATTCCGCAAAGATTGCAACCAGTCCGGCAGGCTGCCTTCGAGTTCGCTCGTGTTTTGAGGGCGCGGCGGTTCGCCAGGTCGAATGGGAGACGAAGTCGACTCCTCCTGCTGCGGCGGGTCGACGATCAACGGCTTCAATCGAGCCTCGCAGTACTGGCAAACTTCCAGCTCCTCCGGGTTCGCCTTGCCGCACATCTGGCAACGGATCTCTGCCATCACTCACTACCCTCTGTAAGGACGATCCACACCGAGCAAAGCTCGCAACCCGGTGGCAACAGTCCCTAAGGCCACACCCAGCAAAATCCCCCGCGCTCCCGAAGCAGCCAGCACCTGGGAGATCCACGGGCGAAGGAAATTACTGATGAAAGGAATCGGCCCAAACGGGGACGGGCTGCTCCCCAAAAGGATCAGCAAAGTGGTCACAAGGAAAACTCCAGAGACCAGGCCGGCCCGACGATACATCAATCGAATCACCGCATAAAGCAGGCTGACTGCCAGCACAGCCAGCAAACTCACCTCCACCGGCACCTGAATATTCTGGAAAATCTTCTCCACAAGGGGATGGTTGGGACCCAAATACATCCCCACTCCCAGCGTCGCCACCAGGCTGACCACAAGCACCAGACTATACAGGCTGCCGGATTCCGCTCGCCGAACGCGACGCCAATGTACCGAAAGCAGGTTGAACACACCAGCCCAAAGAGCAAAGGCCGCCAGCGCCATCGCCCAGGGAAGTAAGGCCACCTGCAGCAGTTCTTCCAATACTGGGATCTTTAACAAAGACCCTAACAACACCAGCAAACCAGCGGCCATGGCAACGGCGGTGGAAAACGGCGCGTGGACAAACCGCTTCATAACACCCCCAACAACTTCAGCACCGCGCCGGCCAGGATGACCAGGATCAACACCAACCGCATCACATCTTCAGCCCACAGACTGGAAAGGTGCAAAGGCCCGGCGCCCAGGAAAGCCCCCCCGGCGTAGAGTTCCTCGCCGATCAACGGCTCTTGAGCCGTGGCGTAGAGGATGGCCTGGGCAGGCAGGCTGACTGAGCCAGCAACCGCGATCCCTTCCTCGCGTTCAACCGCTTCCGTGATCAGCGCCACTTCGCTGCCCGTGTGGCCGGCGAGCAGGTGAAGCGCGACTTGCTTATCCCGCGCCAGAGGCTCGATACCGGCAGCATAGGAAAATGGAGTCAACCCGGTCAACTGGGCACGCAAAGGGTCAAAGTGGTCTTCGGCACCGATCTCCCGATACACCGCCCGCTGCGAATCCTGAGACACCAACATCAACGCCCCGTCCCCCGAACTGACCAGCGGAGGGCGATCACCTGCCGCCGTGATGCGCGTCAGTTGCTCGGCCATGCTCAAGCCGACCAGGGCAGCCGGGCTACTGGGATCGGCAAGACCTCCTCGTCCCAGCGAAATGTGTACCTGGCGACCTTCTTCCACTGCCAACCGCGTTCGTTCAATCAGGGTGCGATAAGCCGCAATGTGGCGCGGACGGAAAGCGTCCGGCCTTCGGGACAGAAAAAACCCCAGTCCCAGGATTAATAAGACAAAAATTCCCAAGAACAACAGGGCCATAGGAACCACCTATTCTTCCTTCAGCCAGTCCTGAAAGCGCAGTCTGGCCTCCGGCACCTCAAGCAAATGCGCCAGAGCGTTGAGGGTGCGGTTCGGGATAGCAAGAGAAAGCAACGGTTGGCCAAGGTAAAGCAATTGTGCGCCCATTTCAAGCAGAGGTGCCAGCCCTTCCATCATCGTGGAAACCAGCTCCGCCAGCCCTTTCTCACGGAGCCAGGCAGCCCAGTCACGCCAGAGCGTGGTCTCTTCATTCATCGCTCTCAGTATAGCACAATTATACAAAATTCAACAACCAGAGGGAAACAGGAAGCAAGTTTTTCTATACGCATGAAAATTCCGGTCGAAAGCCCTTGACAAAGTACCCCGGAGGAGTATAATAAGAACAAACGTTCTATTTTCGGGTTTTACCATGAACCAGCCCACTTCGATTCTCCCTCATCAGACCAGGGTACCCACCCCTTACGGTCATCCTCGCTTGCCCTCGTTCACCATCGAGCTGGGCATGACCTCCAGGGGAACTCTGCTGCTCCTCGACCTGCTCTCCAACCGCTGGCAGGCCGTCTTGCAGCAAGGGGATCTTGCTTCCACTTCGCTTTTGTGGCAACAAATTTTGAGTTCACTGGGAAGCCGACATACCGCCAGCGAAATCCAGGTTTTCATGTTCACCCCCCGACCAGCAGATTTCGCGCTGCTACTCTCCCAATGGAAAGATTCCTGGCTGCTTACCTCTCACCCTCATCAACTCCTGGATGAGCTTGTCAGCACGTTTACGCAATTACCCAGCGCGAAGGAGTTACCGATCACAGTGACGATCATTGACGACCTGCACACCTTCCTCACCGACCTGGGAAAAAGCGAGCGATGGCTGCAAGTCATATTCCTGGAAGGCAGCCGCCGGGGGCTCCGGCTCCTCGCCTCGACCAATCAGAGTGGGGCGCTTCAACGTCATCCCCTCATGCAATGTTTTACCCATCGTATCCGATACCTCGGTGAAGGCTGGTACCGCCAGGAACGCCGTTTCGATGAAATCGACTTCCATCTTACACTGACATCCATCCAGATTCCAAGAGGAACGCCATGAAACTCGACGTAGGATTGCTCTGGTTCGACAACGACCCGAAGAGCGACCTGGCCGCCAAAGTGCTGCGCGCGGCGGCGTACTTCCAGCGCAAGTACGGTCAGCGCCCAACGCTGTGCTACGTGCATCCATCCATGCTGCCCGACCGGGAAAGCCTGACCGTCGAGTCACTCACCGTGCGTCGTATTCCCATCATCCTGCCGCACCACTTCTGGCTGGGGTTAAACGAAGAAAATGAAGAACCTTAATGCCTGTCAGGGCTTTGGAACCCGTAGAGCCTGGAAGGTTTACGAAGATTCCAAACACACTGATACCTCGTTCTACCCAGCCCGCACCAGAGTCAGCCGCGCGACCAGGGTCTCCAGGGCAGCTTCAGGTTCAACTTCCCCCTGTTTGATTGCCACATCCACTATTGCCAGATGATCGTACACTGCTTTCAGCGTGTCCAGGTCGAAACGCTGCGCCTGGGCGCTGACTTTTTGCGCCACAAAAGGATGAATCCCCACCTGCTGCGCCACCACACGGTCGTTCCCGCCCGAATCGAGCACAGCACGTGCCTGGATCATCAACCGAAACTGGCGAACGATCATTCCAAAAACAGAGAGCGGATCGCGGTCCGTGAGGATGGTGCGCAGCAGACCAAGCGCCTGCCGCGGCTGCTGGTTGCCGATGGCATCCACCAGTTTAAAAATATCCCCTTGCGTGACCGATGGGGTGAGCAAATCCACGTCCTCGGTCTCCACAGGGCGCCGATAATCCACAAAAGCCAACAGTTTCTCGATCTCCTGCGCTGCAAGGCGGGTATCGCCACCAACCAGCGTGGCGAGCAGCACCGCTGCCGGACGGGTGAACTCGCCGCCCGCCGCTCTGGCGCGCTTCATGATCCACGAAGGAAGGTTCTGCGGCGTACCGCTGCCGCGCACCAGACAACGGTCGGTGTGCTCCTGGGCCCACTTCAAGAGGGGGTGGTTCTCTTTCAACCCCTGCGGCACAATCAGCACGATCGCAGCCGTTTCGGGGGCCTGTTCCAGCCAGGCAAGCAGTTTCTCACGCGCCCCGGCAGTTCGCGCCAGTTCGTGAGCGTTTTCCACGATCACGATCCGGCGCTTGGTCAGGAAAGGCATCGCGGCCGCCGCGTTCTGCAGGTCGGCAAGCGAGGCCTGGCGTCCATCCAGATGGGTGGTGTTCATCTCGACCATGGATGGCTCGCCTGCTTTCGAAAGCAGCGCGTTCACCCGCTCCTGCAGCAGGTAATCGTCTTCGCCGTAGAACAGATAAACGATCGGGGATTGCGCCATGTCAGCCCCGCGTACGCACCCGGTGCGCCCTCATTCGCCCACGTTGGGTGGGGATGATCTCCACCACTTCCAGCGATTGCGGGTCGCCAGAGGTGGTCACTTCACGTTGCAGGAAGTTGCCGAGCGGCTGAGCGACGATCAACGCCAGCGTGGCGAGCGTGGCTGCCAGCGAAAGCCGTTCCAGTCGGTCGCGCCAGCGCCGCCCGCTGCCCATCATCGCCAGGCCGCCGGCCAGCCCGGCCAGTGTTCCCGCTGTGACCAGGTTAGTGCCACAATTCGGATGCACGGCCAGGTCGCGCTCCCCGGCACGTAGCCGCGTCAGCGCATCCCGCACCGCCTGTTGCACAGCCTCGGTCGGCAGGTTGCCCAGCAGCCAGAAACCGTCTGTGTCCGAATGACCCGCCATCGGTGTATTTGGAAAACGCTGCGACAGGATGTGAATCGTGGCGTGCTCCAGCCCATGATTGCGCCGGATACGCGAAACGAGTGGAACCTCCACCACCTGTCGCAGCAGAGAAACAACGGGCATCAAACTTCCTCCTGTTCGTGTTGCTCGTAACGAGCCAGCAAGGCCGGAATTTCCACCACAATGGCATCTCGCACCTCGCGAAAAGCAGCCATCACGGCCTCCTCATCCCCAAGGGCTTGCGCCGGATCGGGGTAGCCGTGATGTATGTGCTCTCCACGCCCCAACCAGACCGGGCAGGCCTCGGCAGCGGCATCGCAGACCGTGATCACCAGATCGAATGAGGTGTCGCGCACTTCCGCCAACGATTTGGAGCGTCCGTGGTGCATGATACCGATTTCCGCCAGCGCCTGGATCGCTTTGGAATGCACGTACCCCACCGGCTCAGTGCCGGCACTATACGCTTCCCAGCGGTCGCCCAGGCGGGCGTTCACAATGGCTTCTGCCATCTGAGAGCGGCAGGAGTTGCCAGTGCACAGAAAAAGCACCTTCTTCCTGTCACTCATGCATCCGTGCCGTACAGTTCGTCGTCCGAAACGTCCAGTTCGCGCATCTCGCCGGTCACGGTGAAAATCGTGCGCTCACAGATATTCGTCACACGGTCGGCCATGCGCTCCAGGTTGTGCGCCGCCCAGAGCAGGAAATTGGCCTGATCAATGGTCTTGGGGTCGCTGATCATGAAGGTCAGCAGTTCACGGTAAATCTGGTTGTAGAGCGCATCCACTTCATCGTCCTCGCTCGGGATGGCGCGTGCCTGTTCCACGTCACCGGCCACAAAAGCTGCCAGCGCGCGGTGCAGCATATCCGTAGCCTTCTCTGCCATGCGAGGCAGGTCAATCAACGGCTTGAGCAGCGGTTGATCGCCCATCAGGATATTGATCTTGGCGATACCTTTGGCGTAATCGCCCATGCGCTCCAGTTCAATGGCGACTTCCAGAATAGAGGCCAGTTTGCGCAAATCGCTCGCCATCGGCTGCTGGGTGGCGATCACGATCAGCGTTTCACTCTCGATGGCATAGCGCTTCTCGTTGAGCGCCTGATCGCCCCGATACAGCCGGCGCGCCGTCTCCAGATCACGCTTCTTGAGCGCCTCTACGG
>CAYSXA010000045.1:1941-17919 GCA_964435005.1 uncultured Anaerolineaceae bacterium | reverse complement strand
TGGCCCCCCTGTCGAAAAATGCTACCTCCTCGCCTCTTAGGTGCGGAATGTGGGGGACAACATCCTGAACGCCCTATCCGAAAGGGTAGTTTGTGAACTATCCCACAATACAACCTGAACTACCCTGAGGGGTGTGGTAGTTCTTGTCATTTGACATTAATATTTCTCTAAGCTTTGTGCAGGACAACAACGTGATCCTGCGGAGCTGGATTCGCACCTCTGATGCAGGAAGGCACACAGCGTTTGTCGTGTTTGCCTGAAACTGGTGAAATTGCCTGGCCTGCGATGTGAACTGGGCGTGGTTTGGGAGAAAGGTGGATCAAAATTGGAAAAGGTTGCTGTCATCAGCCAGAATCTCTTTGCCGAAGGGGTGGCACAACGTTTGAAAGAGCATCCCTTTGGCGGCGAGATCGTTTATCTCACCCTGGAGGAAGACCTTCTGGCGAGGCTGACGGCGTTGCAACCTGCAGTAATTTTGCTGGATGTGGTAGCGACCGGAGAACATGCTGATTGCATCTTGTGCAAATTGCTGACCCACTTCCCGGAAGTGACGATCATCCGGTTGATGACCCATGCAAAGAATGTCCAGGTCATCTCAGGATCATTGTACTTTGTGCCCAGTGTAAAGGCGCTAATTAAACTGCTCGAACGCCAGCAGACGAGTTCAATAAGGAGGTGAAGATACTACACGGCCTTGTTTATTGAAAACGTCGTAATGTAACCGATTGTGAGGAGAGAATGCTCATGAAACGATCAATCTTTCTTATTGGGCTTATAGCGTTGGGGCTGGCCCTATTCCTGGCGGCCTGTACGTCTCCCTCTCCAGCGGCCACGGTAGAGAACACGGTAGAGACTCCGGAAAGCCCGGAAATGAAGTGTCCAGAGGTTGAGACGCCTGCATGCCCGGAAGCCGTGCCCGTAGTGCCGGAGATCGAGGCCGCGTGGGCTGGATCCGGCCATGCGGATGCCGAAGCCGAGGCATTCCGCCATTGGGATGAAGAAGACCCAGCCGTAGTGAACCAGCGCTGTGCCAAGTGTCACTCCACCGAGGGCTACATCGAATACGTCGCCACAGGCAAAATCACAACCGAAATCCCCGCGGCGGAGAACATGGGCATTCATTGCACCGCCTGCCACAACGAAGCCACGGCCACCAAGGACAGCGTGTTGATGCCCTCTGGCGTGGAACTGACCGGCCTGGGCGACGAGGCCCGTTGTATGGAGTGCCATCAGGGTCGCCAATCGAAGATCAGCGTAGATGAGCGCATCGCCGAGGCTGCTGGGGTGGAGAACGCCGCTGAGGTCGATCCGGACACCGTGCCGGAAGGATTGGGCTTTGCCAACATCCACTACTTCGCGGCTGCGGCCACCAAGTACGGCACTCTGGCCAAAGGCGGTTACGAGTATGATGGCAAGACCTACGACGGCTACTTCGCTCACGTGGAGGAATTCGACACCTGTATCGAGTGTCATGACGCCCATACGCTGGAAATTAAGGTCGAAGGTTGTGTGGAGTGCCACGACGAAGGTGAGCCGCAGACCTACCGCATGCTCGGATCGCTAGTGGATTACGACGGCGATGGCGACATGGAAGAAGGTATCGCCGCTGAGATCAGCACATTGCAGGAGATCCTGTACACGCAGATCCAGGCTTACGCCGCGGATGTGATCGGCACGCCGATCGTGTACGATGCGCATTCCTATCCGTACTTCTTCATTGACACGGATGGTGACGGTGCCGTGACCGAGGGCGAGGCCAACTATGGTAACCGCTATGCCTCCTGGACGCCGCGCTTGCTGAAGGCGGCTTACAACTACCAGACCTCGATGAAGGATCCGGGCGCGTTCGCCCACGGCGGCAAGTACATCATCCAGTTACTGTATGACTCCATCGAGGATCTGGGCGGTGATGTGGCTACGCTGGCGCGCGACGATCATGGTCACTTCATGGGTTCTGCGGAGGCCTTCCGCCACTGGGATGAGGACGGCGAGGTACCGGGGCGGTGCGCCCGCTGCCACTCCGCCACCGGCCTACCCACCTTCTATAAGGAGGGCGTCAATATCTCTGCCGAGATCGCCAACGGCTTCCAGTGCGCTACCTGCCACAACGAAGAAGACGAATGGCCGGCGCTCTTCACCTTCGAATCGGTTACTTTCCCCAGCGGCGCGACAGTTGAACTCGCTATGGGCGACGACTCCGGTCTGTGCATGACCTGTCACCAGGGCCGCGCGTCGGGTGCCAGTGTGACCAATCTGGTGGGTGATAAGCCAGCGCATGAAGTTGTCGAAGGCCTGCGCTTCATCAACATTCACTACTTCGCTGCAGGCGCGACGCGCTATGGCGCCGATGTCGGTGGCGGCTTTGAGTTCCCCGGCAGGGAATACGTGGGGTACTTCATGCACGACCGGAATGCCCGGGCCTGCACAAACTGCCACGACGCCCACGCGCTGGAAGTCAAGACAGATGGGTGCTTTGAATGCCACGAAGATGTGGAGGACATCCGCGACATCCGCATGTCGGAAGACGACTTTGACGGCGATGGTGATGTGACAGAAGGCCTGTACGGCGAGATCGACACCATGCGCACCACGCTGTACGAAGCCATCAAAGCTTACTCGGTTGAGATTGGTTTCCCCGTGGTCTACGCCCCGCACGCCTACCCTTACTTCTTCGCTGACCTCAACGCGGATGGAGAAGCGACGCCCGGCGAGGCCAACTACGGCAACCGTTATCAGACCTGGACCCCGGCCCTTCTGGAAGCGGCGTACAACTACCAGTTCGCCGTAAAGGATCCGGGAGCCTTTACCCACAACGGCATATACATCCTCCAGTTGCTGTACGATAGCATTGAAACGCTGGGTGGCGATGTCAGCGGCATGACGCGTCCGTGACACGCAAGTTCGTGAATGAATACAAAGTAGGCCGGACTGCACAGTCCGGCCTCTTCAATTATTACATAGGTCAGTGGTAGATTTAAACCTGGCCACCGAGTTTCCAACGATCTCCATCAGCACGGCACTCACCAGGCGCAGACAGGAGGCTTCGCTGGGGAAAATGCCCACCACCCGCGTCCGGCGGCGCACTTCCCGGTTCAACCGTTCCACCAGGTTGACCGTGCGCAACTTCCGCCGCTGGTGGACCGGGAAGGCAAATACCGTCAGCCCTTCGGGAACCTGGTGTTCCAGCCCGGTCGGGGGCTTGAAATACGGCCCGCAATTCGGTATGCAGCTGGGGCAACAGGGCTTTCCGAGGTACATAGGCCGCCGCATTCTGTTGCAGGTGAAACTGGCAGCGTTGCCAGGGGACGCCGCCGAACACAGCCCGCCGCGCGGCCCGGAGGCCAGCGTGATCATCGCTGATGATCAACTGCACCCCTCGGAGCCCGCGTTGCACCAGGGATTGCAAAAAGTCCCGCCAATGGACTTCCTGCTTACTCAGCGAGACCGACACCCCCAAGCACGGCCACATCGCGCAGGGTGCCCTCTTGTCGTACGGTTTCATGGCGCGCATCCAGGTACAGGTAGGGCACCTCGCCCAAAGGCCGCTCCCGCCAGGCTTGTAATCCCGCATCCAACTGGGCCGCCGCCTGGCTCACCTGAGTGGAGGAGACCGTGGTCCCGCCCAACCTTTCCAGGATCGCCTGGACTTTGCGGGTGGAGACCCCTTGAACATACATCTCAGCCAGAGCCAATATCAAGGCCCGCTCGCTACGCAGCCCTTTCTCTAAAGCCTGCGGGTAGAACCCACCCTCCCGCACCTGCGGAATGGCAAAGGTGATCTCGCCTCCTTCGTGCGCCAGGGTTTCCAACAGACCCTCGGGTAGGGTACAATGGGAGAGGTAGGTCATATTGACATCGCAGAACAATTCGAGTAGCCCTCCATGAGGGGCTACTGGGATTTGGTTTGGTGATATACCCCACCCCAGGATGCCCTCTTTTATCCCGAACTCACGTTAATGAAAAAGCGCGGGCAAAACGCCCGCGCTTTTTCATTTTGGGAGCCTGACTTATTTCTTGTGACCAGCGGTGACCACAGGGCCGTCGCGGTTCGCTTCGGTGATGTCAAAGGTCCAACCGGGGGGCATGCGGTTGTTGCGCAGACGGTCGCGCAGCTTGCTGGCGTGCCAGTCACCCGGCACGATGATCGGGGCGCCCGGTGGATTGGAGACCACGTCCGCGCCCTTCAGGATGCCTTCGTAGTTCGTCAGATCCATCTCATGCAGCGAGGTCTCAGTGTTCCCATTGTGGCAACTGGCGCAGGCGGGGGAGCCTTCAAACCACATCCCGCTCTGGGTGAAGAAGGGTAACACATCGCGCTCGAAGGTCAGCGTGGCGCCGCCGAATTCAAATTCGCCGTTCGGCGCGCCGGCGTCCACCCAGGCGCCCAACAGCCCGACGGCGTTCAGTTCGCAGCCGTAGGCCAGTTTGCCGTTGTCCTCCTTGACCAGCGAGACACCCTCGTTGGAGACCTCGACGCAAGGGCCGTTACGGTTGGTTTCGGTGATGTCAAAGGTCCAGCCAGGGGGCATGCGGTTGTTGCGCAGGCGCCCGCGCAGTTTGCTGGCCTTCCAGTCACCCGGCACGATGATTGGAGAGCCCGGCGGGGCGGAAAGCACGTCGCCGCCTTTCATGATGCCCTCGTAGCTGGTCAGGTCCATCTCGTGCAGCGAGGTCTCGGTATTCCCGTTGTGGCAACTGGCACAGGCCGGTGAGCCGTCGAACCAGGCGTTGGCCTGTGTGAAGAGCGGCAGAATGTCGTCGGTGAAGGTGCCCTCGCAGGTGTTGCCGTCCAGGTCGGTGAATTCAAAGGGGGTGCTGTCCGAAGCGCCGGCGTCCACCCACGCGCCGATCAGATCCACCGCCTTTACCTGGCAGCCACTGGTTTCTGCTAGTGCAGAGGCTGCTTCAGTGGGCGGGGGAGCGGTCCTTTCTGGGGTCAGCGTGGGGAGTGGCGCGCAGGCGCCCGTCAGCAGCAAGACCAACGCCGTCCAGAGGGTGTGTTTGAGTCGCATAAGCATTCTCCTTGCGCTTGATCTGTTCCCTATGGCAGGGACGTGGAGTCTGTACTACTTTACAGAGCAGATGGCAACTTGTCATCCATCCCCGGATGACCAAAAAGGTGATTGTCCGCTGCCGGGAAGGTGATTTCCTTCTCATCCGTTGACAATTTCGGTGTACAATAAGGCCATGCGAAAATGCATGGACTCCATTCGCATCCGGCGGGATGAGATATCCTGGATGTTGTTGGGGGGAGCGCTGCTGGTACTCTCCAGCCTGTTGGTGGCGGTTTTGTTGTTGGAACATAGTGGGCAGGAACACGCAGTGCTGTGGGTTGTCCTGGGAGGGTGCGGAATCCTGATGGGCGCCGGAGGATTGTATTGGGGGATGCGGCGCTTTTCGCTCTTGAACGAACAGATGGAGGAAGCTCGAAAACAGGTGGCGGTGGCTTATCAACGTCTGGCCGCCGTTTTTCGGTTAACCCGTCAGTTCGTGGAGGCGGAAGACGAGGAAGCTCTGATTGAGCGGGTGTTGCACCTGTGCCTGAGCCTGGAGGGAGTGCGTGGCGCTTCGTTTGTGCCGCTCGATCCGCGCGGACAGCCGCTGCCTGCCCACAGTCGAGGGGACCTGCCGGAGCGGGTGTTGAACGCCTGGGTGGAGTACATGGCTTCGCCCGAAGTGCGCCACCGTTGCAACCGGTGTCAGCAACTGGAGGCGGAAACCGGCCAGGAATGCCCGTTGCTCAGCCGCGAGGTCTTGCCGTTTACGGGAGCGGAGCGGGTGGTGTGTTTCCACCTTCGCCGTGGCGACCAGCAACTGGGGGTGCTCAACCTGTACCTCGGACACGGGGCCGAGCTGGAGGCGGAGACGCGAATCTGGCTGACCACCATGCTGGACGAACTTGCACTGGCGATGGAGATCGTCCGTATGCGCCAGCAAGAGCGCCAGGCGTTGCGTTCCCTGCCGACAGCACACTCGCAATCACAGAGCCACGATTTGATCCAACAAGTGCTTCAGCAGGCGGTGGACGCTCTGACGGCAGATATTGGCTTGTTGATCCTGAACGATGGCGTTTCGTCCTCGACGCGTCGTTTTCTGGCCGGGCCGGCTTCTGACGCCGCTCCCTGGTTGGAAGGGATTGTACAGGGCGGCCTGGCATTGGATGATGCCTTGATCATGAATGAGATTCAAGGGGAAAGCAGCGATAAGACTCCCTTCCGTTCGCTGATCATGGTTCCTCTGGGGTTGGGGAAGCGTCAGCGCGGGTTGTTGCTGGTCGCCAGCCAGCAGCCCAAGGCGTTCACCCGTCGGCATCTCTCTTTGGTGGAACTTTTCGCCGCACAGGCTGCGATGATCTTCCAGCAAGGCGACTGGATGGCTCAAATCGAGCGCCGCGCCTGGATGGAGGAGCGCGCCCGGCTGGCGCGTGAAATCCACGATGGGCTGGCGCAGACGATTTCCTTCCTTAAGCTACAGGTCGTACAACTGCAACAGGCGCTTCAACACAATGACTTCGACCGCCTTGAGCATGGCTTGCAGGTGTGCTACCGCAGTCTGTCGGAAGCCTACCTGGATGTGCGCGAGGCGATCGACGGCCTGCGGCTGACCGATCATGGCGGCGATCTGCGCGCCTGGGTGCGACAACTGGCCACCGAATTTGAAGCGAACACCGGTATCCAGGTGCTCCTGGCCGATCTGGACGCCGCGCAACACCTGCCGTTAGAAGTGCAGGCGCAACTGGTGCGCATCATCCAAGAAGCACTGAGCAACGTACGCCGTCATGCTCAGGCCAGTCAGGTGTGGGTGCGCGGCAGCCTGGTCGGTGACGATTGGGTATTGGAAGTGCGGGACGATGGTGTCGGTTTCCTTCCAGATGATGTGCCGCCGTATGAACATCATGGGTTGAGAGGGATGCGCGAGCGTGCGGAGAAGATCGGCGCCGAGTTCCAGATCGTCAGTCGTCCGCAGGAGGGAACCACTGTGCGCGTTGCCTTGCCAGCAATCTTGCTTTCGGAGGAGACGCTATGAGCGTCATACGACTGGTGGTGGTGGACGATCACGCGTTGTTCCGCAGCGGGTTGATCAGTTTGCTGGACGACATGCCCGGCATTCAGGTGGTGGGTGAGGCGGCCAATGGTCAGGATGCGCTCAGCGTGGTGCGCAGAACGCAGCCGGATGTGGTGTTGCTCGATGTGAACATGCCCGGCATGGATGGCGTGGCCGTTGTGCGGGCGATCAAGCAGTTGACGCCCACACCTCGTGTACTGATGTTGACCATATCCCAACACCAGCGTGATCTGATTGGTGCTATTCGCAACGGCGCGGATGGCTACTTGCTGAAAAACGCCGAGCCAGGGGACTTGCGCGCGGCCATCCGCCATGTGGTGGAGGGGAAAGCTGTATTGTCTCCCGAAGTGACCCGTCACCTGGTAGATACCGTGCAGCGCCCTTCGCAGGATTTCGAGGAGCCGCTGAGTGTCCGCGAGATGGAGGTGCTGCACTGCCTGGCGCAGGGCAAGACCACCGCAGAGATCGCGGATGAGTTAATGATCTCCCGCAATACGGTTAAAACCCACATTCGTCACATTCTGGAGAAACTGGGGGCCGAAAACCGGGTGGAAGCCGTCAGTCGGGCCATGCAGCGAGGATTGCTCAAATCGGGGTGAGTAAAGAATCACCCTTTTGGCCGCTTTGAAATCACCTCTCGGTTACGGTGCGGCGGATGACAGAAGAAGGTTTCCCTGGTAGGCTTGGCAAAAGCCTACCAGGATCTTTTTTATGGCCACCCCGCAACCACGTCCTCGTCGCATCCTGATCGTTTCGCATCACCCCATCTTCGGGGAAGGGTTGCGACGTCTGTTCAACGAGGCACAGCGGGAAGTGGATGTGGTTGCTGTGGTGGATTCTCTGGAAGCAGCCTGGCAGGTGGAAGAGGAACAGCAACCCGATATGATCGTTCTGGATTACGACGATCGTGAGATCGTCCTGGAACTGTGCCTGCGGTATCTGACCCAGGGCCGCCGCCCGGTGCGGGTGGTGCTTTTATCGCTGCAGAACAACGAAGATGCGGTGGTATTTGATCGCTGGGTGCTGCCCTCAGGAGAAGTGGAAGAACGAGTGGCCCGTCTGCTGGACTAGCAAAGCGCGGCCACTCTTTTGCTGTGATGCAGACTTGACCGCACTGGAGGAGAGTCGTTATGAAACAACATTTTCTCAAAGCTTTTCTCATCGTAGGGGTGATTGCAGCGGGTGGGGTGGCATTGGTGGCTGCCAACTTCAACCGCATTGTGCCCCTGCTGGCGAGCGAAGAAGGCGCTTACATCGACCGCCTGTTTGGTATGCAACTGTATGTGATCGCCTTTTTGTTCGCTCTGGTCGTTGGTCTGATGCTGTACAGCGTGGTCGCTTTCCGGCGCCGGCCAGGCGAGGAAGGGGACGGGATGTATTTTCACGGCCACACGGCGCTGGAGATCGTCTGGACGATCGTTCCCTTGGGGATTGTGCTGTACTTCTCGGCTCTGGGCGCGCGCTACTTTTACGAAGTGAAGACCGCCAACCCGGATGAGTTCGTGGTGCAGGTCACCGGTCAACAGTTCTCCTGGAGTTTTTACTATCCGGATTACGACATCACTTCCAGCGAACTGGTGCTTCCGGTGGGACGGCAGGCGGTGTTCCAGCTCACTTCAAAGGACGTGATCCATGACTTCTGGGTTGTGGAGTTTCGTGCCAAGCAGGACGCCGTGCCGGGAATGGTGAAGGAATTGCGGCTCACCCCGACGCAAACCGGCGAATTTAAAGTGCGCTGTGCTGAACTGTGTGGCACCGGTCATGCCGATATGCGCGCGCCCGTGCGCGTGGTGACGCAATCGGAATTCATGGCCTGGGTAGAAAACCAGAAGGCGGTGGCTGGCGGCCTGAGCGGTGAAGCGCTCACCGGCTCGCAGCTGGCGCAGGAGTTGGGCTGTCTGGGTTGCCACACGGTGGACGGCACGGAGGCCATCGCGCCGACCTGGAAGGGTCTGTTTGGCTCCACGGAGACCCTGGCCGACGGATCGAGCGTCACGGTAGATGAAGACTACCTGCGTGAATCCATCCTGGACCCGGCGGCCAAGTTAGCCGAGGGCTTCCAGCCGATCATGCCCGGGGACTACGCCGACAAACTGAGCGGCGATCAGATCGAGGCGTTGGTCGAGTACATCAAGACGCTGAAATAGGAGGAGCGTATGTTTTCGTTGGGACTGATACGTGGCATCATCGGCCAGGTGATTGGCACGTTAATCGGCATGGGGCTAGTGTACCTCGTGCGCCTGGCCAGTGGGCTGCAGCCTGCCTGGGCGCCTGAACCGGCCTGGGTAGTCGGCGCTCTCGTCGGCACGGTGGGCTTTTTGCTCGGCGTGGGCGCGCTGACGGACTGGATCAAGTGGGCGAAGGGCGAAGAGACCCCCATGCACCACGGGGCGCCGGAAGGGCCGGCCTGGAAGCGCTACTTCAACGTGGATTACAGCCACAAGGTGATTGGCGTGCAGTACGCCGTCACGGGCATCGTTCTGATTGGCCTGGCCGGGGTGTTCGCGCTGGTCTTCCGTACCGAACTGGTCAATCCGGGCCGTGACATCATCGGGCCGGAGACCTTCAATTCGCTGATTGGCGCGCACGGGATCGTGATGATCGCCGGCATCCTGCTCGGCGTGGGCGGCATGGCGAACTACCTCGTCCCGCTGATGATCGGCGCATCGGACATGGCCTTCCCCCGCTTGAATGCTTTTGCTTTCTGGGTCAACGTACCGGGCGCGTTGCTTGTGGTGACCTCGCTGTTCGTGGGCGGGTTCAACACCGGCTGGACGGGTTACCCGCCGCTGGGTGCCAACACCGACCCGCTTGGTGCGCCAACCGGTGTGCTGCTCTTCTACCTGGGCGTGTACATGGTTGGTTTGTCGTCCATCCTGGGTTCGTTGAACCTGATCGTGACCACCTTCACCATGCGCGCCAAGGGGATGAGCCTGTTCCGCATGCCGATCTTCGTCTGGGCCATGCTGGCGACCAGCATCATCGGTCTGACCGCCACTCAGTTGATTGGCCTTTCCTTCCTGATGGTGGTGGTGCAGCGCGTGGCTGGTCTGGGCTTCTTTGACCCCAACCTGACCACGCACGCTGTGGCGGTCGGGTCGCCGCCCGGCAATGTGATCCTGTTCCAGCACCTGTTCTGGTTCTACTCCCACCCGGCGGTGTACGTGTTCATCCTGCCCGGCCTGGGCATTATCAGCGAACTGCTGCCGGTGTTCGCCCGCAAACCGTTGTTCGGCTACAAGTGGATTGCCATGTCTTCGATGGCGATCGCGCTGGTCGGCTTCCTGGTTTGGGGACACCACATGTTCGTTGCCGGCATGGAAGAAGGTTTGCGGGTTGCCATGATGTGGACCACGCTGCTGGTGGCTGTGCCGACCGGGGTGAAGTTCTTCTCCTGGCTGGCTACCATCTGGGGCGGCAAACTGGAGTTCCCCACGCCGATGCTCTTTACCCTGGGTGCGATCTCCGTCTTCCTGATCGGTGGCCTGACCGGCCCGCCTAACGGCACCACGGTGACCGACATGTTCTTGCACGACACGTACTGGATCGTGGGGCACTTCCATGCCACCATGTTCGGCGGCTTCGTGTTCCCCTTCATCGCGGCGGTGTACTACTGGTTCCCCAAGGTCACCGGGCGCATGTACAACGAGAAGCTGGGTAAGCTGCACTTCTGGCTGATGACGCCGGGCTTCTGGGTGCAGAGTCTGTCGCAGGCCTGGGTCGGGCTACGCGGCATGCGCCGCCGCATCTGGGACTACGATCCGGCGTTGGGCATCCAGGGTGGTCACCTGTTGACCACAATCGCGGGCTTTGTGATCTTCGCTGCGATGTTGATCTTTGTGATCAACCTGGTGGTCAGCGCCCGGCGCGGCGAGGTGGCGGAGGCCAACCCCTGGAACTCCCGCTCACCGGAGTTCCAGATCCCTTCGCCGATCCCGGAGCACAGTTACGCCACCCCGTTCACTGTGGTGGGTGAGCCGTACGACTACGGCAAACCCGGGGCGTATGTGGAGTTCCAGTCCGCTGCGGCGGATTGACGCAAGAGCAATCGGCAGGAGCGAGGGAGAGTTTTCCCTGGCTCCTGGGGCAGGAGGTTTCAAATGGATGAAAAGAAGAAAACGGCTTTTCGCAAGGGCGTGAACACGTTGATCGCCCTGGCGGTGCTGACCATTCTGGAGTTTTACGTCAGCAACCTGGAGTCGAACGTCATCCCACTGTTGACTATCGGCATTCTCAAGGCCGGCATCATCATGGAAGCGTTCATGCACTTCTCCCAGTTGTGGGCAGAAGGTGAAGGAGGGCACTGATGAGCGCGGTAGTGGCTCACGCACAAGAGTATCTGACGCAATTGCGGCGCAATCGCCTGGGGTTGTGGTTGTTCTTCCTCTCGGAAGCGTTCATGTTCGCCGGGTTGTTCGCCACCCGCTTTTATCTGTGGGGCAACACCCGCCCCAACCTGGATCAGACGCTGGGGTTGATCCTGACCTCGGTCCTGCTGGTGAGCAGTTTCTTCATGAACCGCGCGGAGATGGCGATCGCGCACGATGACCGCAAGGAGTTTCTGCGCTCCTCGATCATCACCGCTGTGCTGGGCACGATTTTCCTGGTCGGTGTGATCGGTCTGGAGTGGGGCTTCTTCCTGCCCGAAGGGCCACACATCTGGCCGACCGATGGCGCTTACGGCGCAGTGCTCTACGGCATGACCGGCATGCACGCGTTGCACGTGTTCAGCGGGATCATCTTCATCCTGATCGTGTGGAATAACGGGCGTAAGGGGGTGTACTCCGCGGAACGCCACTGGGGCGTGGAAGCCTGCGCGGTGTACTGGCATTACGTGGACCTGGTGTGGGTGTTCTTCTACCCGGCGTTGTACCTGATCGGCCACGTGGTGCACTGAGCGGATTCCCCATGCATCGCAGGAGACCTGACCGGCCTGAGCCAGTCAGGTCTTTTTTTGTTCCCGCGGGGGCTGAGGTACAATCAAATCAGTTGAACCGACCAACCAACCAATGAACTAATGAACCAGTGAACCCATGACCCGCTTCCGCTCCTGGCGCGTGCTCTTTGCGCTGGCCTCGTTGCTCATGCTGCTGGCGTGGGCCGTACCCTGGTATCGTGCACTCACCCCGGCCACAAATGCCGCTTCACCGTTGCGCGTGGCGCTGGTGTTCGGCTTCTGGTGGCTGGGGACGTATGGCCTTGCGTCATGGCTGGAGCGGTTGCGCATCCGTGCGGTGCATCGCAACCAGGTGTTGCTCGGCTGGTTTCTGTTCGGCTTGTGGTCGTCGTTCAGCACCCTGTTGTACTTCCGGCCCTTGGTGCGTCCGTCAGGGAACTGGCTCACCCGTCCGTTGCTCTCCCTGGCCGACCTGACGGCCTTGATCCCGGACGAAGTGGTCGTGGCGCTGGTGATGATTGGTGTGGGGGCGCACGCGGTGCGCGCGGCGACCGAGGCGGTCAGCCCTTATCAGGCGCGGCGCGGCTTTTTCACCGGCCTGGGGATGCTGCTGGCCTTTTTCTTCCTGAACACGCTGACGACGGGGGAAACCCCTGGTGGGTTGCTGTACCTGTTCCTGTTTGCGAGCTTGCTGGCGATGGGGGTGGCGCGGCTGGCAGTGATCCACCGGCTGCGCGGCGGTCAGGGGCGTGCTGTGGATGCCCGATGGCTTGCAGCTCTGGTGCTCATTTCGGGTGCGGTGGTCGCGGTGGCAGGCGGGCTGGGGGCCTTCCTGGCCTCGGAGCAGGGAACGCTGGTGCGGCATGTGCCGCTGTGGATCGCCGGGGCGGTGCTGGTGCTGATGGCGCTGATTCTTACCCCGCTGGTGATCGCATTGCTTTACGTGGTCTTTGGCCTGGTCACCTGGCTGCTTCGGGTGGATTTCGCGCCTGCTGTCCAGGCGGCGCTGTTTGAGTTGAGGAACACCCTCAGCGCGCTGGCCGAGGTGATCCAGCGTTGGCTGGCGGAGAGCGGCGTGGGCGCCTGGTGGCTGCGTCTGCGGCGGATCGGTCAGCCGCTCTTCTGGCTGGCGTTGATCGCTGCGGTCGCTTTGCTGGCACTGATTGAGGTGCGCTGGCGTCGTGCACGCCGTCATCCGATGGATGCCCTGACGGAGTGGGAGGCCATCACTGCTGAGAGCGGCTGGCTGACGCGCCTGCGCGCGGCGCTCCGGACGCGGAGGCGCTGGATTACGGATGAGACACGGCGGCTGGTGCCGCGCGGTTGGCGCTGGCTGGCTGTGGCGCGCGTGCGCCGCTGGTACGCCCGCCTGATGCAGTTGTGCGCCCGCGCCGGGCAGCCACGACCGCACTCGGCCACGCCGCTGGAGTTCCTGGAGGCGTTGCAGGCCTGGCTGCCCGAACGAGCCGGGGACGCCTGGCTGCTCACGCAGGCCTACCTCTCCGTGCGCTACGGCGAGCAAGATGAAACCAGCCTGGATTTATCTGCCGTGGAGGCCGCCTGGCGGCGGCTGTGCGCGACGCTGGAGGCGAAGAAAATGTAGAGTTCAGCCGTTTATTGCTCCTGGCCGACGTACAGCCGGCCTCTCGCGGTTTTCCTGCTATAATACGTTTTGTGTTGGGTTGGGGCGGGTTCAACATCGCGCAGAGACAGTTTTGCCTTGTTTGAACCGCTCCCACTTTTGAGCGGAGACTTTCTTCCATCGCTAGGGTAGTGTCATGACGACTAGCTCTCCTTCTCCCCGCGGGGTAGATCCACCGGAAACCTCTTCTTTGGAACAAATCTGTCCTCACTGTCACCAGCTCGTTGTTGGGAAGCGGCGACTGTGTCCTCATTGCGGGCAATTACTGGCGCTGGAACCGGGAACTCTGACGGAAGAGAACCTGGCGGAAGCGCCGGTAGCGCCGCGTCAACGCTGGCGCTGGCTGTGGCAGCCGCGCACGTTGCTGGTGGCCGCGTTGACCGTTCTGTTTACCTTTGCTGCTTATGGTTATGTTTCCTTCCAGCGGTTCTCTGGCGAACGCTTCCTGCTCGAGGGCGACCGGTTGAGCGCTGCTGGGCAGTATTCGGCAGCGCTGGCCGCCTACCGCAAATCTGCTGCGCTCATGCCCCCCACCGCTGAACTGTACGAACACATGGCCTGGGCGGAATACGCGATGGGCGACGATCGCATGGCGTTGACGCATTTCGAGCAGGCCTTGTCGCTGGATGCGAGCCGCGCCATGAGCGCTTATGGCGCTGGCGCGGCGGCTTACCGCCTCCGCCAGTACGATCGGGCTGCGGAGTACCTGACGCAGGCGATCACGCTTGAGCCGGAGAACATCTTTGCCCACGAGATGCTGGGGCTGACGCGCTATCAGCAGGGTGATTATGAAGCAGCCACTGCCCACCTGGGCCTGGTAGCGCAGGCCGAGCCGACGGACGCTACCGCCCACTTCTATCTGGGGCGATCCTGGCTGGCGCGTGGTGACCCACTAATGGCTCTGGATCACCTGCAGCAGGCTGCCGACCTGGGTTTCGACCCTGCTGCCGTCCACGCGGCTCGAGGCATGGCTTACCTGGCCCTGGGCGATTACACGACTGCCAGAGAGGACCTGGACGCTTCCTGGCGTCTGGATGCCAGTCGCCAGGAGGTGCTGCTGGCGCTGGCGCGGGCGGATTATCTGCTTGGGGATTACACCGCTGCTCAGCAAATGTTGTCTGCTTTGGGGCCCCTGACCTCCACCCCGGAACTGACTTCTTCTTATCTGGCGTTGCTGGGTTGGATGGCGCTCCGGCAGGGGAGCGTACAACGCGCCCTTGCCACCTTCTCTCAACTGACGCGTCTGACTCCGCAAGATCCTCACGTGTTCAACGCGTTGGGGTGGGCGGCCTTCGCTGCTGGCGATTGCGCCATGGCGCAGACTGCCTTTGAACAGGCACTGGAACTGAGCCAGGGGGAGTGGATTGTCTCGCCGTCCGACTTGGCAACTCCCCAGGAGACTCCTCAGCAGGGGCTGGAAGCCTGCCTCATGATGCAGACTGGCCCTGTGGGAGAACCTTCGTCAGGAGGTAGTCCATGAAGCCTTCCCAACATCGAAAACAACCTCCCCGTGGTCAGGGACTGGTTGAATTCGCCATCTTGATTCTGATTATCAGTGTATTGACCGTGGGCGTCCTGGCGGGTACCGGGCGGATCGCGCAACGGGCCTTCATTGATGTCTGTGCTTCCCTGGGGTCCCAAAAGTGTCGCAGTTTGCAAGGGGCAGACCAGCCGACGAGCATCCCTGACAATCTTGAAGGGACAACGCCCGAGCCTTCGGTCACGGCTCAAGCCACGGTTACGATCACCGCCACTGCGGGAATTGTCTCGACGCCGGAAGGCCCTCAACCAACCCGGGTCCCGCCGCCGACGTGGACGTCCACTCCTTCCGGGCCCGCCAGTCTGACGGTGCGGGTGGTGGACGATGTGACCAATGCACCGGTCTCCGGCGTGTTGGTCGAGATTCGGACGAAAGGCGGTCAGTGGGTGAGCAACGGGCGCACCGGCGCAGATGGACGCCTGACTTTTCTGGTGAAAGACAGCGAATATCGGGTGCGTCTGCACACCGGCCAGTGGTGGGAGGCGGCCACCGTTCATGTGAGTGGTTCAGCGGAAGTTGAAGTGCGCCTGAAGCGGCTGACGGTGCGCGTGGTGGATGATGTGACCAACGCACCGGTCTCCGGCGTGCTGGTCGAGATTCGGGCGAAAGGCGGCCAGTGGGTGAGCAACGGGCGCACCGACAGCGAGGGCCGGGTGACCTTCCGGCTGGTGAACGGTGAGTTCCGCGTGCGTCTGCACACCGGCCAGTGGTGGGAGGCAACCTCAGTGCAGGTCACAACTTCGAAGGAAGTTGAAGTGCGCCTGAAGCGGCTGACGGTACGCGTGGTGGATGATGTGACCAACGCACCGGTCTCCGGCGTGCTGGTCGAGATTC
>CAYSXA010000045.1:0-1841 GCA_964435005.1 uncultured Anaerolineaceae bacterium | reverse complement strand
GGCGAAAGGCGGCCAGTGGGTGAGCAACGGGCGCACCGACAGCGAGGGCCGGGTGGCCTTCCGGCTGGTGAACGGTGAGTTCCGCGTGCGTCTGCACACTGGCCAGTGGTGGGAGGCAACCACAGTGCAGGTCACAACTTCGAAGGAAGTTGAAGTGCGTCTGAAGCGGCTGACGGTACGCGTGGTGGACGATGTGACCAACGCACCGGTCTCCGGCGTGCTGGTCGAGATTCGGACGAAAGGCGGTCAGTGGGTGAGCAACGGGCGCACCGACAGCGAGGGCCGGGTGGCCTTCCGGCTGGTGAACGGTGAGTTCCGCGTGCGTCTGCACACTGGCCAGTGGTGGGAGGCAACCACAGTGCAGGTCACAACTTCGAAGGAAGTTGAAGTGCGTCTGAAGCGGCTGACGGTACGCGTGGTGGACGATGTGACCAACGCACCGGTCTCCGGCGTGCTGGTCGAGATTCGGACGAAAGGCGGTCAGTGGGTGAGCAACGGGTACACCGACAGCGAGGGCCGGGTAGTCTTCCGGCTGGTGAACGGTGAGTTCCGCGTGCGCGTTCTCTATCATGGGGAGTGGCAGGAGGCGGAAGAGATCAGGGTGACCGGATCAACGGAGATCGAAGTTTCCCTGGAGCATTGATCCAAAAAGACCTGACAGGTCTCGCAGGCCTGTCAGGTCTTTTTTATGAGCGCCGTGCAGGTTCGTCAAAGTCCGAGATACGCTTCGCGGACGGCCTCGTTCTGCGCCAGTTCGCGGCTGGGACCGTGCATTTCCATGCGGCCCTGGGCCAGCACGTATGCGTAATCGCTGACCGCCAGCGCCATCTGCACGTTCTGTTCTACGAGCAGGATGGTGATTCCTAGTTTCTTCATATCGCGCAGGTTTTCAAATAGTTGCAGCACCAGCACTGGTGCCAGGCCGAGCGAGAGCTCGTCAATCATCAGCACGCGCGGAGAAGCCATCAGACCGCGCGCCACGGCGAGCATCTGTTGTTCGCCGCCGCTCAAGGTGCCGGCTTTCTGCGCGCGGCGCTCTGCCAGGCGCGGGAACATCTCAAACACCATTTCCAGGTTGCGCTTCACGTCCGCGCGGGCGCGGGGCGGCGAGGCGCCCATGATCAGGTTCTCCGCTACAGACATCTCGGTGAACAACTGCCGCCCTTCGGGGACGAGCACCAGCCCCAGCTCTGCCTTCTTGTGGGCGGGAAGGTGGGTCACGTCCTGCCCATCGAACAGCACCTGGCCGCTCCAGGGGCGGATCAATCCCATCACCGTGCGCAGCAGCGTGGTCTTGCCTGCGCCGTTCGCGCCCACCAGCGAGGTCAGTTTGCCTGTTTCGAGCGCCAGATCCACGCCCCAGAGGATTTGCACTTCGCCGTAACCGGCGGTCACGTTGCGAACTTCCAGGATGGACATGGCTCATTCCCCTTTCATCAGGCGCTCGGCCAGTTTGGGATCGCCCAGGTAGGCCTGGATGACCTTCGGGTCGTTGGCGACCTCTTCGGGTGTGCCCTCGGCAATCAACTGACCGTAATCCAGCACCAGAATGCGTTCGGAGACGTTCATCACTGCGTGCATCACGTGCTCGATCATAATGATCGTCACGCCGCGCTCGTCGCGGATTTTGCGCACGGTTTCCACCATCTCGGCGATCTCGGTGGGGTTCAGGCCGGCGAGCACCTCGTCGAGCAGCAGCAGGTAGGGCTCCGAGGCCAGTGCGCGGGCCATCTCCAGGCGCTTCTTCTGCGCCACGTTCAGGCTGCCGGCGAGTTGATCGGCGCGGTCGGCCAGGCCGAGGAACGCCAGCACGTCGTCCACCACTTTACGCGCGCTGCGCA
>CAYSXA010000044.1:0-17989 GCA_964435005.1 uncultured Anaerolineaceae bacterium | reverse complement strand
CTCAGGACTTATGGGTAATCACCAGAGGTTGATTCCTGAACGTTAACAACGGATAAAGTCGTTTGAGTTTGATGCGGGCATCTTCCATAGTGAGCCGCCAGTCAATACCGACTTGCCTGGCATTACGCTGTTCCGACCAGGCGGCGACTTTTTCGGAGACGGTATCTATGTCCGGCATTCTTGGTCGCAGACATTACCCGCGCAAAACGAACAACTCGCATTCGGCAATGTTCAACCAACCGGCGTGAACAGGTGTGTAGTGCCATTTGATTTTCTTCGCAATCCGGCGTGCCTCATCTTGGCTGCGATCCAGCAACAGGAGTATCCTGGCTCTGCCCAAAACCCGAGCCGATTAGCGCCCTGACTTTATCCGTTGTAAAAGCTCTGTGCGCTCATCGGTGTGAGAGCGATATGTTTTGCCATGCCCCCAGTATCTCACATTTTCTCCTTCTGACAAGATTAGATTAACTGAGCACCAGGGACAACTGCAGAGCAACTGTCTACAAAAACGGCCAAAGGCCCCGTTTTTAGTCATGTCACCGCCAGTACGCGGACAAGCAGCCGCCAGCCGATCCCAGCAAACACCACACCCGATAGCAACAACCCGGTCAGTCCCAGCGGACGGAACACCCACAGCAGCCAGACCGCTCCACCCGCGCCCAGCAGCACCGACAGCCAGCGAAGATTGGGACGCAATCTGTAAACCCGCTGCATCACCGTCAGCACCACCAGCGTGCTGACCATCCCGGCCAGCGCCAGGCTATACCCGGCGCCCAACGCCCCCATCCGTGGCACCCAAAACTGCATCAGCAGCCATTCAGCGCCCAGCCCGACCAGCAGACTGGCGGCCGCCACCGGCTCCCGGCCTGCCGCCTGCAAGGCCGCCACGCCCAGGAAGAGCACGTCCAGCGGCAAAGTGACCCAGGCCAGGGCGTGCAGCATTTCACCAGAGGGCGCATAGATCGGCGGATACAGGAAGGCAACGATCGGTTCAGCATAAAAGGCCAGCGCGGCATGAAAAGGAAGCAGCGTAAGGGAGAGGGCAGCCAGCAGCGCCAGCAACAGCCGCCGTGCGGCGGCTGGGTTTTGCGCCCGCGCCAGGTGCGGCAACGCAGCGTTAGCCAGCGCCAACGCAACATAAGCCGGCGGGCGCGCCAGCGTGGCCGCCACCTGAAACAAACCGGCCTGCACATCCGATTCGCCCCCCACAAACCACTTGACGCCGAGCACATCCAGGTTCATCAGGTAGGTGATGCCCGCCGTACCGATAAAAAAGGCCAACCCCTGCCACAGCAGCCGCCAATCGGTCCAGCCAGAAACCCGCAGCAGGGCTTCTCGGCGCAGCAGCCAGCCGACAAACAGCAAGACCACCACAATGGAAAGCGACTGACCGCTCAAGGCCCCCGGCGCGCCAAATCCCAGCCAGACCCCCACCGCACCAATCAGCAATCCGGAAGCCGCTTCCAACACCTGTGCAACCACAAACGCATCCAGGCGCAGCAACCCGCGCAGCGTGTTGCGCCAGACGGCCTGCACGCCCATCACCAGCCAGCCAGCGGCTACTATCCAAAGCAAAGGGCGGTACACGGCTTCCAGCCGCAGCAGCCCCAGGGCAAACGTCCCCAGCAGCAAGGCCGAAAGCAGCACAGCCAACAGCGTGTTGGCTGCACTGGCAGTCTTCGCCAGCCGACGGCCATCATCGTCCAGCAGCCCGCCGCGGCGGGCCAGTTCGCGAGCTGTCATCCAGGGGAAGCCGGAAACCAGCACCGTCGCCCCCAGCATGTAAATTGTCAGCGCCACGCTCAGGCGACCAAAAGCATCCGGCGGCAGCCAGCGCCCCATCAGCACGCTGAAAGCATAATTGAACAGCGCGGTGACAAAAAAGGCGGCCACGGTGAAGAGACCATCGCGTGCCAGTCTTTGCAGCATCAGTTCAAATATCCCAGATTGCGCAGACGCTCTTCCACCTGCCGGGCTTCCGCGGCGCTCAGGCGGTGTTCCCCTTTGTGGAAATCCTGGGGTTCCACATAACGCGGCGGGTTTTGTGCCCAAAATTCAGGGGTGAAAATGGCTTCCAGCACCTGTCCATCCAAATCATTGGGTACCGGCAGCCCCATGGCATACAGCGCGGTGGGCGCAACATCCATCAAGGACGCATTTTCCAGCCGCACCCCCTGCCGGATGCCCGGCCCCTTTGCCAGAAACAGCCCATGCAAGCGATGAGTGCCGGTATCGCCATAAACCGAATCGGCGAAAATGCTTTCGGCATCCCAGCCCATCTGATCTGAAGAGGTGACGTAGAGCATGTCCTTCATCATCAGCACCAGGTCGGGGGGTTCATCCAGATAGGGGCCGTGATACAACTCTTCCCGCTTGTAAACGCGATCCACAATCGGTTCGCCGGTTTCGGGGTCAGTGATTTCATACAGGCGCGCAGCAATGGCCTCGCGCACGCGCTCATATTCTTCGCCAGGCTCCACGCAGCCGTGCGGCTCGCGTCCCTTCAGGTTGATAAAAATCTGCCCGAAATGACCGGCGGAATAGGCCACCGTGCGCTCCCAGTCAATATCATCGAAGGAGAAGAAGGCGTTGATGGCCTGCAGGCGCATTTTGCGCGGCACCAGTCGACTCACCCAGGCCAGCCCAATGCGCTTGAGCAAGTCATACGTTTTCAGCACCGGGTTGTGCCGCCCCAGCCAGCATTTGAACCGCGCCGCCGGCGTTTGCTTGAGGTGCAAAAAGCCCTGATCCATCAGCCAGCGATTGAGCAGCAGGTGCTTTTTCAGGCGGCCGCCGCCATGATCGGAGACCACCATCAGAGTGACATCGTCATCGAGCAGGTCAAGCAAATGCCCAATCGCGGTATCCACCCGCTGATAGGTCTGCAGCAACGCATCCCGCCAGGGATTTTGCGGGTCTTCCATGTGCCCCCAGAACTTGTGCTGCATCACATCGGTCTCGAAGAAGACGAACATCACCAAATCATATGGTTCGCGCTGCAAAAGGTATTGCAGCGTGCGGTCGCGCTGATCGAGCACGTCCATCACATCGGCGATGAACTCGCCTTCCTTGCCCGGAGAAATCGTGCCACCGGTCACGCTCAGGCGGTACGCGCCCACTTCTTCCTGCAATTCCCGGGCAAAATCGGGCGGCCAGGTGAACTGCACATCGGTGCTTGGCGTGAGCATCCCGGAGACCAGCACCCCGTTCACCCGCCGCGGCGGGTACGTCCCGGGTACGTTGACCACCGCCACGCGGCCGCCATGATCCGAGACAATCTCCCACAGCGCGGGCGCGTCAATGTCACTGGAATTCATCACCCGGCGCTCATAACGCCCCGGCAAACGCTTGAGAAAGTCGTAGATGCCATGCTTGCCGGGGTTTTTACCCGTCATGAACGAAGCCCAGGCCGGCCCACTGACCGGCAAAATCACCGATTCCAGCGGCGCAATCACGCCTTCATCGCGGATGCGCGCCAGGTTTGGCAACAAACCGGCGTCCATCCACGGGTCGGCCACGCTGAGCGTGGCGCCATCCATCCCAATAATCACCAATTGACGCATGGAAAGCATCCGGCACGCTCCTTTCGGTTGAGCACATCGCGGTAGAGTCGCAATGTCTTCTCGGCGGCCGCATCCCACGAAAGTTCCGCCGCCCGCTTCAGGCTTTTTCCGCGCCGCCGGGCCATCTCTTCAGGCGAAGTCAGCACGGCCAGCATCTCCTGCGCCAGCGCATCCACGTCATAAGGGTTGACGTGCGGGCCGGCTTCGGCCACCACTTCGCTCAAAGCCGGGATATCCGAAACCACTACCGGCACGCCGCTAGCCATAGCTTCGGCTGGCGGCAGCCCAAAGCCTTCTGCCAGTGAAGGAAAGACGAACAAATCGGCCAGGTTGTAGAGGTAAGGCAGGTCTTCTTCGTCCACAAAACCGAGGAAGTGGACTTTGTCTTCCAGCCCCAGCTCCTGCGTGCGCAGCAAGGCTTCATCTTCAAAGTGCCTGTCGGCCGGGCCGGCAAAGACCAGATGATGCGGAACCTGTTGATGAATGCGGCCAAAGGCTTCGACCAGCCGCCCCAGATTCTTGGACGGACGCCGGGCGCCCACGTTCAGGATAAATCGCTCTGGCAGGTGATATTTTTCCCGCAGCCGGGTGACGGGGATCTGCGCCGCGGCGCGCGGCTGGAAGCGGGTTCCCGTCCCCTCATGGATCACCTGCATTTTGCACGTCGCCTGCGGGAAGCGTTTCAGAATCTCCGCCCGCGTGGCTTCGGTCACCGCGATGACCCGGCGCGCCCGCCAGATGGAAAGCGCCGCGCTGCCCTTGTAATACCAGAGAAAACCCCGCCGCGAGACGAATTCGGGATGGTCGAAGAAAATCAGGTCATGGATGGTCGCCACAATCGGGCAAGGGGCCAACAGCGGTACCGACAGGAACGGCGTATGCCAGAGATCCAGGCGTTCACGGCGCATCAAGAGCGGCAGCAAAACCTGCTCCGGCGGCAGGTAAAGCGGCGCCCGCACAGCGTGCAAGGTAACGTTGGAAAATTCATCTGCCAGCGGCTGCAGCGGAAAACGGGTGTTGGGTAAATTGGGGTGATAGGCCAGCATGAACTGCACATCGGGCGCACGGATAACCATGGCCTTGACCAGATGGAAGGCGTAACGACCTACCCCATGGTACTGGTCGTTGATAAAACGGGCATCAAATCCAATACGTATCATTCTTTTTCCTTGTGACGAGCCCTACGATCCTGGGCAAGCACAAAGATCGCCAGCGCACCAACGATGACTACCAGGCTGCCGAAGAACCAGGTCAGTGGCGCCGGAACTTCGGGCGCCTGTTCCACCGGTACCTGATCTTGCGGCAGTGGGGTAGGCGTGGGCAGGGTGGTGAACAGGGTCACCGCACCGCCTTCCAGCGTGCTGCTGGTGAAGACGGCCAGATCACCGCCCAACTCATCCGCAGTCTCACCAAACGAAAGCGCCTGCGCTGCCAGGTCAATGGCTTCTTCGTTGGTGCCAAACACCACCCACAAGGCGTGGGCCTTATCCCAGGGGGAGGCCATCGCCTCTACCACGCCCACCGGGAAGGCATCCCAGGTGGTGATGATGGGTTGCCCTACATACGTGCTGAGCGACTTCAGGCTTTGCCCGGCCACACGCAAGCGGTGCGAAAGTTCTGCCATCAGCGGGTTGCGGTCGCCAACCGAGATCACAATCAAATGTCGGTCGGCGCGTTGCTCCGGCGGCACTTGGCTGGCAAAGGTCATGTGAGGGCGCAATTCTTTTGAAGTGCTGCCGCGACCAATACGCGCGATGATCTGCAAAGCGGCCGTCAACTCCGCGGACGAAGGCGCATCGGGCAAAAGCACCCAGGTGTTCTCCAGCGTGGGGTTATCGTTGAACGGGTAGGGATAATCGGCCAGTTCGGGGGTGTACTCCTGAAGCGGCACAACGTCGTGGGGCAACACCAGCTCTGAATCGGAAAAAACCTGCGCCCAGACATCCTGCAGAAACTCTCTGACGCACTGCTCCATGCGCAAGTTAAGCGTGAAGCGCAGGCTGAGCAAATTACTCCCAGGCCGTATCAGTTTGGCAGGCAGGTTCACATGTACGGTGGATGGCATGGCATTCTCGGGCGTGAGCAATTCCACATGCAGCAAGCGACCGTTGAGATACACTTCGAGCATTGAACGTTCCGCCCAAAGGGTGGGCGAATGGGCAATCTGCAAATCCACATACCCGCTATCGCGCATCTCCCAGTCCCCCGGCAAATTGAACTGGAAAGCCAGACTGCTGATGCCCACGCCACGCACAGTCCAGTCTTCGGTGTGCCCAGTGAGATCGGCCAGCGTGACCCGATCGTGCGCCTGACCGGGGATGTGATAGAACACGTCTGAGCCAGGCTGCACATCGGGGATGAGCACGTAATTGCCCTTCATCAAGTTTAGGTTGGCCTGCGAAGCCAGCGCCAGAGCGGCGCGCTGCAGACCGATCGTATCGCCGCCAGAGACCACCAACACCGGCCGATCCGGGTCATTGGGGTGTGGTAGCAGCTGCACCACCCCCCAATCGGAGGGAATTGATGTTATTGGTGGGCCTGATGGATATACGAAAGAGCGCCCATCTTCGTGTAACGGAACAGGAAGCGCGTGATTAAGCATGGCGATAACCGGCTGCATGGCCGGCTGCCCAATGACAATCAGGCTGCTCCCGGGCGGCGCATCATCCCAGGAGCCGGCGGTGATTTGCACCAGGTCAGTGCCTGCCAGTTGCCCCAACTTGGCGCTGATGCGCGCCGCGGCTTCCAGGTCAACCGGCGCTGGCTGCGGCGGCAGCACAAAGTGCACGGCCGAAGGCACAACCGTACGAGCTGGCATCAGCGGATAAGGGTAATATTGCAAATCATAGCGCTCCGCCCCTTCCTCGAAGGTAAATTCTACAAACGAGGTCTCATGTACCAGTGCCCAAAGCGCCGGACTTTGCAAATCGCGGCACTCATCGTAACTGACACGCATGTAAAAAATCACGTCCAGTTTGTAATTCTTTGGGCGTGGATCGGAAAGCGGCAAATCAACCATCAGCAAGCCATGCTCCTGGTTGGTTTCGTCCAGCCGAAAAGTCTTCAGCGGCACATCGTTAAAGGCCACGGTGACGACGGAGCGCGAGGGGAGCAACAATCCGGAGTGACTGATATCCAGGGTCACCCGCAGGTGACCAGGACGCTGCCAGGCTTCGGGGATCACCAGCAGATAGGAAACGGTGGACTGCGCCCCAACTGCTTTCATCACCGGATACCCCATATCCTCAAAAGTAATCTGTACCCGGCGTTCTACCCCCTGGGGCGCAGCCGCCACCCCCGAAGTGGCCGGCAACAAAATCGCGCTCATCAAAACCAGCAGGATGATTGCTGTTTCTGCACGTTGCATCAGCTTCATCGCGCACCTGCCTCTCTCAAGATTCCAGACGATACACGCTCAATCGCCACGGCGTTGGCGACCAGACAGAATACAACAATGTGCCATAGGTCTCAATCCACTCGTAGAACTCCGGTTCAAAATCGCCAAAGCGATAGGCCAGCCATTTGCTGCTGGTGACCACATAGCGGAGGCCGCGCTCGCGCGCCTGCTGCTCGTTATAAACCGCAACCACCGGATTTTGTGGAAACATGGCCTGCACATAAGCCGTAACGCGCACCGAAACGCCTATTTCTTCCCCGGGCGGGATATTATTGATCACCCACTGGGTTAACTGCCAGCGAGCATTGTCCACGCCAATGCCATACTGGTGGTACCAGTCAAACGTGTTGTAGAGCATCATGCTCAGGAACAAGCCAAAAACCAGGAAGCGTGCCACCATTGCCCACGTTCCCTGGGCGGTTTTCTGCCATTCAATGAACTGGTCGAGCGCATAGGCCACCGTCACCACCGTAGCGACAACCAGCAAGTAAAAATACTGATCATTGTTTTGTCCCTGAATGATGACAAAGGCAAAAATCACATACAGCGAGAGCGACCAGGCCAGAATGTAGCGGGTGGCTTTATCGCGTTTGGCGAAAATCAGATACAGCGAGATAAACCCGCCAATCACCAGCAGGATGTACGAAGTGGCATACTGGCGCAAGTTGTTGAGCAACGGGTCAAGAAAAGAAACGCCAGGCCGGTTCCAGCCGGTGGTTTGAATTTGGCCCACCCAGCGATAGTAGAGCGACACCTTGGTTTCCCAAAAACGCTGCACCTGGCCGACCGAAGCCGCCCAAACCGGGAAGGCCGTCCAGAGCAGCAAACTGAAGGCATAAATTTCGGCTGTTGCCCGCAGCAAAACCCGCTTTTCCTTGAACGCAGTCCGAATGTCATACCAGTAATTTTGCAGCCAGTTCATCTTGCCGCGCACCTGCCCCCGGAATTCCGGGGAACGGTGGGGCGCGAAGAAAATGTAGGGAAGCACAACCACCATGGAAACAATTGCCAGTTCCTTGGTCAAAAGCGCCAGTCCCCAGGCGATGCCCACCGCCACCCGCCGTTTGATGGTGAAATCTTCGTGATAGACATAATACAGATAAAATCCCGCCAGAAACAGTAGCTCGGTCATGGTCTCCAGCATGGCGCGGCGGTTGGTGCGCAGCACAAAGGGGTCTAGCGTAAAAATCAAAATCGCCAGAAACCCCATGCGCGAACTGGACAACTTGCGCGATAGCAAAAAGAGCATTAGGGCTGTCAATGCTGCCCAGGTGTCGTTGACCAGCCGGGCGGTATAGACGCCGCCATACATATCATGCTCGGTTTTACCCGCCAGCCAGAGGACAATACTCTCGCAAACATAAAACAAAGGTGGATGCACCACTATCGGCCCGCTCTCCGGCCAGACATTGGACCCATAGCGCAGCAAGTAATAGGCCGCCCGGTAATAGTTGTATTCATCGGTGTGCACGTCCGGCGTGATATTCAGGCGGTAGGCGTGCAAAAAGAAGGTCAGCGCCACCAGAAACAGCAATAAAAGGTGCTTGCGATAGACAAAAATCCACCGCAGCCAAGACGGAGCCGGGAAATTCGGCGGAGGCGCCTTATGCTGTTCGATGCGGGCGATAAGTGTGTGCGCCATTGGTTACCCTGAGCAGACTGGATGGGCTTTTTCCAACCCATCCATATGCTCCTATTTATAGGCGGTAAAAGCCAGGTGGTGCGTAATCTTCAATGGCTTGTGAATCAGGCTGACGCTGGCCGCCAGCAAACGCAGATACCAGCGCGGGGCGGTCACGCTTTCAAAGTTAATATACTCAATCCGGTAATTTTGGAAAACTTGATCCAGCGCGGGACGCCAGCCAGCCTCATCGCGGATGTTGATATGCGAAGCATCAAGATCCGGGCCGTAGAGCGGACGCACCCAGATATCCGACTTTTTGTTGGGGGTGATGACAAACAACGCGCCGCCCGGTCGCAGCACACGATGACATTCGGCCAGCATATTTTCTGGATGCGGCAAATGCTCGATCGTATCCAGCGAGAAAATGAAATCCAGCGATTCATCCGGCAGTGGATAACGTGCATCGGCCGACTGGCAAAAGAAAAATTCCGCCCGCTCTGGCAACACCACAGTACGCGCTCTTCCAATGGCATAAGTCGAAATATCCAGCCCGTAAACCTGGTTGCCGCGTTCGTGCAGGGCTTTCAGGTAATACCCATAGGCACAGCCGATTTCCAGGATGCGGCTGTTCTGGATATATTGCGGAAAGCGCTGCTCGAAAAATCGCATCAGCAGCCGCACGCGCTCCGCGGTGATATATTGCTCATACCGGCCATAACGCGAAATGCCGCCTTCAAAATAAGCTTCGTCAAAATATTCTGCTCCTGGATAGTGCTCAGCCATGTTTTTCTTCCTTGATCAGCACATTTTCAGTGTCCGCCTCGAATGAGACTACTTCATCCACGGGCACGGGACGGTTAGCCAAAATCCAGCGGACGGCATCCAGCACGTCCTGGGCGATGTAATCGGGCATAAATTCGGCTGCGTCCAGAGATACCTCAGTCTCCGCGCCGTAGCCGGTGCGCACCAGCACCGTGCGTGCTCCCACCGCATAACCGGCCTGCAAATCGCTGAGTTTATCCCCTACCACAAAGCAACGCTGGAGATCCAGGTTGTAATCGCGCTGTGCCTGGAGCAACATGCCCGGATTGGGCTTGCGATTGGGACAAACCTTGCGATAGGCGCCACGTCCCTCTGGGTGGTGCGGGCAATAATAAATCGCGTCCAGTTCGGTATCGGCAGCAGCTTTCAACTCCGCCTGAAGGCGCTGATGGACGGCTTCGACATCGCGTTCAGAGTAATATCCCCGCGCCACACCAGCCTGATTGGTAACCAGAATTGCCTTGCCGCCATTTTCCCGCACCAGGTGCACGGCTTCGGCCGCACCGGGCAGCATCTCCAGTTTTTCTGGATCGCCCAGGTAGTTGATTTCACGGTTCAACGTGCCATCCCGGTCGAAGAAAACCGCCCAATTGCGGGCCTGGAACATTTCAGCTTCCACCAATTCACAAACAATGTGCCAGACGGTGATGTGGGCTTCTTGAATGCGGGCAGTCTTGTTGCTGGGGGCCTGAAAACAGACATCCACCAGGTCTTTCATCAAACTGCCATTGGCGCCGGTAAAACCAATCGTCCGGGCACCGCGGCGCCGCGCCGCCCGCAGCCCCTGGAGCACGTTCTCCGAGCTGCCGCTGGTGCTTATGCCAACCACCACGTCCCCTTCGTTGACCAGCGCATTGATCTGACGGGCGAAAACTTCATCAAAACTGTAATCATTGCCGATCGCCGTCAGGTTGGATGTATCGGTCGTCAGCGCAATCGCAGGCAACGCACTACGCTCCAGCAAAAAGCGGTTGACGAACTCAGCCGCCACGTGCTGGGCATCGGCAGCGCTCCCGCCATTGCCAAACAGCACCACTTTTTTGCCTTTCTGAAAGGCTTCCACCAGCATATCCACCATTTCCAGGATGGTGTTGGTGTGCCGGGCAGCGATTTCTAGTTTGACGTGCACACTCTCCTGCACCGCATTCATCATGCGTTGATAGCGGGCGACATCTGAATAAGCCATCTTCCACCTCCTGCAAATCATTCGCCAACCGCCGTCCAGGCTGTCTGCCCGCGGTTTTCAAACGCAAAGGGGACAATTTGTCCGCCCATACGCTCCAGCGCTTCAGCGATCGCATGCCGCCGATTGAAGGGGCTGTAGAGCAGCAGATACCCGCCACCACCAGCCCCTAGCAATTTGCCGCCCAATGCACCGTGCTTGCGGGCTTCATCATAAAGCGCATCAATTTCCGGATTGCTGATGCGGTTGGCGGTGCGCTTTTTTGCCAGCCAGCCCTGATGCAGCAAATCGCCGAAATCATTCAGGCGGCCCTGCAGCAACGCGTTTTTCGTCTCTACAGCCAGCTGCTTGAGCGTATCCAGGGCAGCCAGTGCATCTTCATTTTTTTGCTCGTAATTCTGCACTATAGTCTCGATGATGCGGTCAGAGCGCCGCGTGCGCCCCGTATAGCACAGCAACAGGGCATATTCCAGTTCCAGCAAGACTTCGGGATGAATGCGCAACGGGTTGACAATCACCGTATCGGCCAAGAACTCCATGAAATTGAACCCGCCAAAGGCCGCGGCATACTGGTCCTGCAGGCCGCCTTTGATGCCCATTTCGATGCGCTCCACCACAAAAGCGTGCTGGGCCAGGTCATAACGCGTCCAGGGCAAATTCAGCCAGCGCTGAAAAGCGCCCAGGATGGCCACCACCAGGGCAGAAGATGCGCCCAGCCCCGACCCCGGCGGCACGTCACTGTGGACGTACAAATTAAAGCCCGGCAGAGCACGTTCCCTCCGCAAATGGCGCTCAATCGCCTTGAGCAAATCCAGGCGGTCGCCCATCGGCGGGTCTTCATCCATATGGTATTTGGCGACCATGTCGTAATCCAGCAAATGAATGACCACCTGGCTATCTTCCCTGGGCTGAATGGACGCATAGGCATATTTGTCAATCGTGGTACTGATGACCGCCCCACCCCGCTCGGTGGAATAGGGGGGAACATCCGTGCCCCCCCCCGCAAAACTCACCCGCAATGGCGCCCGGCTGCGCACAATCATGCTTCTTCCTCCTCCAGAACCTTGCCCTCAAGGGGCTGCATCTGCGCGGCTGGCAGATGCTCACTGGCCCAGGTCTGAAACATCAGATACCCTTCCGGTGTACCAATATCCATGAAATACCCGCGCACCGGGTAGCCGTACAGATGATGCCCGGCCTCCAGCAAGGCGGGAAACGTTTCCCGCTCAATGGAAACCGGCTTTCCAGCCGGAATGGCATCCAGCACTTCTGGCTCGAAGAAATAAATCCCGCCATTGATCCAGCCCGGCAATGCTATGATCTGCTTTTCTGCAAACTTGCGGACGCGAAATCCGGCATCCATCACCACGCTGCCAAACCGCGACGCATCGGGTACATAGGTGAGCACCAATGTGCCCAGCGTTTCGGGGTCAACCTGCCGGTTGCTGGCGTGTCGCGCGGTCAGCGCGGCGAGATCCACTTCCAGAAAAGAATCCCCGTTCATCGCCAAAAACGGGCCGTCCAGATACGCAGCGGCGTTCTTGATGGCGCCCGCAGTCCCCAAAAGCGTCTCTTCCCACACGTATTTCAACGGCAGCCCCCGCGGATATTCATCTCCAAAAGTATCTATAATCATTTCTCCGCGGTAGCCGATACACAAAATGGATTCCGAAAACCCGGCCCGATGCACCTGATGCAGCAGATAAGCCAGAAATGGCAGCCCATTCACATTAGCCAATGGCTTTGGCCGATCATTCACGATCGGGCGCAAGCGGGTACCCAATCCGCCTGCCAAAATGACAGCCTGCATCTTGTCCTCCTCTAAACGTGGTATGAAAAACGCAACTGCAACACCGTGCGCAAGGCTTCCAGGAAGGTGTTTTGATCCAGTTTGGAAGAACCGGCGCGCCGCTCGTAAAAAATGATGGGGATTTCACCAATCCGAAAGCCCTGCTTCCAGGTCCAGTAAATGGATTCCATCTGAAAAGCCGGGCCGCTGAGCGGAAAATCCTGCTGCAATAGCGCAATCACCACTTCACGCCGGTAAATTTTGAACCCGGCGGTATAGTCTTTGAACGGCACGCCCAACAACAGGCGTGCGAAGACGTTCCCAGCGCGGCTAAGCCACCAACGCCTGCGGCTCCAACCCGAAACGCCGCCACCTTCCACGTAACGCGACCCCAGCACAATATCATATTCAAGGCTGGCCTGCACCAACGGGTCAAGGTACTGCGGATGATGCGAAAAATCGGCGTCCATATGCACCATTCGGTCCAGGCCGGCCTCCAGAAAACGGGCAAAAGCCACATAATAAGCCGTCGCCACGCCCTGCTTACCCGTGCGGTGTACCACTTCCATCCAAGGGCGTGTCTCCGCCAGCGCACCGGCGATTTCCCCCGTCCCGTCGGGCGAACCATCATCCACCACGCACACATACATCTCCCAGGACACCTGCGCGCGCACAGCATCCAATGCTTCTATCATGGCGGGCAGGTTTTCTTTTTCGTTATAGGTTGGCAAAGCGATCCCTACCTTCATCCGCTCACTTCCTACAGGTTCGGGAAAACAAACGGCGCATCCGGCGCTTTGACCGGCTCTCCGTTCACCAACGCACGATAGATGCGGGCATACTCACGCATGGCATTTGACCAATCGAAGGCACGAGCGCGCTGCGGCGCGCGGCGGGCCAGTTTTTCCCGCTCTTCCGGATGATCGCGCAAGTAGATGAGTAATTTGCGCAATGCGCGATGGTCGCCTGGCGAGAAGGTCAGGCCAGCATCCCCGGCCACATCCCGCACGCCCGGCAAATCCGAAACGATCACAGCGCATCCCGCCGCCATTGCTTCCAACTGAACAATGCCGAAGGCTTCGCCAGGGGTCAGCGAAGGCAGCACAAAAACATGTGCCTGGGCATACAATTCCGCCAGCCGCTCATCAGAAACACGACCGTGAAAGGTCACATTTTTCAGCTTCAAAGATGCCGCCAGATTGCGATAATACGGCTCAGCCTGACTGGTGCCAACCACATCCAGATGAGCGTTTTCCACCCCTTGAAAAGCACGCAACAAAACCTGCAAGCCTTTGGTCGCCCGCATCTGACCGACAAACAACACCCGAAAACCAGCCGGTTTGGGCGCTGAACTGGCAAAACGGGCATAATCTACACCGGCTGGCACCACACTGATGCGTGCGGCCGGCACATGGCGAGAGAGCACCCGCGCATAAGAAGGAGAGGACGCGGTTACATGATCAGCCAGCCGCGCCAGTTTGAAATTCAACCAGTTATACACCCGGCTGGGCAGCATAAACCCCGGCAAGGCAATAGGGAAATGAAAGGTGTAAAGGATCTTCGGCCAGCCAGCGCGCCGTGCCACCCCCAACCCGGTTAGAATCACATCGCTAAAGGATGGTGATGGCCCGTGGATGTGAATCAAATCATGGTTGCGCGCACGGTGACGCAGCGCAGGTAAATGCAACAAGGCATTGGTCAGGCGCAATTCGTGGTAGTTGATCAACCCGACATCCCGGTAAGAAAAGGTCTCCATTTCAATCCCGTAATCGGGAAAATAGCGCTGCATTTGCTGCGGCACCCGCGAAATGCCGGTAATGATCGGAGGCACTTCAGAGATTACAACCAGCGCACGCATATAAGCCCTTTCTTTGACACCACCATCATAAGGTCTATTCTGCTCTCCAACAATCCGGAAAAACCCTGGTCTACCCCTGGGGATTTCCCCAGGTTATCCATCCATCCAAATCAGGCCCTGTTCAACCGCCAAATGCACCAGGTGCGCCATATTCCGCGCCCCCAGTTTTTTCATCAACTCATCCCGATGAAATTCCACCGTCTTCGGGCTGATATCCAGGCGAGCGGCAATCTCTTTAGTGGTAAATCCATCGGCAATCAGGTTCAGAATTTCGCGCTGGCGCGGGGTCAAAGCGACCTGCCGATTTCCTACGCTGCTCTGTGCGGCCTGCCCGCGAATGTAGTTAGCCAGCACCTGCCGTGATACCGCTGGGCTGAGATAAATTTGCCCATTGGCAACCGCTTGAATGGCCATCCGCAATTCATCCGGGCTGGATCCCTTCAACAAATAGCCACAGGCATTGGCCTGCAAAGCTCGCCACACAAGTTTCTCATTGGCATGCATCGAAAGAATGATGACGCGCGTTTCGGGCTGCTCGCGGGAAAGGATTTCAACCGCATCCAGCCCATTCAACCCTGGCATATTAATGTCCATCAAGATGATATCCGGGCGCAGCGATCGGGCTTTTTCCAGCGCATCCCGCCCATTACAGGCTTCATCCACCACAACGATGCCTTCTGTGCGTTCCAGCAAAGCCCGAAAGCCTGAACGCACCAGAGCATGGTCATCAGCAATCAGAATTCGCAAAGTCATGACAACGCTCCTTTCAGTTCAGCAGCAGGTAAATAAACCCGAACAGTGGTTCCCTTTCCTGGCTCAGACTCAAAAAAAGCCTGGCCGCCCGCCATTTGCGCCCGCTCCTGAATGCTCAAAAGCCCCACACTTTCTCCTTGCAGGCTTTTATCAAAAGATTTATTCAAGTTCATCCCGATTCCGTCATCTTGAATCACCATTTCCAGCACCCGTTGCTGCAACCGCAAAGAAACATCCACTTTGTGCGGCTGTGCATGCCGAATGGCATTTGCCAGGGCTTCCTGAGCAATGCGATAGGCGGTCAAACCGGAAAACTCTGGCACCCGAATCGCCTCTGGCACAGAAGAAAACGAGAATTGAATCTCAGGATTTTGGAGCTGCAACTTTTGAAGTAACCATTCAATGCCGGCGCTTATGCCCATATCATCGAGCACTGCTGGACGTAAGGCGTGCGATAAGTTGCGCACCTTTTGTAAAATTCGGTCCATTTCATCCAACAACGAGGCAAATTCCAGCGGCTCACCAGCTTTTTGCTTTTCTTCCATCAGGTAAACCTGCATCTTCAGGGCAGTCAACTCCTGCCCAATATCATCGTGCAAATCCCTCGCCAACGAACGCCGCTCTTCCTCTTGCACCTTGACCAGCCGCTGTGAAAGTTTTTGCAATTGCGCACGGGCACGCTCGTTGTTCTCCAGCAAACGGGCATTGTGCAACGCCACCGCCAGTTGATTGGCAATTTGCTCAATCAATTGCTGTTCATCAGCCAGAAAACCCCGCACGTTGCGAAAGCCAATAAACACCGCTCCGATCAATTGTTCATGGGCAACCAATGAATAATAGAGAAATGAACGCGGCTGCAAAGCGCAGATATCACGTGAGAGATGCAAAATATCGTCTGCCTGGGCAATATCTTCACAAATGTACAGTGCACGTTGTTCAAGCAACTGCTGCAATTTATTGGCCTTTTCACTGCGATCTACCCAGCGCTCTACGCTCAATGATTCGCCTTCCAGATATACCAGCTCCAGCAAGGCATCCGTGTTTTCGGAAAACTCAAAAACAGCGGCATAATCAAAAGGCAAAATATGTTGCAGCCAAAGCAACGCATTACGCGCAATGGTCACCGGCGATCTTGATTCCAGGATGGCCTGATCAATCTGGTGCAAAATATTCAAACGCTCCATGTACTCTTGCAATGCGTTATAGGTACGCCGGGCTTCCGTGATATCCTGCACAATACAAATATGGCGCGCTTTAGCACCCCGCTCTTCCGCATATAACAGCGGTAATAACCTGATTTTCAGGTAACGCTGCAAAACCGGATCCAGCATCTCTATTTCGGCAGCTTCTCCAGCCTCAATTTGTTTCCCAGCCTGTTGCAAGAATTGATGCAAATAGCAGTTTGCCCTAATCGCACATTTTTCACCATGCAAAACCTGGTGAAAAGGCTTGCCCACCAGGTCACGCACGTTGCCCAAATCCCAGCGGGTAGCCGTACGGTTGATGCGCAACACCACATTGTCTACATCCAACACGACAATCAACTCTGGCAGGGAGTCAACCGTTATTTCCCACTCCTTCTTAGCGTGTTCAATTTGCTCCAGGCTGCGCCGAAACGAAAGCCAGGCTTCATGCTCCGAGGTCACATCATCCAGGATACCCTGATAGTAGAGCAAATGCCCATCCTGATCCAGCACACCACGGACGGTATGCCGCACCCACAATTTGCGCCCATCCAACGTGCGAATTACCGTCTCATAACCACGCAAAAAACCCCATTGCGCCAGGGTATAGCTGAAATCATCTTCGTGCTCTGGGGCTATCAGCAAACCAAAAATCGATTTCCCCAAAATCAATTCTTTGTTCGCAACTTTAAGCAAAGCAAGCAAAGAGGGTGTTGCGTCCAGCAAATGTCCGTTAGGGGTAAAGCGATAAAAATTCACCGGCAGCGATTGCATCAAAGTGTTGTAGTGTAAATCCAAATCGCGCATGGAATGGCGCAATTTCTGACGTTCCATGATGCTTTGCACCAGTATCATCAATGCCTGTGTTGAATCGGATGGACGAAAGACATAATCCACCCAATCAAGATTTTGCTCCAGCGCTGCCGTGCCTTCATCTTCCACATAGCGCATCACCACCAGGTCCGGGTTGTCGTGGGCAGCCAGTTGCACACAAACATACGGAGGCGCATCGGGCCAATCGAGTTGATTGAAGAAAATGATCAAGTCTGCCGGATGCTGCCGCAAAGCAGTCTGAAATTCGAGGAAATCCCGACAAATGCAGATTTCCACGCCTTCCAATGCATTTTGGATCAATCCCCGGCAACGTTGCAGATAGTGCTCGTCGCTGCCTAACAAGAAAACGTGAAACATCATCACCGATTCCGATACAGAGAGGTGTCAATTCGGGCAACCATTGCGTCCAGATCCAGCCTGACGCCCAAAAAACGCTGAATGCGCTCCAACTGAGCCTGGGGCTGGCGCAGCAGCGCATTGTAACTGATATCCAGCCGCCGGGCATTGGGATGAGCCGCCAGCCAATCTTCCACACCCTGCAGGTAACGCACAAACAGGCGGGCGATCTCTTCGTCATCCCGCTCATCGGGGTTTTCACCGCGCCGAAGCAACATCTTGCGCTGCGATGCCAGAATTTCCGTCATCCGCCGGCGCATGAACAGAATGCGGTATTCATAGCCATCAGGCAAAAAAGGCAAGAGTGCAGCGATCACCTTCACAGCCTTTCCCTGAGCCTCCGCCAGCCAGGCGGTATCTCCATCGGGCAGATTCTTAACTCGCTCAAACTCATAATAGCCCAAGGGATTATCTTCATCCGCAGCGCGGATCCGATCGGTCAACGGTGGAATACCACCGGACTCCATCATCATCATCATGAGCGAAGTACCAGAACGCGGCAACCCCGACACAATATAAACTGGCTCTTTTCTGGACAGGGGGTTCGAAAAGTCAGGCGGAAGGGCATGGCGGGGTAAGCCATGGG
>CAYSXA010000043.1:0-18000 GCA_964435005.1 uncultured Anaerolineaceae bacterium | reverse complement strand
CTCATCGTGGCCCGGCTCACGCCAGGAGAATATCACTTTTGTCTAAAGTCCAATAGCTAAAATCACCTCCCTAGAAGCAAAAGATGATTTGAAACGCGCGGTTTCTCTCGTGGCCAAGGCGCTGGATGCCGAACAATGCATGGTGGTCCTTCGTGACCCGGACACCGGCGACTTTGTGCCCCAGTGGCCTGCTGTTGGTCTTACAGAGAAACAAATCCGTTGGGTGCGCTGGCCATCCGCAAAGGGGGAAGAATTTCTACGACAAGTTCCTCTTGATCGAGCCTTGCATCTGAAGCCGCCACCAGCGAACCAGACCCTGCACCTGTGGGGAGAACGCGAATTGCTGGTGGCACGCCTGCAGCATGGGGAAGAACTGTACGGTGGTTTGCAGGCGGCCAATAAGCGGCTTGGCTCGTTCAACACTCAGGATGCCACCTTCCTCGCTGTGGCTGCACGAATGATGGCCATCGTCCACGCACACGCGCGGGCTGCGTACCAGCGCGAAGCCATCCTCCTTGAGCAACGGCTCATCCTGGATACGGTATCTGACTACGTGTACGCCTTCCGCGTGGAGCCGGACGGCAGGATGATTGGTGAATTCGTCTCGCCATCTTTCATTCGCACCTTCGGCTACACGTTGGAAGAAATCCGCGCCCGCGGTGGCTGGCAGAGCCTGGTGCACCCAGACGACCTGGAAACCGTCCTCGCCCATGTTGCCCGCGTACTCGCCAAGCAACCCGATGTGGCCGAGTTCCGTTTCACCACTCGCGCAGGTGAGCACCGCTGGCTGCGCGACTACGCCAGCCCGGTGTGGGATGAGAAAGCCGGACGGGTGGTTCGCATCATTGGCGCGGCAAAAGACATCACCGAAGCCCGTCAGAAGGAACTCGCGCTACGGGAGAGCGAAACCCGCTATCGCACGCTGGTAGAACAGGCCCCCTACGCCATCGGCATCCATCAGGACGGGCGGCTGGTGTTTGTCAATCAGGCGGCGGTCGAACTGCTCGGCGCATCCGATCCCGCCGAACTGATCGGGCAACCCATCAAGCGATTCGTACACCCAGATGAATGGGAACACACCCTCGAGCGTGTGAGAAACGTGCTGGCCGGGGACAAAGCGGGCTATCCAGTAGAAAACCGATACATCCGCCTGGACGGGTGCGAGATACCGGTGGAAGTGATGTCCTCACCCCTGGTTTACCAGGGCCGTCCGGCAGTGCTGGTGATTGCCCGAGACCTGACCGAAGAACGCCGCACCCGCGCACAGATTGAACGCCAACGAGAACACCTGGAGCGCCTGCACCGCTTGAGCATGGCGCTCAATGCCACTATCGATTTGAACGAGGTACTCGCACGCTTCGCCGACGAGGTGCTACGTGTCAGTCAGGTCAATCGCTGCTCCATCTGGTTGAAAGACCCATACCATCCACTGGTCCATCCACACGTCTTTGGTGAGAACCTGCCCGAATCGCAGCGTCAGGTAGATGCGATAGCCGTGGATGCGAATACGATCCCCCTGATCGCCGAGGCGCTGCAGCGCACCCAACCTCTGCACGTGCCAGATGCTTCCGCGCCGGAGGTGGCCGATCTGGTTCCCAAAGAATTCCGACGGCGTTACCGGGTGCGCAGTTTTCTACTCATCCCTCTGCGTGTCCCCGATCAGTCCATCGGTTTTCTGGTGATGGACGACACACGTCATCGCCACATATTCAGCGAAGATGAAATCCACACAGCCGAGAGCATGGCAGCCACGGCAGCGATCGCCATCCATAACGCGTTGCTTTATCAGCAAGCGAAACGCTCCGCTGAGCGCTGGCAGGCGCTGCATCAGGCTGCTCAGCAAATCACCCGCTCGGCGCGTGACCTGGAAGCAGTCTATCAGGCCGCGCATCAGGCGGTAACGCGCATGTTCCCGGCAGACGCGTTTGTGATCTCGCTGAAGGACGGCGACGAAGTGAAAGGAGCGTACCTGTGGGATAATGGCCAACGCTGGCCAGCGCAGCGCTTCCCTGCGGGCAGTGGGCTGAGCTGGCGAATTTTGCACACCGGCCAACCCGTTTTGATCGAAGACCGCTCCCCCCAAGATAACATCGACGCGCATCATTTCGGCACAGAGCAGGCCGTCCGATCCTTACTTGCTGTGCCCATGCGGCTGGGCAACCGTGTGATCGGGATGCTCTCCGTGCAGAGTTACCACCCGCACGTCTACCACGCCGACGACGTGCCCCCGCTGGAAATGCTGGCAGCGCACGTGGCAGTCGCCATCGAAACCGCGCGGCTGTTCGCCCGCGAGCAGACACAGCGCGAACTCGCCGAATCGCTGGCACAGACCGCCTCTGCTCTGACCGCCACGCTGGATGAGAAGCAGGTGATCGCCCAGGTGCTGAACCAGGTCGGACGGGTGCTTCCACATGATGCTGTCAACGTGATGCTGGTGGAAGGGGACAAGGCACGCGTGGTACAGCATCAGGGATACCGGGAACTGGGGCTGGGAGACACAATGGATCAGTGGAGCCTGCAGATTTCCACCACGCCGAATCTGCGCACCATGGTGCAGACGCGCGAACCGGTCATCATCCCAGACACCGCTGCCGACCCAAACTGGATACCACCGACCAAAAACTATCTCTTACGCGCTCACGCGGGTGCCCCACTGCGCACCGCCAGCGGCGTGATCGGTTTCCTGAACGTGGATGCGATCCGGGCGGGCGCTTTCTCACCAGAACAGGCAGCGGTTTTGCAGGCCTTTGCCGACCAGGCTGCCATTGCCATCCAGAACGCCCGCCGCTACGCCGAGACACAACGTCGCGTGGCGGAACTGGAGTCGGTGCGGCGAGCCAGCCTGCAACTGACGCGCAGCCTGAGTCTGTCGCAGGTATTGGGCACCATCCTGGAACAGGCTATCACGCTGGTAGACGGCGGTGACGCTCACATCTTCCTGTTTGATGGTGAACGGCTCACTTTCGGCGCGGCAATGTGGAACGGCCAGTTACAGGATCGCCCAATTGCCCAGCCTCGCCCTGGCGGCACAACCGATCGAGTGGCGCGCTCGGGCCAGCCGATCATCATCCACGATGTGAGTCAGCACGAGTTGTATCGCAACTATCAAGGCCCAGCTTTCAAGGGCGCACTGGCTTCCTTGCCACTCAAAATCGGCGAGCGGGTGGTTGGTGTGATGAACATGTCCTACGGTCGCCCACACCACTTCGACGAGCACGAGTTGCGTGCACTCCAATTGCTGGCCGATCAGGCAGCGGTAGCTATTGAGAACGCGCGGCTGTATACACAGGCCCAGGAGCGATTACAGCGGGTAGAGGCGCTTCATTACATTGACAATCTGATCGCCGGAGCAGTGGATCTACGCCTGACGCTCACTACACTGGCAAGCTACGTATGTGCCAATTTACAGGTGGATGCAGTGGACATCCTGCTGCTGAACATCCACAGCCGCCGCCTGACCTGCGAAGCTTTGCAGGGCTTCCGGGTCACCACGCCCGGCCATTTGTCCGCCTGGCTGGGTGAAGGGCTGGTGGGATCGGTCGCAATGGGCAATCGCCCGCGCGTGGTGGATAATCTGGAGACCTTGCAAGCCGATCCACGCTGTGCGATGCTGGTGCGCAACGAGAAGTTTGCGTTCTATACCGCGGTGCCATTGATCGCCAAAGGCGAGGTCAAAGGGGTGCTCGAGGTCTTTCACCGCCAGCCGAAGGAAGTAAACGCTGAGTGGCTGAACTTCCTGGAAACCATTGCCGGGCAGGCAGCCATTGCCATCGAACATAGTGCTCTGTTCCAGGAATTACAACGCGCAAACCAGCAACTGCGGTTCGCTTACGAAGCCACGTTGGAAGGCTGGGCGCACGCGTTGGAGTTCCGCGATCAGGAAACCGAAGGGCATTCGCGCCGCGTGGTAGATCTCACGATCAAGGTAGCCGAAGCGATGGGCATCCCGGCTTCAGAACAGGTGCATATCCGCCGCGGCGCGCTGTTGCACGACATTGGCAAAATGGGCGTACCAGATCGCATCCTGCTCAAACCCGGCCCACTGACCGATGAGGAATGGCGCATCATGCGGCAACACCCGGTCTATGCGTACGAATTGCTCAGCCGCATTCCCTATCTGCGCCCGGCGCTGGATATCCCGCATTACCACCACGAACGCTGGGACGGTTCTGGCTATCCTGAAGGACTGAAAGGGAAAGAGATTCCACTCGCAGCGCGCATCTTCGCCGTGGTGGATGTGTGGGACGCACTGAACAGCAACCGTCCTTACCGCCCGGCCTGGCCGCGGGAAAAGGTGATCGCCTACCTGCAAGAGAACGCAGGCAAACTGTTCGATCCGCAGGTGGTCAAGGTCTTTTTACAAGTCATTGAGGAAGAGTAGAGCGTCGTCTCCGCGAAGGCACTGCTGCAAAATATAGGGAAAGCGTTGCTGCTAAAGGCGCACCAGCCGGGCACGATGGATCTCGGGCTGAGCTTCCAGTTCGCGCAGCAGGGCGACAGGTACCCGGCTATCCAGATTGATGAAGGAAACGGCCTGCTCGCCGGGCTCTTTGCGACCATAGTGCCAGCGGGCGATGTTAATCCCGGCCTGCGCCAGCCGGGTGCCCACTTTGCCGATCACGCCGGGGACATCCTGGTTTTCCAGCACCAACACGTATCCTTCGGGATACGCATCCACAGCAAAGTAATCGTAGCGGACAATTCGGGCCTCGCCGTTGCCGAACAGCACCCCCGCAATCGTGCGCGTCCCCCCACCTTCCCAACGGATGCGGCAGGCAATCAGATTGGGATAATCGTGCTGTTCCACCAGCCCCTTGGCCTGAGCGGTAACGATGCCCTGCTCGTAGGCCAGCACAGGGGCCGAGACCCAGTTCACCCGCTGTCCGGGGGATGGCTTCAACATTCCTGAAAGCAACACGGCGGCCACCGGGCGCACCAGGTCACGCAGACGGTCGCCCAGCAGTTCCACCTCCACATGCGTGATCCAGCCCTCGGCCAACTGGCCTTGCAGTTTGCCCATTTTGGATGCCAGGTGGATGTAGGGCCGGACGGCCTGGTAGGGCGTCTTCTCATTGAAAGGCAGATTGACCACGTTGCGGTAGTCCGCCCCCCGCAAGGCGTCCAGGGTGTCGGCCACAATTTGAAGAGAAGTGGCTGTTTGCGACTCCACGGTGTTCTGGTTCAAATGAGGTGCTACCACCACGCGCGGATGCCGGAGGAGCGGGTAATCTGGCGGCGGGGGCTCCTGCTGAAAGGTGTCCAGCGCGGCGCCAGCCAGGGAACCATTTTCCAGGGCCTGGAGCAGCGCATCTTCATCCACCAGACCGGCGTGGGTACAATTCACCAGGTACGCGCCGGGTTTCATGCGGTCAAAGGCCGCTGCATTCATCATGTGATGAGTTTGAGGGGTATAGGCCGTGTGCAGAGAAACGATGTCCGCCCGCTGAAGCAGTTCGGCAAAACCAACCACTTCCACCTCGTGCTGACGGGCGAAAGAAAGATCGGTATAGGGGTCGTAGACCAGAATGTGCATACCAAACGCCCGGGCACGTGCAGATACCGCGCGTCCCAGCCGGCCAAAGCCCACAATGCCCAGCGTTTTGCCCTGCAACTGGAAGCCCAGCATCTGATGCCGGGGCCACTGACCAGCGCGCACGGCATGGTGCCCCTGAGGGATTTGTCGCGCCAACGCCAGCAACATGGCAAACGTGTGCTCAGCCACAGCAGTGACGTTGGCCGCGGGGACGTTGAGCACCATCACGCCACGGCGGGTAGCCGCATCAATGTCCACGTTATCCAGGCGAGCGCCGGCGCGGGCGACAGCTTTGAGCCGCGGCGCTGCGTCCAGCAGTTCGGCATCCACCAGGGTGCTGGAACGGATGATGAGCGCATCCGCCTGCGGCAAAGCGGCCAGCAAATCGGCGCGGCGCGGAAAAGGCCCCTCTACTTCCACATCGGGAGCCTGATGCAGGGCCTTCCATCCTGCCGGGTGCAGATGATCAGTCACCAGAATACGCATTGCTCAAGCGGTCAGGGTACGGCGTAAGGTGGATAGAAACGCAGCGCGCTGAGCCGGATCCCGAAAAGTGACTTCACCGTTCAGGATGCGGCGCAAGCCGTCGGCCCAAAGACGCGCAAAGCGCGGGACGTTGCTCAATTGCCCCAGCGCAAGGGGAAGCACAGGTGCCAGCGAGAGGGTATGGATGTAGACCGGCGAGTTCTCGGCAATACGTTGGCGGTGAGTGGCGCCACCAAAACCGATGAACAGGTCCACTTCCTCGCCGGCTTCCAGGTCAGAAAGACCATCGCCAATCATGATGGCACGACCTGGATATTCGCTCCGCAGCCGGGCGATGACCCGATTCTTTCCCCGGCTTCCGGTGAGGGGACTGGGCTCCACATCCAGGTAATTGGCGCGTGGATTCTGCCCGCCCGGTTGTTCCCAGTAGCGCCACCATTTCCCGGATAGTTGATCGTACTCCATGTTCACGGCGAAGATGTGATCGCGCGGCACGCCCAGCCAGACGCCGAAATCGCGCACCGGCTCAATCAACCCACCGCTGACGATGAAGACGTGCACGCCCAGCGTTTGCAGCGCCTCGATCAGTTCCCGGGCATCCGGCACCACCGTCTCGCGGTAAATGCGGGCGATATGCCGCACCTGTTCCTGGGTGGGGTTGACCGTAATCAGCCGATGACCGTACACCGCCTCGAGGGGGATGTCCCCTTCCATGGCACGCTTGGTGAGCACGGCGACGTCATTTTCGTGGCCGGTCATGCGTGCCAGTTCATCAATACCTTCGATGGTGCTCAGCGTGCTGTCACAATCGAAGATCACCACATCGAACAAGGGCCAGAGGGGTGGTTGATGTTCGGGCAAACTGGTATCCTCCGGGAAGCAGATAGAGTATTCCCCTGTCAGGCGGATGTTTACTAAATTATATCAGTTCACGTCCAACCCGCCAGACGAGCCACCGTTGCCGTCAAAAACGTCACCAGGAAAGCCAGCCCCAGCGGCATCAGCGCGCCAAAGATTGCCCACTTGCGGCTGCGCGTCTCTTTGTAAATGGTCATGATCGTGGTGGCGCAGGGGTTGTGCAGCAACGCGAACAGCATCAGGTTGATTGCGGTGAGCATTGTCCAGCCGTGCTGATCTACCAGCAGCATACGCAGCTCGGTGAGTGAGTTCAGCTCGGTCATCATGCCCGCGCCCAGATACACCATGATCATCGTGGGCACCACGATCTCGTTGGCCGGGATGGCGATGATGTACGCAAGCAGGATCACGCCGTCCAGGCCAATCAGCACGCCGAGCGGATTGAGGAAGTTCGCCACGTGCTGCGCCAGGCTGACGCCATGCCAGGAAAGGTTACCCAGTATCCAGATGACCGCGCCAGCGGGCGCAGAAGTCTGGATGGCGCGCCAGAGCACAAAGATGGTACGGTCAATCAGCGAAGTGTACAGGATGCGCGCCACGTTCGGGCGGCGATAGGGCGGCAATTCCAGCGTGAAAGCCGAAGCTTCGCCCTTCAGGATGGTGCGCGAGAGCGCCCAGGAGACCACCAGAGTGAAGAACACCCCAACCAGTACCACCGCGACCACCGCACCCGCTGCGGCAAACGAGGCGAAAGCCGGCGGAAAGGCTGCGGCCACGAAGATGGTCGCCAACATGATCAGGGTTGGGAAACGCCCGTTGCAGGGCACGAAGTTATTGGTCAGGATGGCGATCAGCCGTTCGCGCGGCGAATCGATCACCCGCGTCGCGATCACTCCAGCAGCGTTGCAACCAAAGCCCATCGCCATGGTAAGCGACTGCTTGCCGTGCGCCCCCGCTTTGCGGAACAGCCAGTCCAGGTTGAAAGCCACACGGGGCAGGTAACCCAGGTCTTCCAGGATGGTGAACAGCGGGAAGAAGATCATCATCGGTGGCAGCATCACACTGACCACCCAGGCCAGCCCGCGATACACACCGTGCCACAGGAAACCGGTCAACCACCAGGGCACGCCCCAGGCAGTAAACAGCGCGCTGGCCTGAGCTTCCACCCAGAACAGCCCAGTGGCCAGCCACTGGGAAGGGTAGTTTGCCCCCACGATAGTCAGCCAGAACACCCCGGCCAGCAGCAACAGCATGATGGGCAGTCCGGTGATCGGCGAAGTGACCAGCCGATCAATGCGCTGGTCGAAATCCCAGTTGCGGGCTTCCTTCACCTTGACTGCCCGTTGGGCAATGCGTTCGGCTTCGTCGTACAGGGACTGCACCATCTCATCGCGGAAGCCACTGTGCAGTTGGCGCCGTAATTCCGCCGCGCGCTCGATCACCTCTTGAGGCGAGACCGGTTCCATATTCCTCGCAGTTTGTGTCATCATAGCATCTCCATCATCCGACGCAACCGATATCATTTTTGAAACCAATACAACCAATGAACCAGAGGTTATTGCGCCCCTTCCAGCGCGATCTTGCGGCTGAAGCGGGTATCTGCCCGGCGCTGGCGGGCCACCAGTTCGGCCAGTTCGCCGTTCTCGATGGCCTGCTGCACGCGCGCATCGCCATCCAGCAAGCGGATCGCCAGCCAGCGTGCGTTCGGGATACCCGGCGCCAGGCGCTCGATCAGTGGCACCAGTTCGTCCACAGCGCGGCGCAGTTCCGGCGTACCCTCGATGCGGTGCGGACGGGTGGGGATTTCGCCGGTGATCACGCCCTCCACCGTGTTGAGCAGCGTGGGGATACCCTCACCACTGCGGGCCACAATCGGCACAGCAGGCACGCCCAGGTCTTTGGCGAGCGAGCGCGTGTCCACCTCCAGCCCCTTGCGGCGGGCCTCGTCCATCATATTGACCGCCACCACCACGCGGTTGGTGATTTCCAGCACCTGCAGCACCAGGTTCAGGTTGCGCTCCAGCGCGGTGGCGTCTGTCACCACAATCACACAATCCGGCTGGCCGAACAGGATGAAATCGCGCGCCACCTCCTCGTCCTCCGAGGCGGAGAGCAGCGAATACGTGCCAGGTAAATCCACCAGTTTGTAGCGCAGTCCGTTGAATTGATAGCCGCCTTCCGCACGGGTGACCGTCTTGCCCGGCCAGTTGCCGGTGTGTTGTTTCAGGCCGGTCAACGTGTTGAACAGGGTGGATTTACCAGTATTCGGATTCCCGGCCAACGCCACCACATAGTCGAAATCGCCCAGCGAGATACCCATCTGCGCCAGTTGAGCGTGGGCAGGGCAGGCTTCACAAAGATTGCTCATCATACCTCCAGTTAACCACCAACCGTTTTCTCCCAGCAATTGGTCCCGCGAATGAATTGCGAGCTGAACCATGCAAGTCGGCTGGGAGCCGACTGGATTACCCATATGTGCACAGCAAAGCGTGTGCCTTCAGCGCGCTTGCGCCTTCTGAGCCTGGAATGCCAGTCCCGGGCGAACCAGGCCACGCAAAAGCGTCAGGTAGCCAATTCATCCAGCAGGGATTGCACGCAACGCACGGCGGTCTTCACACCATCTTCCTGGCGAATGCGGCGTCCCAGTGCGGCGGCGCGGTCGCGCACGGCGAGATCGTTTACTGCCTGGCGGATGGCCTCCGTCAGGCGCGCCACGGTCAGTTTCTTCTGTAGAATGGGCCGCGGCCCCACGCCAAGCGCATGCACGCGCTCGCCCCAAAAGGGTTGATCCACAAAGAAAGGCACCACCACCGTGGGGACACCAGCGCGCAGACCAGCGGCGGTAGTCCCTGCGCCGCCGTGGTGCACCACCGCTGCCATGCGAGGAAACAGCCAGTCGTGCGGCACATCCGAGACCATGATCACGTCGTCCGGCAAATCGGTTGCCTGCAATCCACCCCAGCCACGCAACAGCACGCCGCGCTGATCGCTGCGGCGCAGGGCAGCCAGCACGATTTCCGCTGTGCGTTCGGGATCGCGTCCCACCATGCTGCCGAAACCCACATACACCGGCGGCGGCCCGGCTTCCAGAAAGTCCACCAGATCGGCAGGTGGCTGCCAGTCCGGATCGTGATCCAGAAACCAGTAACCGGTGATATGGTGGTGCGCCGGCCAGTCGGCGGGGCGCGGAAAGACATGCGCGCTGAAGCCATACAGGAAGGGCAAACTCTCCCCGTATAACCGGCGATATGGTCCCCACAGAGGCAAAGGCGACATCCCCAGCACCTCCTGGATGGCGCGGTTGAACGGGCGGCGGATGGCCTGCCAGAATATCTGCTCCGAGAGCGTGTGCGAGATCGGGTTCAACCAGCGGGGGAGAGTTCGGGGGAAAGAAATGCTGGGGTACTCCCGCGACCGGCCAAGAGGGATCAGCGGGGCAGCAATGTGCGGAATGCCCAGTTTCTCCGCTGCGAAGTACGCCGGCATCGCCAGCGGGGCATAGATCACCGCATCCGCGCCCTGACAGGCGTGCCAGATGTCCACAAACATCTGATGATACAGATCGCGGAACAGCGACTGCATCCGCCGCATGGCTGCGAACAGGTTGCGACCGCTCTCCAGCCAGGCTTTGGCTCGTTCATCCTGGATGATGCGGGGCGGATCGCCTTCCAGCGGCGCGAACTCCAGCCCATGCCGCTCTACAAACGACCGATAGGGCGGGTGCGTCGCCAGACACACGCGATATCCGGCGCGAATCAGCCCTTTGCCCAGTGCCACGTAGGGCTGCAGATCGCCGCGCGATCCTACGCTCAGCATCACAATGCGTTCACTCATCGGGCTGCACCAGCACGAAATCGGCCTGGTCGCGGCGCAGAGCGATCAATGTGCCGCGCACGCGGTAAGCGCGCGGGTCACCAAAGAAGTTCGTCAGTTCGGGCACCACGCGCGCGCCAGGGGTGAGCCCCATGTCCAGCAGGCGGCGACGGGTGAAGCCCTGCACACGGGGGTGAATAGCAATCACACGGACGGGCACGCCATCCGGCACCCGGCTGAGCGGCTGCGATCGGGGATAGCGATCCTCTCCGTTCTTCGCAGGGACGAGGAAGACATTGCTCGCCACCGCAGGCGCCAGCCGGTACTCCTGCTCGCCATCCGAACACAGGATGCGCTCCGGGGTGGCCTCCAGCACGCGAATGACCTGCCCTAAACGCAGGCCCTCTGCCAGAATCTGGGCATAGGCCAACGGGGGCTCGTCCTCCAGATGCACAATGCGGCCTGGCGTATCCGGCGGCCAGGCGGTGAGCGGCGAGCCACGCTCTTCGACCGGGACACCTTCGCGCGGCGGGATGGGGTCGCCGTGCGGATCCTGTTCCGGATAGCCCAGCGCCGCCGCCAGGCGGTCGAGTTCTACGGGTGACATACCGTGCTCACGGCGTTCGGCCTCACGGTGTACTTTCTCCAGCGGCAGCCGAGCTTCGTCAGCCAGGTATCGTTCCCACAGACGGTGGGCACGCACCACGTGGATGGCCCACCGTTCACCCTCGGCGGTTAGATGCAGTTCACGCCCCTGAGTCTTGACCAGCCCCTGCGCTTCCATACGGGCGATCAGGCGCAGCGCAGCGTTGCGCGAAATCTGCAACGCCCCGGCGAGCGATTCGGGCGACGCATGGCGTCCGCTCCGCTCACGCGCCAGCAGATGCTTGAGGGCATCTTCCACCTGGCGGCGGCGGCGATCTTCCAACCAGGCGCGCGTCTGCGCCAGCAGTCCCACTCGCGGCCAGAAAGTTACCAACACCAATGTAAGCAAGGCAACGAACCAGCCGATGCTCATACGATCACCTCTACGAAAACCTGTTCTGTTACGCGCGGGCCGAGGACAAAAACCTCATCGCGCCCTTCGACCTGCAAGCGCAGGGTATCGTCGAAGGGAGAGTGCTCAATCACGATCACGGTAGCCTGCGGATACAGGCCATACTGATGCAGATGCCGCAGCAGCGCCGGGTCTTCGTCGCGCACGCGGCGCACAATCGCCCGTTGCCCGCCCACTAGGTCGGAGAGCGGCGTATCCGCCGCCGGTGGCATCTCCAGCGTGGGCGTAGGAATGGGCTCACCATGCGGATCATGGCTTGGATCGCACAGCATAGCCGCGATGCGAGCCTCCATCCGCTCGGAAATCACGTGCTCCAGCACCTCGGCCTCGTCGTGCACCTCGTCCCAGGAATACCCCAGCGTCCGGTGCAGGAAGAGTTCAATCAGCCGGTGATGGCGGATGACCTCCAGCGCCACGCGTTCCCCGTCGGGCGTGAGCATCGCGCCCTGATGCTTGCGATAGACCACCAGCGGCGGCGTGGCCGAGGCCAGCCGGCGCAGCATCCCGGTGACCGATGCGGGTGCCACGCCGAGTTCCTGCGCCAGCCGGCCGGTAGTCGCCCAGCCGCCCCCGGCGGTCAGGTGGTAGATGATTTTCAGGTAGTCTTCCACAGCATGAGTCAGGGTATCGTCCATGTTTTTAGCCTCAACTAAATTTCACATTCATCATACCTTACAAAACCAAAAAAGTCAACGATTCGACCAACAACAACGAAAACAAAACCAGTGAACCACCCCAACCAAAGCACCAATGAACCAATGCAACCAACAAACCAACGAACCAATGAACCAAAGTATAATTCCCCCAATGACACTCCTCGATAACTTCGCTCACGACGTGCAATCGCTGGTGGGGATCACGCTCTCCCCCGCCCAGGTCGCGGCACTGGAGACCTACGCCGCCGAATTACAGACCTGGAACCGCCGCTTCAACCTGACTGCCATCCGCGACCCGGAAGGTGTGCGCGTGCGGCACTTCCTCGATTCACTCACCTGCTGGGTCGCCATGCGGCAACATCCCCCGCGGCGCGTGGTGGACGTGGGCACAGGCGCGGGCTTCCCCGGTCTGCCGCTCAAGATCGCCTTTCCGTCCATTCAACTGACGCTGGTGGAATCCGTGGGCAAAAAGGTGAAGTTCTGCCAGCACGTGGTGGACACGCTGGAGCTGGAAGGCGTGCAGGTGATCCACGCGCGCGCAGAAGAGGTTGGGCGAATGCCGGAGCACCGCGAGCGGTATGATTGGGCCATCGCACGCGCAGTGGCACACATGCCCATCCTGGCAGAGTACCTGCTGCCGCTGGTGCGCGTGGGCGGTCGGATGCTGGCACAGAAAGGCGAGAGCGGCCCGGCGGAGACCCAGGCCGCCGAGCGCGCCTTCCAACTGCTCGGCGGGCGGCTGCACAAACTCGTCCCGGTGCAATTGCCCGGTGTGGCCGAAGACCGCTATCTGGTGGTGGTGGACAAAGTCGTGACCACACCAGCGCGTTACCCCCGGCGCGTGGGCATCCCTGCGAAACGCCCCTTGTAAAGCAAAACGGGCGGCCAGGCCGCCCTCGGTTGTTATTCATACACCGGCTCGTTCCAGTGACGGTACTCAGGCACCTTGCCGCGCACCACCCGCTGGAACAGGTCACGCAACTGGCTGGTGATCGGCCCCATCACGCCCTCGCCCACCGGGCGGAAGTCCACTTTCGTGATCGCGGTCACCTGCGCTGCCGTACCAGTCATGAAGAGTTCATCGCAGATGTACACCTCCGTCCGGTCGATGGGTCGCTCCACCACAGGAATGCCCAGTACCTCGCGCGCCAGTTCCATGATGCTGCGCCGGGTAATGCCCTCCAGGATGTTCTCGGTCACGGGCGGGGTGATCAGCACGCCGTCGCGCACCATGAAGATGTTCTCCGCGCTGCCTTCGGAGATGTGTCCTTCCTGGGTGAGCACCAGCGCCTCGTCGAAACCGGCGCGGAGCGCGTCTGTTTTGATGAAGGCCGAGTTCACATACGCCCCACTGATTTTGCCACGCGCGGGGATCATGTTGTCGTCAATGCGCCGCCAGGACGAGACGGTCACGTGGGCGTTGGTGTCGTTGGCGACGTACTTATCGAACGGCACGGAGAAGATGGTCAGTTCGTCCGTCAGGCCGTGCAGTTTCACCCCGATAGCCTCGTCGGCTTTGTACGCCAGCGGGCGCACGTACACATCGCGCCGATGCCCCTCCGTGCGCAGCAGTTCCTTGGTGATTTCGGTCAACTGTTCGGGCGTGTAATCGAACGCCATGCACATCATTTTCGTGGAGTTCAGCAGGCGGCGGTAGTGATCGCGCGGGCGGAAGACGAAAAGTTGTTCTTCTTCCTCGTTCCAGTAGCCGCGCAGGCCGCCGAACACGGCAGTGCCGTAGTTCAGCGCATGGGTCATCACACCGACTTTGGCCTCGCTGTACGGCACGATCTTGCCGCGGAAGTATGCGTAGTTCGGTAGAGTCATGATCGCTTCTCCTTGGATGGAAAGGGCTGTGAGGAAATGCCCGGTTGTGAGATATGAACAAAGTCCACAACCGTTCAGTTGGATCGTTACGCCTTGTCTCGATTATACAACACGCGCGTCCAGATCAGGACGCGCGCGAAGTCATCACCTGCTCGAAATTGTTAGTTGTCAGTGATCCACGCTGAGTTCCTCGCCGAGCAAACTGTGCCTTTCGTTTCTATCAGGGTGGCACTTCAGAGCACAAACAAGGCATGCCGCCCCACTTGTGGACGGGCGGTTCGGCCTCGGATCGACGTGTGATTTTCCAATCAACAGCGCCGGAATACTCCCAAATCACCTGTCGGGCGGCTCCAGGCCCATCGCCCGGCGCTGCGCGTTCAGTTTCTCCACCGCCGAGGCGGAGAGCGGCTGTGGCGTGCCGATCTGCCAGGCCAGCGCCACCGTGCGCGCCACGTGCTCCAGCGTCTCCAGCCGGTCGAAGGCCTCGTCCAGCGTGCGCCCGACGGTGAGCACGCCATGGTGCGCCAGGATGATGGCCTGATGATTAGCAATCAGGCCAGCGATGGCGCGGCGGTTTTCCTCGCTGGACGGCGTGGCGTAGGGCGCAGTCGGCACCGGGCCAAGCAGTACCACCGCCTCCGGAATGAGCGGCTCGGTTAGATTGTGCCCCACCAGAGAGAGCGCCACGCAGGTGATCGGATGCGCGTGGATCACCGCCCCCACATCCGCCCGCTGGCGATAGACCTCCAGGTGCATCGGGAGTTCCGAAGTGGGGCGCAGACCAGGCGCACCTTCCAGCACGCGGCCTGAGAGGTCCACCACGAGCAATTGCTCCGGCGCGAGATACGCCTTGTGCAGCCCGGAAGGCGTGGTCAGGAACCGATCTTCGCCCAGGCGGACGGAGAGGTTGCCGGCGGGGCCGGCGATGTAGTCCCGTTCGTACATTCTACGCCCGATTTCGACCATTCGGGCGCGCAGTTCGGATTCGTGGTTCATTGCAACGCCAGTGTACAGATCTGTTTACGGTTGAACAACAACGCCGGGGCTTCCAGGAAGAAATTCGGCAAAATGATGGTGCGCACACGGGCGTTCAGCAGCGGGACAAAATCACGCGTCCCTTCCACCATCACCGCAGCGAAATCAAAGCGCCCGGCCCACTCCAGCGTCCCTTCCGCCTCGTAAATCGCCGTAGTGAGCATCACAGGATATTCGTTGATCGTGGTAAAGCCGCCACGCTGCAACGCAATCGGCCCCAGGTACTCGCGCCGCGGCACGCTGACCACAAAAATCTGGTCTTTGACCAACCGAACCAATTTGTGCTGCCCAACGGCCTTCGAAGGCATGTGGATGCGCGCGGTGGTAGCTTCCGTGACCTCAAGAAAAGAAGTAGTCGAGGTGTTTAACAACCCGATCAAACCAGTGTTGTTCACCGCAACCTGCCCCACAATACGGTAGGAAGGCGTCAAAATGTCCACCGAGATCAGGCGCACGGTTTGCCCTGAGGATGTAATCATTGAAACGACCTCCGTAAAGTGGGTGCTCTGGTGAGTCAGAGGTGAACCTGCGGCCTGCGAGGATGCCGACGCCTCCTACCACTGGACACCAGGCGTCGGATGCGATCGACAGCCCTCGGATCCGGCTCGACATAACCGCAATACTCGCAGACCAGCATGGGGAAATCAGGAAAGACAACCCAGTCGGCGCCCAGACTCACCAACCGCGGATAGCGCTTCTCGCGCAACGCGCTGGTGTGGCACTGCGGGCACAACTCTTGAACAAAACGCAACGAGCGGGTCACGGTTCGACAACGCTGGCGCTCACCACCTGCGGGTGTTCAATCAGCCCCAAATGATCGAGGGGCCAGTACACGAATACCGCCTTGCCGATCACGTTCTCTATAGGCAACATCCCCCAACTGTGCGAATCGGAGGACTGATTGCGATTATCTCCCAGCACAAAGAGTGAACCCGCCGGCACCGTCCACAGGCCCTCATAGCGCGGCGGCGCAGCGACATAGGGTTCGTTCAACAACTGGCCGTTGAGATATACATGCCCAGCCTGAATACGCACCTCGTCGCCCGGCAGGCCGATCACACGCTTGATGAACTGCTGGCTCGGATCGCGCGGGTAGTGGAAAACCACAATATCGCCACGGCGGGGCTCGCCGAAGCGATACGCCAGCCGATTGACGAGGATGAATTCCCCATTTTGGAGCGTGGGATCCATGCTGTGACCGTCCACGCGTACGCGAGCCGTGATCGCGTTGATCAACACGAACATCACTGTGGCAAGGACAAGCGTCTCCAGCACGTCCACCAGAAAGTGCCAGATGGCCTTGCCCAGCGAGAAGGTCTCCGATTCTTCTTCCGGGTAAGCCTCAGAGATTAGGGTTGGAGTTTTAAGTGGTTCGTCCATAGCGAACTGATTATAAAACCGCTTCCAGCGCCTGACAAGGTTCCCGGCTCCGTCAAAGGTACCAGTATAATCCAGGTATGGATGCACACACGCTACATGGCGGCCAGGTCACGCCACTGAAAGACGGCTGGCGGTTAACACTCCCACCAGGAGACACCCACACCTATCGCCTGGCGCCACTGGACGACTACCACGGCTTACCACGCCAAGACTTTCCCCACCATCCGCCGTTCTGGTTGCAGGTGCGTCTCCGTGCCAGCCATTCAGTAATCCCTGGCACGTGGGGCATCGGCTTGTGGAACGATCCTTTCAGCCTGTGGATCGGCGGCCCCGCTGGCCGATTACGACTGCCCGACCTGCCGAACGCAGCCTGGTTCTTCTTCGCCAGCCCGCCGAACTACCTCTCGTTTCAAGATCACCTGCCCGCCGTGGGCTGGCTGGCAGCGACCTTCTCCACACCGCGCTGGCGCTCCAGGCTACGCTTCCTGGCGGCCCCCGCCTTGCCCCTGGCCTGGCTCCCTGGCCTGCGCGATGCGATACGCCGCATCACTGGCAAGGCGATCCTCCAGGATGCCGTGCTCCTGACCACGGACGCGACCTCGTGGCACACCTACGCGCTGACCTGGGAAACCCATCGTGTGCGCTTCTGGGTGGACAGCGAAATCGTCTTAGACACCCCCTGCGCTCCATCGCCACCGCTGGGGCTGGTGCTCTGGGTGGACAATCAGTACGCGGCCTGGAAGCGCGGCAGCGCGCCGCGCTTTGGCACGCTGGCCGCCAACCATCCGGTGTGGATCGAAGTCTGCGACCTGAAATTCGGTCAAAACCTTGCCAAAGCCCCCTGGCTCTGCTATAATTCGCGCCGCACGGGCGCGTAGCTCAGTTGGTTAGAGCGCATCACTCACATTGATGAGGTCGGGGGTTCGAGTCCCTCCGCGCCCACAGCAAGCGCCGCATGGGATCATGCGGCGCTTTGGCGTTCTGTTCTTCTACCTTGCGCACACAGCGATGCACCCGCCCGCAAGGTAGTAGCGGCGCGCACTGCCGTCGCTGTTCCATGTTCAGGGTAGGCTGTTTCCCCTGCTGGTACACTCTGGCCGAAAACGACCAGTACATTTGCGGGCGAAAGTTGACAGCAAGTGTACTGGGTTACCTGCGCGCCCCAGGTGAAGCGCACCCGTCCTGACCGAGGAGCCAAGGAACGATCGCAGAATCCCGCAGGCGTTTTGGGGATGGGGAGAAATGTGGGCAAGAATTTGCCCCGCATCCGTCTTGATTTCATTATGACGCTGGCAGATATATAGTACCACTCCGGAAGAGAGAGATCTGGCACAATAGAGACAGGAGAAAACCTG
>CAYSXA010000042.1:0-18242 GCA_964435005.1 uncultured Anaerolineaceae bacterium | reverse complement strand
ACCGTGGGGGCCGCCCTGCGCCGCGCGCGAGCGCTGGGTAAACGACACAGCACCTGCCCTGCCCCCGCCGCACGCGCCTGGAACCCACGCCTGAGGACCGGTGGGCCACGGCGGCAGGGACGCGACTGGCCCGCGCGGAAAAGCGTCCGGTGGTGCATGTGCAACGGTCCCGCCTCGCGCCGGAGGAGGCTGCCGTGGGCGCGCTGGCTGCCACGTTGCGCGACGCCCGGCGCGGCCTGATAGTTTGCGGCCCACGCTGCCCTGGTGGCGACTTCCCGGCTGCGGTGGCGGCACTGGCGCAGGCGCTTGGCTTCCCCATCCTGGCCGACCCGCTTTCTGGTCTGCGCTTCGGCCCGCACGTGCGGCAGGCGCCCGTGCTTGGCGGCTACGAGACCTTCCTGGCCGCCAACCAGTCGGATGTCCCCCCGCCGGAAGTGGTGCTGCGCTTCGGCGCCATGCCCACCTCGAAGCACCTGCACGCTTATCTGGAAGCGCTGCCAGCGGAGACCGTCCAAATCGGCGTGGACGCTTACGGTCGCTGGCAAGACCCCACCTTCTCGCTACACACGCTGGTGCAGGCCGATCCGGCGCTGTTGTGCCGTGCGCTGCCCGCTGTGTTGACTCCACGCGCGGCGGACGACGCCTGGCTGTCCGCCTGGCTGTCCGCCGAAGCTGCTGCCTGGGAAGCGGAGCAGCAGGTCGCCCCACCGGAAGGCCGTGTGCTGGCGGCGGTGGTCGCCGCGCTGCCGTCCGAAGCGCGGTTGTTCGTTGCCAACAGCAACCCGGTGCGGCACCTGGATCAATTTGTCCCGCCACAGGCGAAACCGGTGCGCGTGTTCGCCAATCGCGGCGCCAGCGGCATTGATGGCACGGTCTCCAGCGCGCTAGGCGTGGCGGCGGCCAGCCTGCACCCCACGGTGCTGGTGACCGGCGACCTGACCCTTTACCACGACCTGAACGGGTTGCTGGCGCTGCGGCGTTGCGGCGTGCAGGCGCAGATGGTCTTGATTCACAACGACGGCGGCGGCATCTTCCATCGGCTGCCGGTTGCGGCGCACGAGCCGCCCTTTACTGACCTGTTCGTCACCCCGCATGGGCTGGACTTCGCGCCCGCCGCGCAGATGTACGGCCTGCGTCATCGGCGGGTGGCGGTAGACGAAGTCGGCGCGGCGTTGCGCCAGGCACTGGCCTCGGAGCACTCATATCTTATCGAGGTGCGCACCGACGCGGCCACACAGGAAGCCGCGCGTCGTCAGGTGATCGCCCTCGCCGCATCCCATACCTCCCATCCCGCATAACGCATCCCGCATTCCACATGATGTATTGGAGGCCCTCATGCCCGAACCCCAAACCTGGAAGTACATTCGCCCGGCCACACAGTGGCAAAAAGTGAAGGACTATATCGACATCACCTGCTATCGCTCAGAAGGGGTGGCGCGCATCGCGTTCAACCGCCCGGAGGTGCGCAACGCCTTTCGCCCGGAGACCATTGATGAGATGATCGACGCCTTTCACTGGGCCTGGATGGACACCTCCATCGGCACGATTTTGCTCACCGGCGAGGGCCCGTCGCCGAAGGATGGCGGCTGGGCCTTCTGCGCGGGCGGCGATCAACGGGTGCGCGGACACGGCGGCTATGAAGGCGGCTATGTGCTGCCACGCCTGCACGTGCTCGAACTGCAACGCATGATCCGCTTCATGCCCAAAGTGGTGATCGCGGTGGTGCCCGGATGGGCAGTCGGCGGCGGCCACAGCCTGCACGTGGTCTGCGATCTGACCATCGCCAGCCGGGAGCACGCCCGCTTCAAGCAGATGGACGCCAGTGTTGCCAGTTTCGACGGCGGCTACGGCTCGGCGTACCTGGCGCGACACATCGGACAGAAGCGCGCCCGCGAGGTCTTCTTCCTGGAGCGCGTGTACACTGCCGAAGATGCCTACCAGATGGGGATGGTGAACCTGGTCGTGCCGCACGAGGAACTGGAAGAAGCAGCCTTTGAGTGGGCACAGATCATCAACCGTAAAAGCCCGACTTCAATTCGGATGCTCAAGTTTGCCTTCAACCTGGTGGACGACGGGCTGGTCGGGCAGCAGATTTTCGCGGGCGAGGCCACCCGCCTGGCCTACATGACCGATGAAGCCCAGGAAGGCCGTGATGCCTTCCTGGAGAAGCGACCGCCGGGATACCACAAGTTCCCGCGCTGGCCGTAAATCTACCTGATCTGGGAAGTCTGCGGATCGATGAGCCTCCTTCTGGAACGCGCCCGAACCACTCCCAACGCCGTGGCCCTGATCCAGGGCGAGCGGACAATCACCTACGGTCAACTGGCGGGCTGGTCGGCGGCGATAGCGGACGATCTGCGTCGTCAGGGTGTTCGTGAAGGGTCGCGGGTGGCGGCACGGCTTCAACGCACGCCGGAATCCGTGGCCTTTGTCCATGCGGTGGTTGGCATGGGCGCGGTGCTGGTCCCGATCCACCTGCGGTTGACCGACTCCGAAACCCGTGAACTGCTCGCTCGTGTGGGAGTGGATGCCCTCACCCCGATCTCCAGCCCTCCTCCCCTTCCCCTGTGGGAGAGAGGAGAGGAGGGCAGAGAGGGGGGGGATGAAGGAGAAGTGCTGATCTTCACCTCTGGCACCACGGGCGTTCCGAAGGCTGCCCGACTCTCCGCTGGCAATTTCTTCTGGAGCGCCGTGGCTTCGGCCTTCCGACTGGGTGTGCAGCCCGGTGACCGCTGGCTGCTCACCCTGCCGCTGTACCACGTTGGCGGGCTGTCCATCCTGTTTCGTAGCGCGCTGTACGGTACGGCAGTGGTGCTGTCGGAGGAGGACGGCTCCTTCGATCCGCAGAGGCTGTGGGAGACGTTACACCGTCAGCGAGTCACACTGGTTTCGCTGGTGCCCACGCAATTGCACCGGCTACTCGACGCGGTGGACGACCTGCCGCCGGCGCACCTGCGCCTGATCCTGCTCGGCGGCGCGGCGGCTCCTCCTGATCTGTTACAGCGAGCGTTGGAGCGCGGCTTTCCTGTGGCGACCACCTACGGCCTGACTGAAGCGACCTCGCAGGTTGCCACCGCGTTGCCGGATCAGGTGCGCCGCAAGCCGGGAACGGTTGGGCGTCCGCTGCTGTATACCCAGGTGCGCGTGGTGGACGAGGACGGGCGCGACTGTCCTGCTGGCACAATCGGCGAAGTTCTGGTGCGCGGGCGCACGGTGTTTCAGGGATACGACGGTGATCCCGGTGCCACCGCACGGGCGCTGCGTGATGGCTGGTTGCACACCGGCGACCTGGGCTACCTGGATGTGGACGGCGACCTGTGGGTCGTCAACCGCCGCAGCGACCTGATCGTGACTGGCGGCGAGAACGTCTATCCTGCTGAGGTGGAGCGCGTGTTGCGAGCACATCCGGCAGTCGCGGAGGCCGCTGTGGTAGGCGTGCCCGACGCGGAATGGGGGCAGCGCGTGGCAGCAGCGGTTGTGCTGCGCGCCGAAGTGTCCATCACCGACCTGGAAACCCACTGCCGTCGTCATCTGGCTGGTTATAAAACCCCGCGCCTGTGGCGCTTCGTCGAAGACCTTCCCCGCACTGCCTCTGGTAAAATTCAACGTCCTGCCCTCACCGCGCTCTTCACTCAACCAACCAGGGCAACCAATGAACCAGTAAACTAATGCAACCAACGCAACCGATGCAACCAGTACAACAAACAGACACGCTTTCTGCTATGACACACCCCATCACTCTTGCTCCCGATCTCTCTATAGGCGGCCCCGCCGTGGTGTTGATGGCTGGCCCGTGCGCCGTGGAGAGTTACGAGCAAACGCGCGCCGTGGCGGCAGTGATGCACGACCTGGGGCTACGCGTGCTGCGTGGCGGCGCGTTCAAGCCACGCACCTCGCCCGATTCTTTTCAAGGATTGGGGCGCGAGGGGCTGGAAATTTTGCGCGCGGTGGCCGATGAGTTTGGGATGCTGGTGATCACGGAAGCGTTGGGCGTGGAGCATTTGCCTGTGGTGGCCGAGTACGCGGACATCATTCAGATTGGCAGCCGCAACATGCAGCACTTCCCGCTGCTGTGGGCGGTTGGCGAGATGGACAAGCCGGTGTTGCTCAAACGTGGCTTCATGTCTACCGTAGACGAGTGGCTGCTGGCCGCCGAGCACATTGCCCGACGCGGCAACGAGCGCATCATCTTGTGCGAGCGCGGCATCCGCACCTTCGAGACCGCCACGCGCAACACGCTGGACACGAACGCAATCGCGTTGGTCAAGGCCGAGGCGCCGTGGCCGGTGATCGGCGATCCGAGCCACGCCACCGGGCGCGCTGGCCTGGTGTTGCCCGCCGCGCGTGCCATCGTGGCCGCCGGCGCGGATGGCCTGCTCGTGGAAGTGCATCCCGACCCGGCGCGGGCGCTCTCCGATGGACCGCAGTCGCTTCCTTTGGAAGCGCTGCCGGACTTCGTCACTCAGGTGGAGCGGGTCGCCCGTGCGCTGGGGCGTACGCTACAATGAGCGCCGATAGGTTTGTTGCTGAGTTTGTCACCACGAAGACACGAAGTGCACAAGGAGATTTGCTCTGTGGGCACAGAGACAAACACTCTGTGCCTTTGTGGTTTGCTCATCCTGTCAGCGAGGTGCGAATAAACACCGGTACACGACCTGTTGGGCGGAAACGGGTATAATGACCGATATGATAAACAAATGGTTTCAGCGGGGATGTCTCATCGGGTTGCTGTTGTTACAAATCGCGGCTACCTCAACGCCTACGGCCTATCGTCGGAACGATCAGGCTGGTGTGCCGTTGTGTCTGCCGGGCGTATACGAATCCGCCACCGATTGTCTGGTGGCCGGCCCGGCGGCGTATCTCACGCGCATGGCGCGCCTGGGGCTGACGTTCCCCATTCAGCCCCTGCCTGCCCACACGCCTGATCCAGCACTGGCACAGGTACCGTACCGTTATGCGCGCATTACCAGGGAGGGGCCATTGCCGCTATACCCTAATCTGGATGCCGCGGTTGCTGGTGAGCCGGGGCGTTATCTCCCACCAGGGTTTAATTTCATTTCATACTACGATGTGGCGGTGGTGGACGGCCAGAAATATTACTTTACCCAAAGTAACGAATGGGTCTGGGCGGGGGATATCGCGCGCATCGCCGTGCCGCGTTTTCAGGGATTGTTGTTCTACACCACGCCGAAGCGGCCATTTGGCTGGATCCTGTATCCCACAGAGACCAAGCGCACGCCGGGATACCAGACCAAAGACTACACCGGTCATCGCCTGAAGCGCTACGATGTGGTGCAAGTGTATGCCTCTCAGCAGGTGGGCGATTATGAATGGTACATGATCGGCCCGGATGAGTGGATCGAGCAGCGGTTGATCGCCCGCGTGTTGCCCAACCCGAACCCGCCGGAAGGGGTGGAGAACGGACGCTGGATCGAGGTCAATCTGTTCGAGCAGACGCTGGCCGTGTATGAGAATAACCGGATGGTCTTCGCCACCCTGGTATCCACCGGGCTGCCGGGCTGGTGGACGCGTCCGGGGCTTTTCCGCATCGAGAAGAAACTGGAAAAGACTCCGATGAGCGGCGCGTTCGCCGCCGATCGCTCCGATTTCTACTACCTGCAGGATGTGCCCTGGACGATGTACTTCGATGAAGCAAGGGCATTGCACGGCGCGTACTGGCATAACGGTTTCGGCTACCCTCGCTCGCACGGCTGTGTGAACCTCGCTCCTGGCGACGCGCACTGGCTGTTCAACTGGGCACGCGAAGGAGACTGGGTGTACGTGTGGGACCCCTCTGGCCGCACCCCGACAGACCCCAGCCTGTACACCCCCGGCGGGGCATAAATCCCCCCAATTGCTCTGGCTTCACATGCTCCCTGGCTCCTCTTGCCCCTTGTGCGCCAATGGTATAATCACCCCGTGACCACGGCGACTTCACGGCTCTATGTCCTGGATCAACTGGACGAATTCCCTGCCATTTTCGCCCGCTATCTGGATGCGCAGGCAATGTTTCTGTTTGGCTCGGTCGCCGAAGGACAGGCCGCGCACCGTAGCGACCTCGACCTGGCCGTGGTTCCCCCTTCTCCCCGCTTCCGTAAACGTCAACTAGACAATCTGTCCGACCTGGTGCGACACGGCTTCATCGACCGCGTGGGCCTGGTGAACCTGGATACGGACGACATTGAGCTGAAAGCCAAAGTCGTCCGCAACCAGCGTTTGCTTTTTGCAGCGCCCTATCTGGGAGTGCAGCGGAAGGCGATTAAACGAAGGTTGTTGAATGTCAACCTGGAGATCGTTTGTAACTCTAAGCAGGCAACATCGCGGCACTGAGTCGTGTCTTTGCCGCGTTCTTATTGCGACACATTTTACATCGAGGGAACGACCATGCTGACATTACCCGAGAAAATCCTGTTTGTGCTTGCATCCCTTGCCACATTATATGCCGCCTGGGACGCCATCCGGCGGCTGAGTGCGATCATCGGACGCGGTCAGGGCCGCCCGGACTGGTCGCTGGCGAAGAAGCGGTTGTTCGCGGCACTTGCCAAGACGATCACGCTCAGGCCCACGTGGAAATTGCGCCCCGGGCCGACGATCTTCCATGCACTCGTCGCCTGGGGTTTTATGTACTATGTGCTGGTCAACGTGGGCGACGTGTTGCAGGGCTTCATCCCTGGCTTCCACTTCCTGGGCCAGGGCGTGCTCGGTGGTCTGTACCGCCTGGGCGCGGACGTGCTCAGCGTGGGCGTGCTGGTCGGGATGACGGCGCTGCTCATCCGCCGCTTTGTGCTCCAGCCGCCTGTGCTCGGCACGCGCGACAGCGTGATGCTCAACCCGAAAGCGCGCACCGGCATCCGCCGCGACTCGCTCATTGTAGGGTTGTTCATCCTGTTCCACGTGGGCTTCCGCTTCCTGGGCGAGAGTTTCAAACTGGCAATGGAAGGCCGCGACGCCTGGCAGCCCTTTGCTTCGGCGGTCGCGCCGTTGTGGGGCGGCATGAGCGAAACGGCGCTGACCGTGATGATCCACATCTCTTTCTGGATCGCGCTGGGGCTGATCATGCTGTTCATCCCCTACTTCCCGCGCTCCAAGCACATCCACCTGTTCTTCGCGCCGCTCAACTTCCTGCTCAAGCCGGAACGCCGTTCCATTGGTGAACTTTCGGCGCTGGACTTCGAGGATGAAAGCATCGAGCAGTTCGGCGCTTCCCGCCTGGAAGACCTGGGCTGGGAGCAGTTGATGGATGCCTACGCCTGCATCATGTGCTTCCGCTGTCAGGAGGTCTGCCCGGCGTACAACACGGGCAAGGTGCTTTCGCCGGCGGCGCTGGAGATCAACAAGCGCTACTTCCTGAATTACGAGGGCGACCGGCTGGTCAAAGGGGAAGAGACCGAGCAAATGCTCACCGAATTCGTCATCCCGCCGGAAGCGGTGTGGGCGTGCACGGCCTGCGGGGCGTGCATCGAGGTCTGCCCGGTGGGCAACGAGCCGATGCGCGACATCATGGACATCCGCCGGGGGCTGGTGTTGATGGAGAATCAGTTCCCCAGCCAGTGGCAGACTGCCTTCCGCGGTATGGAGCGAACTGCAAACCCGTGGAACGTGCCGCCCAGCGAGCGCATGAAGTGGGCTGAAGGGTTGAACGTGCCCACCATTGCCGAGAACCCCGAGCCGGAGATCCTGTGGTGGGTGGGCTGCGCCCCGGCCACAGATTCGCGTGCCCAGAAGACTGCGCAGGCGTTCGCCAAAATCCTGAACGCGGCGGGCGTGAACTACGCTGTGCTTGGCGAGCAGGAGCAGTGCACCGGCGACTCCGCTCGCCGGGCGGGCAACGAGTATCTGTTCTATGAACTGGCGACCGCCAATGTGGAGATGCTCAACGAGGTCGCTCCCAAACGCATCGTGACCACCTGCCCGCACTGCCTGCACACTATTAAGAACGAATATCCGGCCTTCGGCGGCGAGTACGAGGTCATCCACCACACGCAACTGATCAATGAATTGATCATCAGTGGCAAATTGCAGGTGACCGACAGTGCTGACGAAAAAGTGACCTTCCACGACCCCTGCTATCTGGGTCGTCACAATACGATCTTCGAGGAGCCGCGCCAGGTGCTGGGCAAGGTGAGCGCCGACCTGGTGGAAATGGCAAATAGCGGCTCGCAGTCCTTCTGCTGCGGCGCGGGCGGCGCGCAGATGTGGAAGGAAGAAGAGCACGGCGACAAAGCGGTCAACGCAGCCCGCTTCGAGCAGGCCCAGGAAACCGGCGCAGACACGCTCGCCGTGGGCTGCCCCTTCTGTATGGTGATGCTCACTGACGCCGCCAAAGCAGCCAACAGCGAGATGCAGGTTAAAGATGTAGCGGAAATCATCGCCGAGCGTTTGAGCGAGTGAAACGATCCCCTGTGAGGAGGACGTATGGCGACCAGAGTGGTGTTGCCTCAACTGGGTGAGGCGGTCATTGAAGGGACGATCACTTCCTGGTACAAGCAGGAAGGGGATCGGGTGGAAGAACTGGAGCCGTTGCTGGAGGTGAACACCGACAAGGTGGACACCGAAATCCCCAGCCCGGCGAGTGGCGTGGTTCTTAAGATCGTGGCGCAGCCCGGCGAGACTGTTCCAGTCGGTGGGCTGCTGGCCTGGATTGGCGAACCCGGCGAGGCGATACCCGAAGGTGAGGGTGACACGCCTGCGGCAGAGGCCGCCCCGGTGGAGGAGAAAGTCGCGCCTGCCGTGCCTGCTCCCGCTCCGGAGTCCCCCGCTCCCGCGCCGTCACCCGCGCCGGCTCCGGCGGTCTTCGAGCCGGTGCGCCCCGGTCGCCATCCGCAGTTGGGGTACATCTCGCCGGTGGTGGCGAAACTGGTCAACGAGCATCAGATTCCGCTGAGCGCCGTGCAGGGCAGCGGCCAGGGTGGGCGGATCACTAAAGAAGACGTGCTGGCTTACCTGGAACGCCGTCCGGTGGCGCCTGAACCTGCCCCGGCACCGACACCGGCGCCAGCTCCGGCGCCGATGCCTGCACCTGCCCCGACGGCCGCGCCCCCTTCCCCGGCCTACAGTCTGGGGACGCTGGTGCCGCACACGGTGGTCCGCAAACGCATCGCGGAGCATATGGTGCGCTCCAAGCATACCTCGCCGCACGTGCTCACGGTGATGGAAGCCGACCTCTCGCGAGTGATCGCCCACCGCGCGGCGCACAAAGAGGAGTTTGCCCGCCAGGGCGTCAAACTGACCTTCACGCCGTACTTTGTCATGGCTGCAGTCGCTGCGCTCAAGGCGCATCCCATCGTGAATTCGTCTTGGCGTGACGACGGTATCCTGATCCACGGCGAGATCAACATCGGTATGGCGACCGACCTGGGAGAGGAAGGGTTGATCGTGCCGGTGATCAAAGGCGCGGACAACCTTTCACTGCTGGGCGTCGCCCGCGCGGTGAACGATCTGGCGAACCGCGCCCGATCCCACCAGTTGAAGCCTGATGAGGTGCAGGGCGGCACCTTCACTATCACAAATCACGGCGTGAGCGGTTCGCTGTTCGCCATGCCGATCATCAATCAGCCGCAGTGTGCCATCCTGGGCGTGGGCAAAATCCAGAAGCGCCCGGTGGTGGTCACGGATGCTCTTGGCAACGATGCGATTGCCATCCGCCCAATGGTCTATCTCTCGCTGACCTTCGACCATCGCATCCTGGACGGCGCGGCGGCGGATCACTTCCTCTCCGTAGTGGTGGAAACGTTGCAAAACTGGGCGTAGTTTTCAGAGGAGCCGGAGGTGCCAGAGGCACCAGAGGGCTCAAAGGAGTAAAGGTATGGGTGCTTATGATGTGATTGTAATCGGTGCGGGGCCGGCGGGCTATGTGTGCGCCATCCGTGCCGCGCAACTTGGCCTGAAAACGGCTATCGTGGACAAAGAATGGCTGGGCGGCGTGTGCTTGAACGTGGGCTGCATCCCGTCCAAATCGCTGCTGAAGAACGCCGAGATTGCTCACACGCTGCGCCACGGCGGGAAGGAGTTCGGTTTCTCCCTCGAAAATTTGAAACTGGACTACGGTGTGGCGGTCAAGCGCAGCCGCCGGGTGTCTAATCGACTGACCAAAGGCGTGGCCTTCCTGATGCGCAAGAACAAGATCGACGTGCACATGGGCACCGCGCGCATCACCAACCGTTCCACGGTGATCGTGACGGATGGCGAAGGGAAGCAAGTTTCCCTGGAAGGCAAGAACATTGTGGTGGCGACGGGCGCGCGCCCGGCGATGATCCCCGGCGTGGAACCGGATGGCGAGCGCGTGCTGACCTACCGCGAAGCCATTCTTCAGGAGAAACTGCCCAAATCGGTGGTGATCATCGGCGCGGGTGCGATTGGTGTGGAGTTCGCTACCATCTGGAACGCCTACGGCGTGGACGTGACCATCGTAGAGATGCTGCCGCGCCTGGTTCCGCTGGAGGATGAGGAGATCGGCCTGGAACTGGGCAAGGCGTTCAAGAAGCGAGGCATCCGTGTGTTGACTGGCACGCGCGTGGAGAAGGTCGAGGCGCTGAAGACCAAAGTGAAGGTCACGGTGAGCAGCGAGAGCGGCACCGAGACGCTGGACGCCGAGCAGGTGCTGGTGGCAATTGGCTTCAAGCCGAACAGCGCGGGCCTGGGCCTGGAAGAACTTGGCGTAAAGATGGATCAGCGCGGCGCGGTTGAGATCGACGACCGCATGGCGACCAACGTGCCCGGCATCTGGGCTATCGGCGATGTGACCGGCAAACTGATGCTGGCGCACGTCGGTTCGGCGCAGGGCATCGTGTGCGCGGAGCACATCGCCGGCGTGGAGACGGTGAAACTGAACTACGAGATGATGCCGCGCGCCACGTATTGTCAACCGCAGGTGGCGTCCTTCGGCCTGACCGAGGCCCAGGCGCGTGAGCGTGGCTACGAGGTCAAAGTGGGGCGCTTCCCCTTCCAGGCGAACGGTAAGTCGCTCGGTTTGGGCGAGAGCACAGGTTGGGTGAAGATCGTTACCGACGCAAAGTATGGCGAAATCCTGGGCGCGCACATGATCGGCCCTGAAGTGACCGAACTACTGCCTGAACTCACACTGGCGCAGATGATGGAGATCACAACTGCCGAGATCGCGCGCAACGTGCACGCGCACCCCACCCTCAGCGAGGTGTTGATGGAAGCCGCCCACGCGGCGGAAGGGCACGCCATCCACATCTAAGACGAAGTGCGACGCGTCCCAAAGGCGCGTCGCACTTTTCTGTTGCGCCCCTCTCTGTGGGAGGGGCGTTTGTTTTACCTCTGGGCGTTCGGCTGGTTCGAGCCTGCGTTGGGAAGGATGGCGGTGCCGCTTTACAGGTTTCTGGTGCCCATCATCACCGGTTGGCGCGGGAGATGATTTGCCGGTAGAAGGTCTCTGCCTGCGCCATGACCGTTGGGTAGGCGGCGCGTTCGGCGATTAGATTCTGGTTGATCATGGCAGCACGGGCGCGCAGGTCAGCGTCATTCAGCGCCCGCATGATAGCATCTGCCAGTGCCGTTGGATCGTTGGGGGGGACGAGTAGGCCATTTTCGCCGTTTGTAATCCATTCGCGGATAGATTCCAGGTCGCCGGCGATGGGAAAACAGCCGCAGGCCAGCGCTTCAAGCAGGGTGTTCGGTGTGCCGTCGTGGGTGGTGATGGAGAGCGCGATTTGCGCCTGGCGGAACAGGGAGGCCATCGCTGACCGAGATTGCGGTGGGAGCAGGCGCACCTGTTCCTCCAGCCCGTAGCGGCGCACCCAGCGCTCGGTCTGAGGCGCGCCCTGCATGGCGGGACACAACACCCGGATGTCCGGACGGCGCCGGGCCACCGTTCCCAGCGCGCGGAAGATCACTTCGTTGCGCACGTAGGCCCGCAATCCGCGCGGGTGGATGAGTACCGGCGCGTCCACCGGCTGTTTTGGGGGATGGAACACTTCTATCTGCACACCGCCCCCGCCGGGTAGCACGATGGCCGGTTTGCGCTCATTAAAGCCCCAATCCCGTGCCAGTTGCAGGTCGCGTCGACAGTCGGTGTGCAGGGCGTCGGCGCGATGAACCGCGCGGCGGGTGAGCGCGGCCAGCGTGCGCGTGCGCGGCGCGTGCAGCGTGAAGTCGTTTCCCCACACTGAGATCAATAGATGTTCCTGGTGGCCTTCCAGCGCCAGCGCTGCCAGCATCCCTTCGTAGGGAATGCGCATAGCGTGCACCAGATCGGGTTGGATCGAATCCAGCAGGGCGCGCAGGCGTTCGGCGGCAGCGGGCAGGCTGCGCGGCACTGCCCACTGCCGCAGTCGGGTACGAACGGTCGGTGGGGCGAGCAGGCGCAGCAGACGACTTTTCCATCGCTTGCCTGAACCGGTCTCCACCGCGCCGGAGAATGCCACTGGTAGATAGTGCAGCCCGGTCAGCGGCAGGTCGGGCTGGCAGGGATACAGCGTTGCCAGATGCACTTCATGCCCCTGCGCGACGAAGTGACGTATCCAGTTCAGTGCAATGGGGGAGCGGCCATCGGCGATAAAAAGTAGTTTCATTGGTTCGTTGGTTGATTGATTGGCTGTGCCACGTCAGACACCTCTGCGCCCTCTGTTTCTTCTGAACCCTTTTCCCTCACCCGCAATGCTTTCAGAAAAACCGCGACCATCCGCTCCAGGTTGACCTCGTCGCGGACGATGCGGAAGGAATATTCACCCATGCGGCGCAGGCGGGCGGGGTCGGCGAGCGCTTCAGCGAGTACGGCGCGCAGAGCGTCTACGTCGCCAGGGGGCACCTGCCAGCCGTTTTCTGGGCGCACCAGGTCGTCTTGTGTGCCGTCGCCCTGCGCCACGATGACCGGCAGCCCGTGTGCCAGCGCCTGCTGCACAGCTAAGCCGCCGGTGCCCGGGAGCACGAACAGATCGGCCTGGGTGAACAGTGGATCGAGGTCGGCGCCGTGGCGTGCACCCACGAATTCGACTTGCGGGTACACCTGCTGCGCCAACGCTTCGAAGTGCGCGCGCGCCGGGCCGTCGCCCACCACAATCACGCGTGGCTGACGTTCTGGCGGCAGCGCAGCGCAGGCCTGAAAGAGCAAGTCCAGCCGCTTGCGAGCCTGCAAACGACCGACGAACAACACCACCGGCTTCTCAGCGAAGTCGGGCGGTCGGGTGGGCGGCGATTGCGTCGGTCGCGGCGCAACCGCGTTCACCGCCACGAAGATGCGCTCCGGCGGCATCCCCAGCGCATGGTATTGCACCGCTCCCCGGCGGCTGTAGGCGATCACCGCGTCCAGCCGTCGTAGGAACGCCCGCCGCCAGGCGTCCAGCAGTTTTCCGGCGATGCCGGGTTGGGGCGGCGCGCCCAACCCCCAGCCGACCACGCGCCGACCGCGGCGCTTCATCCAGGCCACAGCCCGCCAGGTGCTCAGGTTGCGCGGGTTGGCCTCCACGATCAGCGCGTCGGGGTCTTCCGAGCGTAGCCAGTCCAGGATGCCTTGTTGCCAGCACAGGTAGGTGTTACGTGATGGGTCGGTGAAGTGACGGTTGCGCGCCGGGACGAAACGAGCGACCTCCAGGCGCGTGGCAGGCGTGATGCCCTCCACTGGTAGCGGACGCCCGGCGAACACCGTCAGCCCGCCCGCGCAGTATTGCGCCAGCAGGTCGAAGAAGGGGGCGCGGTAGGCGGGGATGACGCGCTGTTGCAAGGCGACTTTACCGGGATACATGCTTCACTCTCAGACACCTCGGAAGCCTTTGGCTCCTCTGGTTCCACTGGTCCACGGGTTGCATTGGTTCACTGGCTGGCCTGATGGAGAGCGCGGAGATAACCTTCTACCATCTTGTCCAGTCCAAAGTGGGTTTCAGCGTGGGTGCGGGCGGCGTGGCGGAAGGCGGGATTCTCGCGCAGCACCTCGGCAGCGGCCTGCGCCAGGGCGTCCACGTCAGGTGGGTCGAGTTGCCAGGGGTCGCCGCCATAGGGCACGACGCGCCCGGCCTGGGGCGGCACCAGTTCGGGCAGCGCGCCGGTGTCGAAGGCCACCACCGGCAGGCCGCAGGCCAGCGCCTCGATCACTGCGTTCGGGCAGGCGGCGTTCAAGTCGGCGGAGTACAGCAAGTGTGCCGAGCGGTCAATCTCCGGGATGCGTTCGCGCGGTACCAGCCCACCCCAGCGCAGCGGGACTTCCGCACGCGCGTCCCAGGCACGCCGCACGGCCTCGGATACACGCCCGACGACCATCAACTCCACCGGACGATCCAGCCCCATGCGGTTCAGTCGTGCGACCAGTTCCACGGCGGTCTCCAGCCCCATCTCGTAACCGCCGCCGAGCGAGCCTTCCACCAGCAGCACGCGGTAGCGGTCGGTGGGGCGCTGGTGAGGGCCGCTGGGAGAATAGACTTGCAAATCCACACCGTTGTGCACCACCGACCAGGGCACATGCGTCGGGCCGTGTACGTGCTCCCACCACTGGTGCGAGAAGGCGCTCTGGTAAACGATGCGGTCGGCAAGGCGGGCGCGGATGAACGTCAGCACGAAGTTAGCGACCTCGGCGCGAAGGAAGTGGCGCAGGCCGGTGCGCCGACGGCGATGCAGCCAGTTCATGCCATCCAGGCGTTGTATCACTGGCAGACCGCGCCGTCGCGCGCGCCACAGCGCGGCGAAATCGCGCGTGCCACCGATCACCAGCACCGCTTCCACCGCCGGGTCGTCCGGGTCGTGCGTCACCTGCACGCCGCGTTTCGCCAGCCCGGCGGTCAACTTGTGGCGAAAAGAGACCATCCCGCCCACGCCGTGCACCTGCGGAACCAGGGCGATGCACTTCATCGTTTGTGCTCCCCGATTTTACGGGCGGGCACGCCGGCCCATATTTCGTTCTCTCCGGTGGATTGCAACAACACGGCGTTCGCGCCGATCACCGTGCCGCGCCCCACGCGCAGCACACCGTCTTTGCAGAGCACCTTCGCGCCCGGCGCCAGGATGACATTGTCTTCGATTTCGATGCCTTCGAAGCGCGATTCGCTCATCGGGCGGTGGATGTCCGCGCGGCCCAGTGTGACACCGGGGTAGATTTTCACCCGCGCGCCGATGCGGGTGCGGGGGTGAATCACCACACCGAAACCGCCATGCACCAGGTCGAAGTCCGGGCCAATGACCACTGAGCGTGGAATTTCCGCGCCGAAAATCGCCTTCAGCGCGTAGTAGGCCAGTTTGCCGATCAGCGGGCGGCGGCGGGCGTAAACCAGCAGGTTGGGCAGGCTCTTCATGAGATGTATGGGTAATCCAGGATCGCCTGGACGATGCGCTCCGCTGCGTGGCCGTCGCCGTAGGGGTTGACGGCCTGCGCCATCGCTGCGTGCGCGGCGGGGTCGTCCAGCAGGCGGCGCGCCTCGCGCACGATGCGTTCTGTGTCTGTGCCGACCAGTTTCACTGTACCGGCCTGCACGCCTTCCGGGCGCTCGGTCTTCTCGCGCAGCACCAGCACCGGCACGCCCAGACCGGGCGCTTCTTCCTGTAAACCGCCGGAATCCGTCAGTACGAGGTGGGCGTGTTTGAGCAGATGTACCAGCGGCAGGTAGTCCAGTGGTGGCAGCAGGGTGATATGCGGTACATCGCTCAGCAGGCGATAGACCGGCTCCTGCACGTTTGGGTTCATGTGCACCGGATAGACCAGATGCACCGCGCCGCCGTAGTGTTCCGCCAGTTCACGCAGCGCTGCGCAGATGTGCTCCAATGGCGCGCCGAAGTTCTCCCGGCGGTGTGCAGTGACCAGGATCAGCCGCACCGAGGGGTCGTCCAGCGCCGGAATGCCCAGCGTGGACAGGTCGAAAGGCCGCTCCGCCACCCAGTGCAGCGCGTCGATCACCGGGTTGCCGGTCACCTCGATCTGGGCAGCGGGCACGTTCTCGCGTAACAGGTTTTGGCGCGACCATTCGGTAGGCGCAAAGTGCAGATCGGCCACCACGCCCGCCACACGGCGGTTGACCTCTTCGGGGAAGGGCTGGAATTTGTCGCCGGTGCGCAGCCCGGCCTCCACGTGCCCTACGCGGATGCGGTGGTAGTAGGCCAGCAGCGCGGCGGCCATCACCGTGGTGGTGTCGCCCTGCACCAGCACCCAGTCGGGTTTCATGTCGCGCAGCACCGGGTCGAGATGGGTGAATACGGCGGCGGTCAGCGCAGCCAGGGACTGGTTGGGCTTCATCAGGTTGAGGTCAACGTCCGGGGTGATGCCGAACAGGTCGAGTACCTGATCGAGCATCTCGCGGTGCTGGGCGGTCACGCACACCAGCGACTCGATGCCCGACGTGCGTGCTAACTGGCGCACCACGGGGGCCATTTTAATCGCTTCCGGGCGGGTACCGAAGATGGAGAGGATACGCATCGTGAGATTGGTGGTTGGTGATTCGTGGCTTGTTTGTCGTCCGAGGTTTATCGGGTGTGGTCTGGCTTTCCTTCGCCCAGGCGGAGCAGGCGGAAGCCGGCGGCGCGCCAGGTGTTGGCGTCCAGCAGGTTGACCGCGTCGAATAGCCATCGGTTGGCGACGTGTTCGGCCACCTGCTGCGGCGTCAGGTCGCGGAAGGGGGCGTGCGCCACGAGCAGCAGCACGGCGTCCGCGCCGTCCAGCGCCTTGTCCAGCGCGGGGACGGTCACCACGCCCTGAATGACCGCATCGGGTTTGAACGGTTCGTAGGCGCGCACCGTTGCACCGCTCTCAGCGAGCAGCCGGGCCACTTCGATGGCCGGGCTCTCGCGCAAATCGTCCACGTTGGGCTTGTAGGCCAGGCCGAGTACGGCCAGCCGTTTGCCGCGAAAATCACCCAGCGCGCGCCGCAGGGTCTCGACCACGAACTGCGGCTGCGAATCGTTCACCTGGCGCGCGGTGCGGATCAGGGGAGTGACGTCCGGCGCGGCTTCCACCAGGAACCAGGGATCCACGCTGATGCAGTGCCCGCCCACACCGGGGCCGGGGCGAAGGATGTTCACGCGGGGGTGCAGGTTTGCCAGTCCGATGGCCTCCCACACGTCCACGCCGAAGCGGTCGGCCAGGCGGGCGAACTCGTTGGCGATGGCGATGTTTACATCGCGGTAGGTGTTCTCCATCAGTTTGACCATTTCGGCGGTGGTGGCGTCGGTGAGCATGATCTCGCCGCGCACGAAAGTGGCGTACAGGTCGCGCCCAGCCTCTGCCGAGGCACGATCCACCCCACCGACCACTCGCGCGTTCTCGATCAGTTCGCGCAGAATCTGGCCGGGGAGCACGCGTTCCGGCGAGTAGGCCAGGTGAAAGTCCGCGCCTGCTTTCAGCCCGGATCGCTCCAGGATAGGGGCAACCACGTCCACCGTGGTGCGAGGCGGCGAGGTGGATTCCAAAACCACCAGGTTGCCGGGGCGCAGGTGCGGCACGATGGACTCCGCTGCCGAGATCACATAACGCAAATCGGCGCGTTTTCCGTCCCGGAAAGGGGTAGGCACGGTGATGATGAAGGCATCCGCGGGTTCTGGCTGTTCGGCGATGCGCAGGTTGCCCGACTGGATGGCCGCGGCCACCAGTGTGCGCAGGCCGGGTTCGTGGATGTGAATACCGCCGTTGCGCAGTGTCTGTACCACGTGCGGGTTGACGTCCACCCCAACCACTTTCAGACCGTGGGTGGCAAAGGTGCTGGCGGTCGGCAGGCCGATGTAACCCAGCCCCAGGACGCACAGGGTCTTGAAGTTCATGGAATCTCCTTCGGTTCAACGTTACATGCCAATTATCCCACAAATTTTGAGGAAAATCCGGGGAGAGCGTTTTTGTGGAAGCATTGTCAATTCCCGCGCGGATGGGTATAATAAGACCGCCCGGGCGGTTAGCTCAGTTGGTTAGAGCGTTGCGTTGACATCGCAAAGGTCACAGGTTCGAGTCCTGTACCGCCCACACATCAGGCAAGGACAGAGGAGCCCCCTCTGTCCGCATCGTCAAACGCGATGACCGGGACGAGTAGCCGGTAGCGCGCCGACAGGGAGAGCAGGCCATTGACTGAGAGCCAGCTTCGGAAGGCGACCGGTGAAAACCACCCGCGAGCGGAACCCGGAACGCCCGCCAGGGCAAGTATGGGAACCGGCTGGCCCCGTTATCGGCCCCAAGAGATGACCGCCTCTGGCGGTCAATCTGGGTGGAACCGCGAAGCGCGATGCTCTCGCCCCAGAACGGGCGGGAGTTTTTTGTTATGGGTTAGGAGTTACGCAGTTGAGGTAGACTTGGGAGCATGAACGCGCCAAAAGTAGAT
>CAYSXA010000041.1:0-18531 GCA_964435005.1 uncultured Anaerolineaceae bacterium | reverse complement strand
CCTCCGGCCTCCCCTTCCGCTTTGCTGTCATTCTACTCAAAATGCTTATAGGAGTCCCCATGTCCTCATCCCCTTTCCGTTTTGGAACCGTCGGTTCCCCGAAATCCACCCCGAAGAAGCCCGGTGGGAGCGTGGGCGCGGTGATGCACACCGCCGCGCTCGGTCTGAACGCGCTGGAACTCGGCTGGGTGCGCGCGGTACGCATCTCGGAGAAGACCTGCGCCGCCATCCGCGAGGCCGCGCAGCAGCACGATGTCGCCATCAGCGTACATGCGCCGTATTTCATCAACCTGAACGCGGACGACGAGGAATGGCCCAAATCGCGCAAGCGGCTGATGGACGCCGCAGTGTACGGCGCGCTGGCCGGCGCGACGGACATCGTGTTCCACCCCGGCTCGTACTTTAAGCGCCCACCGGCGGAGGTGTTACCGATCGCCATCGAGCGCCTGCGCGGTTGCCTGGACGAGTTGCAGACCCAGGGGGTGCAGGTCACCCTGCGGCCGGAGACCATGGGCAAAGGCGCGATGCTCGGCTCGCTGGAAGATACGCTGGTGATGAGTCGCGAACTGGACGGCGTGGAGCCGTGCGTGGACTTCGCGCACCTGCACGCGCGCGCGGGCGACGGCTCAATGAACACTTACGACGAGTGGGCGCGCGCCCTGGAAGCCTACGCGAAGGCGCTCGGTGAGGATGCCCTGCAACGCCTGCACATTCACCTCTCCGGCATCGAGTACGGCCCCAAAGGCGAAAAGAACCACCTCACCATCGAAGAAGCCGACCTGGACGTGCGCGCCATCTTCCGCGCGCTGCACGATTTCGGTTGCGCGGGACGCATCCTGTGTGAAAGCCCTATCATGGAAGAAGACGCGCTGCTGCTCCAACGCATTTGGGACGAGGTGACTGCATGACGCTGGCTGACGAACTCGCTGCCCTGCACACCGAGATGCGCGCCTGTCGCCGCTGCCTGGAGGCTGGCTACCAGGTCACCCCGCCGGCGGTCTTCAGCGGCGTGGCTGGCGCGCGCATCATGACCATCGGCCAGGCGCCCGGTATCACCGAGGTGCAGGCCGGGCGTCCGTTCAACGCCGGGAGCGGACGCCGCCTGTTCCAGTGGTTGGCCGATGCCGGCATCGAGGAGGACTGGTTCCGCCGCACGCAGTACATGACCTCGGTGACCAAGTGCTATCCGGGGCGCGCGAACGGCGGGAGCGGCGACCGCGTCCCCAGCCGCACCGAGCAGCGCTTCTGCCGTCCCTTCCTGGAGCGCGAGATTGCGCTGGTCAACCCGGCGCTGATCATCCCCATTGGGCGCCTGGCGATTGACCTGTTCTACCCCAAACGGCTCTCACTGCGCGAGATCATCGGCACGCAAAAGCAGGTGGACGGACGCTGGATCGTGCCGCTACCGCACCCTTCCGGCGCCAGCCGCTGGCATCAGATTGAGGAGAACCGCGCCCGCATCCGCCAGGCCGTGGCGCTTATCCGGGCGCATGTGGAACAATTTGAGGTGACCGGCGATTCCAAAGCACCAGTCGCCTGATGCACAAGAGAGAACGATGAACATCCGCTCGATCACGCTGTTCTGCCACCCCGGTTGGCCGCCGGATGCGGACGTCCTGGCACGCGCCGGGCGCTTCATCGCCACCGCGCGCCTGCGCTTTGAAGGCGCGGGCTACGAGGTGCAGACCACCCGCCTGGCGACTGTGCCTTTCCCTCGCCTCGGCGCGCCGCCGGTCATGGCCGCGCAGACGCTGGAGCGTCTGGCCGCCGAACACGGCTTCGATTATGTCGCGCTCGGCCCGGCGCTGCCCGACCGCCTTGAAGATTACGCCACCATCCCCGCCATGCTCGCTGCCACGCAAAACGCTTTCTTCGCCGGCGTGCTGGCGGACGAAAACGGCATCCACCTCCCCGCCGTGCGCGCCTGCGCGGAGGTCATCCACGCCGCCGCGCCGCTGGAGCCGAACGGCTTTGCCAACCTGCGCTTCGCCGCGCTGGTCGGCGTGCCCGCAGGCGCGCCCTTCTTCCCGGCGGCCTACGCCTCGCCTGACTTCGCCGTGGGAGAGATGCGCTTCGCGCTGGCGCTGGAGGCCGCCGATCTGGCCGTGGACGCCTTCACCAACGCCGCCACGGTCGCCGAGGCGCGGGGACAGCTGATTCAGGCCATCGAGACGCACGCCGCCCGCCTGCTCGCCGTGGCGGACGACCTGAGCCAGCGCCTGGGCGTGCCCTTCGGCGGGCTGGACTGCTCGCTCGCGCCCTTCCCCGAAGAAGCCCGCTCGCTGGGCGCGGCCATGGAACGCCTGGGCGTGCCGCGCGTCGGGCTGCACGGTTCGCTGACCGCTGCCGCCATCCTGGCCGAAGCGATCGACCGCGCCGACTTCCCCCGCACCGGCTTCAGCGGCCTGATGCTGCCGGTGCTGGAGGACGCCACGCTGGCCGCCCGCGCCGCCGAAGGCACGCTCACGGTGAAAGATGTATTGCTCTACTCCGCGGTGTGTGGCACTGGGCTGGACACTCTTCCCCTGCCCGGCGACACCCCCGTGGAATCGCTGTACGCCGTGCTACTCGACCTGGCTGCACTCTCTCGACGGCTGCGCAAACCGCTCACCGCGCGGCTGATGCCCATGCCCGGTCGGCAAGCCGGCGACCCGATTACTTTCGATTTCCCCTACTTCGCCAACAGCCGCGTGCTGCGCCTGGAGGCCGCGCCCCTCGCCTCACCGCTCGTCGGGGAAGAAACCTTCGACCTGTTCCCCAGATAGCCACCGGCGCTCCCCAAATCCCCCAGGCGCAGGCGGATAGCTGTACCCGCTACGGCTGCGCCTGGTTGTACACCCGCCAGAACTCCGCCAGATACTGCTGCGCCAGCGTCGGGTCGTGCAGGATGAGCGTGTTCTCGTCGTTGCGCTTCTCGGCGCTGTTGGTGAAGTTGTACGAGCCGGTGACCACGATCTGTTCGTCGATAATCAGCACCTTGTGGTGCATGTTCGCCGGATTGCCGTCCAGACGCACGTCCAGCCCGGCCTGACGGAAGTGGTCGTATTCCGTCCCCACGTTGCGCTCGTACTGACTGCGCTCCATCACCCCGGCCACGGTGATGCCGTGATCCGCCGCCGAGATCAGCGCGGTGGACAAATCGTCCGAAGTGAACGAGAACGCCAGGAAGTACACGCTCTGCTGCGCGTTCGTGACCAGGTCGAGCAGGTGATCCAGCGTGTCGTCTTCGGGGGAAAAGTACACTTCCACCATCACGCCATCCACCGAAAGCGTGGGATACGGCGTGTTCGCCGGTGAAGTCGGGCCAAAGGCGTCGTCCACGAACATCTCTTCGAATTCAGCGGTGTAATCCTGCGCCAGACGGCTGGATTGCAGGCGAATCAGGTTGTTGTCGTTGGTATACGCCCCGCGCACAGTGTAATTCATCGACCCCGTCCACACCTCACTGCGGTCGATCACCACAAACTTGTTGTGCATCAACCCCTCGCGGCGGTCGCCCAGCACGGGAATCCCGGCCTGCTTGAGCGCCTGGAACTCCGGCTCGTCCAGGTTATCCGATTCCGCCACAACACGCACAGCCACCCCACGTCGATGCGCGGCAAGCAGGGCATCGCGAATGCTCCACAGGTTCAGGTCGTAGATGGCCGCATCCACGCTGACACGCGCGCCTTCAATCGCCTGCGCCAGCGCTTCATCCGGGCCACCGCGATACGGCCCGCCGCGCTGAGGCGACACGAAGTACACGGTCGCCCAATCGCTGCTGCTGGTGCGCTCCGCTACCGGGGTGGGCAATTCAGGGGTGGGAATCAACCCGCCGCTGCCGGTAATCAACCGATACACCGCATACATGACCGCCAGCGCCACGGCCAGCGCCCCGCCACCCAGGGCCCCACAAGATTTTGGGTTCTGTCTCATGGAATCCTCTCCTCGCTGTGTGCTCTTCCACGTTCGGGTGCAAACCAAGCGTGTAGGTTTCTCGCCCCCGAACTCAAGTGGGAAAAATGAGGTTAATTTTGCTCACACCCCAGCGTTCCATGATAACATAACGCCGCCCGAAACGCGCTATAATTGCGACGCACGATTGTCAACCTCAGGAGGAACCATGACTTCCAAGCGCGAAACTTATCCCGTGGATGTGGCGGGTGTGCATCGCGAGCTGCCGCTGTTCGAGGTCGCACCAGGGCTGCGCATCGCGGTGCTGAACATCCTCGGCGACGTGGAACTCACCCAGGCCGCCGCCAAAGCCCTCGCCGAGCAACTGCAAGGCGTGGACTACGACGTGCTGGTCACCGCCGAGGCCAAGAGCATCCCATTGGCCCACGCCCTGGCAATCGAGACCGGCAAGCCCTACGTGGTGCTGCGCAAGGCCTACAAGCCGTACATGGGCGACACCATCCAGGCCGAGACGCTGTCCATCACGACCGGCAAGCCGCAAACGCTCTACCTGGACGAGAAAGACCGGGCGATGCTGAAAGGCCGCAAGGTGGTACTGGTGGACGACGTGATCAGCACCGGCTCCACGCTGCAAGGCATGCGCCTGGTGATGGATAAAGCCGGCGCGGAGGTGGTCGCTGAAGCAGCCATCTTCACCGAGGGCGAACGCGCCAAGTGGAAGGAGATCATCGCGCTGGGGCATCTGCCGCTGTTTTCGGATTAATCCGCCAGCCCAATGATCACAATCGGGCGACCGCGCAGCCGGGTGAGGAAGAGCACCCGCTCGCGGTCGCCTTGTAGTTTCAGGCGGCGGATCAGGTCTTGCGGCTCAATCGGCGAGCCGCGTTTCTTGACCGCCACGCGCCCTACGCCCCGTTCACGCAAGGTCGCGCGCAGCCGCTTCAACTGGAAAGGAAGCCAATCCTCGACCTGCCAGCACCGCGCAAATGGGGTGTTCACGCGCCGGTCAGCGGTCAGGTAAGCGATTTGGGGGTCGAGTTGCGCCGCATCCAGTTGCGCCCCCAGTGTGCGCACCAGCCCGGCGCGGATCACTGCCGGGTCGGGTTCGTACATGAACGCGCGCGGCTCGGAAAGCGGCAGGTCGGGCTCGGCTTCGGCAGTCAGTGTGTGCGGGCCGGGGAGCAGGGTGGCGCGGCGCACGGCGGTCTTCAGCGGCCCAAACCAGAGCGCGGCCTCCTTCAATTCCCCTTTCCAGGAGATAAACTCCACCTCACAGTCGAAGCCCCGCAATTCGTCCAGCTTCACCCCTGGCGAGACCTTCACCCCAAGCGCCGGCGTGCGCGTCTGCCATTCCCGAACCACGGTGAGCGGCGGATGATAATCGTGGACGGAAAACGTGCGGCGACCGCGCGCGCGACGCGCCGGGTCGAAGAACAGTCCCCAATCCGGCGGCAGGCGTAACGGCAAGGGGGTGAGTAAATCGGCCTGCACCAGCGCCACCGGGTGCCGGGGCGCGATCGCGCGGACGTTGTCCTGCGCCAGGAGCAGCCGTTTCGGGTCACGGTCCAGCCCCACGACCGGCGCATGCGCGGCCAGGGCCAGCGTATCGCCGCCGATCGAGCAGCCCAGGTCCACCACACCGCGTCGCCCGGCGTACCGCGCCGCCCGATAGACCGCCACCAGCCACGGCGTGGCCTGCTCCAACGCCTCACGGGTGAAGAACATCCGATCCGCCATCGCTGGCGGGTACTTCGCACGCGCTTTCCGCCGCAAAATGGCCTGTTCCAGCGCCGTGCGCGCCACCTCCGGCGGGTAGCGTCGGCTGAGCGTCTGGAAGTGCCGCAGGAAATCCTCTTCGCGCGGGTTCAAAGCCATCGCGGCGGAAAGGGCGTGCTCGTTTATTGGTTGCATTGGTTGGGCCGGTTCATTGGTTTACTGGTTTTGGTTGAACATCCGGGCGAGGTAATCGTCGTGGCCGTGGCCGAACAGGCCGCGGACGAAGTGATACAGGGCGAACAGCTCCAGCGCAAAAGGCAAATAGCCACCGTAGCCCAGCACGGGCATCTCAAAGATGTGCAGGAAATCCACAAAAGGCACGCGATACACCCATTTGGGATACGCAAAGAAGTTCCACATCTCCCAGAAGAAGGCGGTGACCAACACCCCCGCCCAGAGGGTCAGAATCGGACGCCAGTCCCCCCGCTCCGTCCATTCCAGCAGATGCCGATTCCCCCGCCACACATTCAGCGGCTCCAGGATGAAGTACACCGCCAGCCAGAGGAAGGGGAAAAAGTAGCGCGGCCAGGCGAGCAGCAAAGCCAGCATCACCCAGCCCGTGAGGAACATCCCTCGCATCAGGGACGGCGTGGGACGCAACACCGGGCCGCGTCGCGGACGCCGGAACCAGGGGAAGGTCGCCACCCATTGCGCCGTGCCGAAGACCGCCGGCATGACCGTGCTGAAACTGAGCGTGGCGAGCAGGCCGTATTCCAGATCGGTGAAGAATTCCCGTCCCACGTAGAACCAGTTTTGCGTGCGCAGGTTGAGCGCCTCGAACAGCCACCAGGCCGGCGCGGAAATCAGGAACAGCCCCACATAGCAGCGCGGGTCGCGGGTGAACAGCGAATCGCCCCGACGGAACGCGGCGAGCGCGTCCACGGTGAGCGCGTAACCCAGCCAGAGCGGGAAGAAGGCCAGATGCGTGCGCAGCCCAGGCCAGAACCAGTTTACCGGCCAGAAGACGAGGATCAGCGCCAGGCCAACCCAGCCGTGTTTCGGGAAGCGCATGTGACCCTCCCGGTACACCTTACAACTCCATCATCAACCGTGCTGCTCGGCGACCGATTTCCACCGCAAAGTTCGTGCCCCGATCCCAGGGGTACACCTGGCTCATGCTGGCGAAGTACAGCCCCGGCAGCGGCGTGCGGATATCCGGGATGTGCTGCGAATGGTTCACCATCGGCACGGGCTGAGCGTACTTCGCCCGAAACAGCCAGGCATCATTAATCCAGGAGCGGTCGAAACGCGGGTTGAACCGTCGCAGCGCGGGCAGGAAGCGCTCCAGCAACTCGTCCTTGCTCATACGGAAGTACTCGTGCTCCGGCGGCAGGTAATCGCCACAGTACACGATATGCTCCCCGCCGAAGTGCTCCGGGGAGACGTAATTCGTGTGCTCCACCAGCGCCAGGAAGGGAAAACCCGCCGACTTGGGGATGTTGAACCAGTAATACCCCTGTTCGGAAAGCTGGTGCTTGAGCGACAGCGTGAGCACCACCGCGCCCAGGCTCTTGAGCGAGCGCAGGCCGCGCAGGTAATCCTCCGGCAAATCGGGTGCCAGACGGGTGAGCAACGCCGGCGAAACCGTCGCCAGCACGCGGTCGAAGACCTCTGGCGGCGCGTCGGCGGGGTGCAGGCGCAGGCCCTCCACCGTGCGCGCCACCCGCTCCACCGGCGCGCGCAGCCGGATGTCCACACCCAGGCGGCGCAGAATCTCAGCGAAGTCGTCGGCGAAGCGTTGAAAGCCGCCGATATACGTTCCCAGGCGGGTGGTGCGCGCGTGGATGCGCGCCCACATCCAGGCCATGTTCACCCGATTGGCGTACTGGCCGAACTTGCCCTCCACCATCGGTTGCCACATAGACTCGTACACCCGCTCCCCTGCCCAGCGGCGCATCCAGGCGTCCACCGTGGTGCGCTCCAGCGGGCGCCAGTTCCTGGTCAGGCGCAGGTACAGCCCCACCAGGCCAAAACGGATTTTGTCCAGCCCCCAGCCCAGGCCGGGGTACAGCAAGGCCGCCAGCACAGAGTCGAACGGATACCACTTGCCGTTGTGGTACATCACAGTGTACGGGCGCGGGAAAATCACCCGGTCGCGCAGGCCGAGTTCCTCCATCAGCCCCAGGATGTGCCGGTCGGATTGAAACCAGTGGTGATAGAACTTCTCCACCGACCAGTCCCAGTGCGGCTGTTTGAAGCCCGACGCCAGCCCACCGACCTGATCCGAAGCCTCGAAGATCGTCACCCGATAGCCGGCGCGTGCCAGATCGTAGGCCGCGCTCATTCCGGCGATCCCTGCGCCGATGATGCCCACCGAGATGTTTGAGGCATGATTTATCGATGTCATGAGTACCGTTGTCCCTCGATGATGAATAACACAAATGCCGAATTCGTTCACAGAGAACCCGGCAGAACAGGCTTCATTATAACCCGCATTAAAGTTCAGCACTCCTCCGCACACTGTGGAAAAGGATTCGGCAGCAAATCGGGTAAAATAGTAGTCGCTACGTTGATCTCAGATGCCTCGCGCAGAAAGCTAACCTTCTCCAGAATATGTTTCAAAGCATTCGCGCAGCGTTAGGGCTGCTCTTCCTCACCTTTGTCCTCCTGGTCAGCATCACCGTGGGTGCCACGTTCTGGGGGTTGAACGCACAAAAGCAAGACGCGCTGGTGATCAACCTGGCCGGGCGCCAGCGCATGCTGGTGCAGCAGATGACCCGCTTCGCGCTGGAAATCCGCTCTGGAGAGGTGGAACACATCCCCGATCTACAGGACAGCATGGCCACCTTCGCCAGCACGCTCGCCGCCTTCCAATCTGGCGGTGAAGTGCCCTACCTGCCAGGGCGGTCGGTGTACGTGGCCGCCACAAGAAATCCCATCATCCGTGAACAACTGGACCGGGTGGCTATGACCTGGAGCCCCTTTGAAGCCGCTCTGATACAGGTCACGAAATCCCCTCCCGACAGCGAAGCCTTCCGGCAGGCCATGCAACAGGTAGAGACCCTGGCACCGCTGCTCGTGGAACAGGCCGACGCCGCCGTGCGCCTGTACGAGAGCGCTTCCACCAACAAAGTGGAGCGCCTGCGCTGGATTCAGGGCATCTTCCTGGCGGTAGCGCTGCTGCTGCTGGCAATGGGTTTGTGGATGGTACGCCGCATGTTACTCGAACCGCTGACGCAGTTAGAGACGGCCGCCGAGCGCATCGGCCAGGGCGATCTGAACACGCCGGTCGCGGTGCAGGGGCCGCAGGAGATCCACACCCTGGCAACCACTATTGAAAGCATGCGCGCCCAGTTGCGGACTTCGCAGGAGAAACTGCTGGAATGGGGCCAGCAACTGGAAGCGCGGGTCGCCCAGCGCACGCGGGAACTGGAAGCGTTGAACCGCGTCAGCCGGGAGATTTCCTCCCGCCTGGACCTGGACCACGTGCTGCGTACGATCACCGAGAAGGCCCGCGAATTGCTGAACAGCGACGCCGCCGTGCTCTGCCTGCTGGACTCTGAGAATGAATTCCTGCGACTACAATCCATCAGCGGACCGGTGGAAGCGATCGAGGCGTATCAGAGTTCTTCCCGCGACCAGGAGACGCGCACGCTGCTTTACTCCCCCACCGCCCAACTGTGCACGCAAGGGGAATGCGGTCCGGCGTGTCACATCCTGGCGCAGACGTACCGGGTCAGCCACCTGGTTGCACCGCTCCAGGCCAAGGGACAGGTGATCGGTGCGCTGTGCGTAGGCTCAACACGCCAGGCGGAGTTCAGCGCCGAGGACGTGGATCTGATCACCCGGCTGGCGAACTCAGCGGCAATCGCGCTGGAGAACGCCCGTCTGTACCGACAGGCCGAGCGCCTGGCCGCCATGGAAGAGCGCCAGCGCATCGCTGCGGAAATGCACGACGGACTTGCGCAAACGCTGAGTTCCATTGGGTTGCTCAGCGACCGCAGCATGGACCTGCTGGCCCAACAAGACCTTCCCGCCGCCCGGCACACGCTCCAACGGCTGCGGGAAGCCGCTTCCTCGGCTATCCGTGAAGTGCGCCGCGCGATCGCCAGCCTGCAAACCGATGCGCCGCCCCCGCGCGCCCTGCAGGACGAACTCCAGGCCCTCATCACGCGCTATCAGGATCAGAGCGCTGCCGAAATCGACTTCCATTGCCGCGTGTACTCCCCCGTACAACTGCCCGAAGACGACCTGCAGCAGGTGCTCCGCGTGGTCGAAGAGGCGCTACGCAACGCCATCCGCCACAGCGAAGCGAGTCAGATCACCGTGGAGCTCTTCCGCGACGGTCAGGAGTACTCCCTGCTCGTGCACGATGACGGGCGCGGCTTCGACCCGGAACACATCCCGCATAACCACTTCGGCCTGCAAATCATGCAGGCGCGCGCGGCACGCCTGGACGGCCACCTGACCGTGGAATCCCAACCTGGCGAGGGGACCTGCGTCACCCTCGCCTGGCCAGCGCACGCCGGCGTACTGGTGGAGGTGGTATGAACCCGGCGCGCATCCTGCTGGTGGACGACCACGCCCTCTTTCGTGAAGGGCTGATGGCGATCCTCAACGCCCAGCCAGACCTGGAAGTGGTCGGCGAGGCCAGCGACGGGCTGGAAGCGGTGGTCAAGGCGCGCGAGTTGCAGCCCGACCTGGTTTTGATGGACATCCAGATGCCCGGTATGGACGGCCTGGAGGCGCTGCTGCGCATCAAGCGCTTCGCGCCGGAGACCACGGTAGTCATGCTGACCGTGCAGAGCGATGAAGAAAAACTGCTGCGGGCGATCAAGTACGGCGCCCAGGGGTACCTGCTCAAAGACCTGCAATCCCACAAAGTGCTGGAAATGATACGAAGCGCGTTGCGCGGGGAAGCTGCGCTTCCGCCCGCCCTGGCGGCGCGCATCCTGGAAGAGTTCCGGCGGCTGAGCCACCAATCGGCTCCTCAGACAACCGCAAACCAGGAAATCACCCCACTCACGCCGCGTGAGCAGGAAGTGCTCAGCCGCGTGGCGCTGGGGGCCAGCGACAAGGAAATCGCAGCGGCGTTGAACATCAGCCTGTACACAGTCAAGAGCCACGTCCGTAGCATCCTGGCGAAGTTACAGGTCAACAGCCGGCATGAAGCAGCGCGTTTTGCCCGTCAGTTGGGTATGATCGACTGACCACACCTCTCCCTCTCAAAGAACTAGTTCTCCGACCTCAAGAGCGGCTTCCAAACCGCTCTTTTTTCGTTCTTCACTCCCCTCGGGGAGTGATTTACTTCCCAGACATTCTCGCGTACACTCAAAGAAACCTGTGATATTTGGAACAAACCCTTGCCCGGAAGCGACATGACGACAAATCCCCGGAAACTTCAGGTGTTGATTGTTTGCATCCAGCCCCTTTTGTGCGAGGGGATCGTCAACCTGTTGGCCGGGAATGAGGAGATCGAGATGGTGGGGCCTGTAGAGTTGGATCAGGCTCTGGCGATGATGGAACAGCGGAACGTGGACGTGCTGATCCTGGCGGGGGAAAGAGCCACACCTCAGCAAAACGTGGAATTCAGCGAACTGCTGGACCGCATCCCGCGCGTCCCGGTCATCCAGGCCAAACTTTCTGAACGCACATTACGCCTGTACATGGTGCAAGAGGTCCCAGCCAGCAAGGATGGTTTGTTCCATGCCTTGCACACGCTGTCGTCTCGCTCGTCTTTCCTTGATACCACAGAATGAGGTGATGCCATGCGCAAAATCTGGAAACCGTTTCTCTGGATAGGTCTGCTGGCCCTGCTGATGACATCAGTGACAGGAGTGCTGGCCCTGTCGCTGACGCAATCGGCGGAAGAGGGCGAGCAGATCTTCCAACAGAAGTGCGCCGGCTGCCACACGATTGGCGGCGGGCGGCTGGTCGGCCCCGACCTGCAGGGAGTGACCACGCAACGAGACCGGGCCTGGCTGGAGCAGTTCATCCAGAACCCGAACGCGATGTTCTCGGCGGGTGATCCTGACGCGACCGCGCTGCTGGACAAGTACCAGGTGCCGATGCCCGCCCTGGGCCTGAGCGCCGACGAGGTCAGCGCGGTGATCGCTTATCTGGAGACCACCGCCATCGCGCCGGAAGAAACCACTGCTGGCGAGCAACAGCCCATCGGCCCCACCGCGCTCTACATGCAGGGCGACCCGGATTGGGGTGAGAAGTTGTTCACCGGCCAGGTGCCTTTCGAGAACGGCGGCCCGGCCTGCAACGCCTGTCACAACGTGGCCGGTGTGGGTACGCTCGGTGGCGGCACGCTGGGCCCCGACCTGACGCACGTGGCTTCGCGCTACGGCAAGGAGGGGCTGGCAAGCGCGCTGGACACGCTCCCCTTCCCTGTGATGAAGGAAATCTACGCCAACCAGCCGCTCTCGCCGGTCGAGCAGGCCCATGTGCGCGCTTTCCTGGAGCAGGCGGACGCAGGTCCGGCCAGCGCCGGCGCGCCGACCCTGTTCGTGGTGCTCGGCCTGATTGGCGCGGGCGTCCTGTTCGGTGTGATGTTCATCGGTTGGCCTCGACAACGTGAGAGCCTTTCAGACCAATTGAGGAGGCACGCATGAAGCGCTGGATTAAGGAAGAAATCGCCCCCACGGAGCGCAAGTGGGAAGAGTTTTATCGCAACCGCTTTCAGCACGATAAGCGGGTGCGCACCACGCACGGCGTGAACTGCACGGGAAGTTGTTCCTGGGAGGTGTTCGTCAAAGACGGCATCGTGACCTGGGAATTGCAGGCCACGGACTATCCCCAACTGGAGCACGGCCTGCCGCCCTACGAGCCACGGGGCTGCCAGCGTGGCATCAGTTTCTCGTGGTACCTGTACAGCCCACTGCGGGTGAAGTACCCCTACATACGCGGTGCGTTGCTGGACCTGTGGCGGGAAGCGCGCGCTCGCTTCGACGACCCGGTGGAAGCCTGGGAATCGGTGGTGGGCGACACCGAGAAACGCGCCCGCTATCAGCGCGCGCGCGGCAAGGGCGGTTTCCGCCGCGTCACCTGGGAAGAGGCGCTGGAGATCATCGCCGCCTCGGTGATCCACACCGTGAAGCAGTACGGCCCTGACCGGGTGATCGGCTTCTCGCCCATCCCGGCCATGTCGCAGATCAGCTACGCCGCCGGGAGCCGCTTCCTCTCGCTGCTGGGCGGCGTGGTGATGAGTTTCTACGACTGGTACTGCGACCTGCCCCCCGCCAGTCCGGAGATCTGGGGCGAGCAGACTGACGTGCATGAGTCGGCGGACTGGTACAACGCACGCTTCATCGCCGTGATGGGGTCGAACCTCAACATGACCCGCACGCCGGACACCCACTTCCTGGCTGAAGTGCGGCACGCGGGCGCCAAGTTGACCGTGTTCTCCCCAGACTTCTCGCAGGTTTCCAAGTACGCCGATTACTGGATCCCCGTCCACCCCGGCCAGGACACGGCCTACTGGATGGCGGTCAACCACGTGATCCTGAAAGAATTCTACGCCGAACGCCAGGTTCCGTACTTCCAGGAGTATCTCAAGCGGTACACCGACATGCCCTTCCTGGTGGAAATCGGCGCGGACGGGCGCCCCGGCAAGTACATCCGCGCCAACCGCCTGGAAGCCTACGCCGACGCGGAGAACGGCGACTGGAAATTGCTGGTCTGGGATGAAAGCAGCAACCAGCCACGCCTGCCGCAGGGCACTATCGGCTTCCGCTGGGCCGAGAAGGACAAGGGAAAGTGGAACCTGGAGATGAAGGACGCGGTAACCGGCGAGGAAATCGCCCCGGCGCTCACCTTCATCGACACGCACGACGCCGTGGTGCAGGTGGCATTCGACGATTTCGTTTCCAGTCAGACGCTGCAACGCGGCGTGCCGGTACGCAAAATCACCACCCGCGACGGCGAGGTGCAGGTCGCCACGGTGTTCGACCTGGCGATGGCGCAGTTCGGCGTCGGGCGCGGCCTGCCCGGCGACTACCCACAGAGTTACGACGACGACCTGCCCTTCACTCCCGCCTGGCAGGAGAAGCATACCGGCATCCACCGCGAGACGCTGATCCGCTTCGCGCGCGAATGGGCGCAGAACGGTGAGAAGACGCGCGGCAAGAACCTGGTGATCATCGGCGCGGGCGTGAACCACTGGTATCACAACAACCTGCTCTACCGCGCGGCCATCATCGGTCTGATGCTGACCGGCAGCGTGGGCGTGAACGGCGGCGGGTTGGCCCACTATGTCGGCCAGGAGAAGGTGGTCAACATCGGCTCCTGGGCCACGGTGGCCTTCGCGTTGGACTGGGGGCTGCCGCCGCGCCACCAGAACACGCCGTCCTTCCACTACGTGCACTCCGACCAGTGGCGCTACGAGCGCGGCTTCAGCGCCTACGACAAACTCAGCGAAGAGATCAAAGACCACACCATTGACCAGCAGGCTCGTGCTGTCCGCCGTGGCTGGCTGCCGTTCTTCCCGCAGTTCAACCGCAGTTCCACCGAACTGGTGCGCGAAGCCCGTGAGCACGGCGCGCAGAGCGAAGCCGAGATCATCCAGTACGTGGTGAACAAACTGAAATCCGGCGAGGTACAGTTCTCCATCGATGACCCGGATGCACCGGAGAACTGGCCGCGCGTGTGGTTCATCTGGCGCGGCAACGCCATTGGCACCAGCGCCAAGGGCCACGAGTTCTTCCTGAAGCATTACCTGGGCACGCACACCAACGCGATCGCCGAAGAACTCGCCGAAGGGTACGTCCAGGAAGTGAAATACCGCCCCGAAGCGCCGCAGGGCAAGATGGACCTGGTGATTGACCTGAACTTCCGCATGGACACCTCGGCGCTGTACTCCGACATCGTGCTGCCGGCGGCGACCTGGTACGAGAAAGACGACCTGAACACCACCGACCTGCACTCCTTCATCAACCCGATGCAGGCCGCCGTGCCGCCGTCCTGGGAGGCCCGCAGCGACTGGGACATCTACAAGGCAGTGGCGCGCAAGGTGAGCGAACTGGCGCAGAAACACCTGCCCGAACCGGTGGAAGACATCGTGATGCTGCCGTTGCAGCACGACAAGCCCGACGAACTGGCACAGCCCACCGTGGCCGACTGGTGGACGGGCGAAGTGGAAGCCATCCCCGGCAAGACCATGCCGAAGTTCCGCGTGGTGCAGCGCGACTACACTCGCGTGTACGAGCGCATGGTCAGCCTGGGGCGCGCGGTAGCGAAGAACGGCATCGGGGCGCACGGCCTGCGCATCCCGGTGGAGGACGTGTACCAGGAGATGCAGGTGCGCCAGCCGCGCCGCGCCGCCGACGGCGAGGTCTTCCCCTCGATGGAGGACGCGCGCGAGGTGGCCGAGATCATCCTGGCGCTCGACCCGGCCTCCAACGGCGAACTGGCTTACCGCGGCTTCGAGGCCGAGGAGAAGAAGACCGGCGTCAAACTGACCGACTTGGCGGTGAACACCCGTCACGTGCGTTACTCCTTCTCCGACATCGTGGCACAGCCGCGCCGCGTGCTCACCTCGCCCACCTGGTCCGGTCTGGTGAACCAGGGGCGCGCCTACAGCCCGTACACGCTGAACGTGGAGCGGCTGGTCCCCTGGCGCACGCTCACCGGTCGCCAGCACGTGTATCTCGACCACGAGGTGTACCTGACCTGGGGCGAGCACCTGCCGACCTACAAACCGCGCCCCGAAATCGCCATGCTGGACGAAACCCGGCTCAGCCAGGCCCAGGCCGAGGGCGCCAAACTACTGAACTACATCACCCCACACAGCAAGTGGGGCATCCACTCCACCTACACGGACAACCTGCGCATGATGACGCTCTCGCGCGGCTGCTACCCGGTCTGGCTGAACGACAAGGACGCCGAGGAGATGGGCATCCAGGACAACGACTGGGTGGAAGTGTTCAACGACAACGGTGTGTTCGTGCAGCGAGCCATCGTCTCGGCGCGCATCCCGCGCGGCACGGTGTTCGTCTATCACGCCACCGAGCGCACCATCGGCATCCCGAAGTCGCCTTCGCGGGGCCGTCGGGCAGGGATGAACAACTCCATCACCCGCGCCCGGCTGAAACCGGTCTTGATGGCCGGCGGCTACGCCCAGTTCACCTACTTCTTCAACTACTGGGGCCCCACGGGCGTGAACCGGGATACCTTTGCGTTCGTCCGCAAGATTGAGAAACCGGAATTCTAGGGAGTGTAACCATGAACGTTCGTGCCCATATCAGCATGCTCTTCCACCTGGATAAGTGCATCGGCTGCCATACCTGCTCGGTGGCCTGCAAAAACCTGTGGACCGACCGCAAAGGCGCCGAGTACATGTGGTGGAACAACGTGGAGACCCGTCCCGGAACGGGCTACCCCACGCATTGGGAGAAACAGGAACACTTTCGCGGCGGCTGGGCGTACAAGGACGGCAAACTCGACCTGCGCCTGCACACCCGCGCCAAAGGGTTGTTCAACCTGTTCTACAACCCGGCACTGCCGGACCTGAAGGACTACTACGAACCCTTTACCTTCCGCTACCAGGACCTGTTCGATGCGCCGGAGGGCGACGACCAGCCCACGGCTATCCCGGTCTCGCTGGTAACCGGCGAACCGATCGACATCGAGAGCGGCCCGAACTGGGACGATGACCTGGCCGGCTCGCGGGTCTATGCCCGCAACGACGCCAGCCTGGAGGGCGTGCCCGAAGCCGTTCGCCGGCAAATGGAGGAACTGGAGCGGGTGGTGTTCAACTACCTGCCGCGCATCTGCAATCACTGCCTGAACCCGGCCTGCGTGGCTGCCTGCCCGTCGGGCGCGATCTACAAGCGTGCCGAGGACGGCGTGGTGCTGGTCAATGAGAACAAGTGCCGCGCCTGGCGGATGTGCGTGGCCGCCTGCCCCTACAAGAAGGTGTATTACAACTGGGCAACCGGCAAGTCGGAGAAGTGCATCCTGTGCTTCCCGCGCCTGGAAAGCGGCCAGGCTCCGGCCTGCGCGCACTCTTGCGTGGGGCGCATCCGCTACATGGGTGTGCTGCTCTACGACGCCGACCGCATCCCCGAAGCCGCCATGGTGCCGGATTCGGAGCTGATCGCCGCGCACCGCGAGGTCATCCTGGATCCCTTCGACCCGGAGGTGATCGCCGCCGCACAGGCCAGCGGCATCTCGGCGGACTGGATTGAGGCGGCACAGAAGTCGCCAGCGTACAAATTCGCCAAGGAATGGCAGATTGCCCTGCCGCTGCACCCCGAATACCGCACCATGGCGATGATGTACTACGTGCCGCCGCTCTCGCCGGTGGTCAGCGTGGTGGAGGAGGAGCTGGTGCGCCTGGACCTCTCGCCAGAGCAGCACGACTTTGAACTCTTCCACCGCCTGGACGCCGCCCGGCTGCCGGTGCAGTACCTGGCGAACCTGTTCAGCGCCGGTGAGGAAGCGCCCATCCGTGAGATTCTGCGCAAGATGCTCGCGGTGCGCATCCTGAAGCGCCGCCAGAGCGTGGACGGCGAGGTGGACGAGGCCACCCTGGCCCTGCTCGACGAGGTCGGGCTGACGCTGGAGACCGCCGAGGCGATCTATCAGCTGACCACCCAGCCCACGCTGGAGGAGCGCTTCGTGCTGCCGCCGTACCACCGCGAGATGTCCATCGAATCGCTGACGGATCCGCTCTCCCACAAGGGCGAGACCGGCCTGGGCTACATCCAGGCACCGCAGCGAGGTGCATGATGAACGCCTTTGCTTTGCTGGCTGAAGCCTTCCGCTACCCTCGACCCGGCCTGCTGGAAACCATCGAGCGGGGTTGCGAGAACCTGACCCCCGGCCCGGCGCGGACGGCGGTGGACCGCTTCCTGCGCGCCATCGAGCCGCTTTCGCTGGCCGCCTGGGAGGAGCTGTACACCCGCACGCTGGACCTCAACCCGCTGACCGCGCCCTACCTGGGCTTCCACCGCTGGGGTGAGAGCTACGCGCGCGGCGACTTCATGGCGAAACTGAACGCGGCGTACCGCCTCCAGGAAATCCCCACGGACGGCGAACTGCCCGACCACGTCATCCCGGTCTTCCGCTATCTGGCGGTCGCCGACGATCCGCTGCCGGAACTGCTGGAAGTGCTGCCCGTGGCGCTGAAGGCGATGCACACCGCCCTGCACAAAGCAGACGCCGACAATCCGTACATCGCTCTACTTGAGGCTGCCCGGCACGCGGTGGACGAGCTGGCAAAGCAACCCACAGGAGGATAAGCATGTTTTGGAACACGCTGCTGTTTCTGATCTTTCCTTACATCGCGATCACGCTGGCGGTGGCGGTGACCATCTACCGCTCGGTGACGCAGCCGTTCACCATCTCCAGCCTGTCCTCGCAGTTGCTGGAGCGCCGCAAACTGTACTGGGGCAACATCTCGTTCCACTACGGCGTGCTGATCGTGCTGATCGGGCACCTGATTGCGCTCTTCCTGCCGAAGAGCCTGCGCTGGTGGAACGCCGTGCCGGTGCGGTTGTACCTGCTGGAGGTCACTGGGCTGGCGCTCGGCATCTGGGCGCTGGTTGGGCTGGTGATCCTGTGCTGGCGACGGCTGAGCGAGGCGAAAATCCGCGCCGTGACCACGCCAATGGACGTGATCGTGTTACTGCTGTTGCTCGTTTCGCTGATCACCGGCGTGCTGACCGCCACGCTGTACCGCTTCGGCTCCACCTGGTTCACCGGAGTGTTCACGCCCTACCTGTGGTCGCTGTTCAGCCTGAAGCCGCAGCCGAACCTGCTGGTGGGGCTGCCCTGGATCATCCAGTTACACGTCTTCAACTTCTTCCTGCTGCTGGCGGTGTTCCCCTTCAGCCGGCTGGTGCACATCATCACCCTGCCGCTGGGCTACCTGCTGCGCCCCTGGCAAATCGTGATCGCTGTGCGGGATAGCCG